>PBJR01000012.1 GCA_002721175.1 Flavobacteriaceae bacterium | reverse complement strand
AGAAGATCCAAATATTAAGCTTGAAGTTATAATGGAATCAATCAGCTTAGAAACAGTCACTTTAAAATCTCAAAAAAAGACATTAACTCAATCTTATTTAGATTCAAGAAACATAACTTTAATAGATAGCGAAGAACTTTTAAAAGCTGCATGTTGCAATCTTTCAGAAAGCTTTGAAACTAATCCTACCATTGATGTTAATTATTCAGATGCTGTTTCGGGAGCTAAGGAAATAAAAATGTTAGGATTATCAAGCCCTTACATATTAATAAATTCCGAAAATATTCCAATGATAAGAGGTGCTGCTCAAGCACATGGATTAAGCTTTATCCCAGGAAGTTGGATTGAAAGCATGCAAATTACAAAAGGAGCTGGTAGTGTGATTAATGGCTTTGAAAGCATTACCGGTCAAATTAATGTCGAGTTTGTCAAACCTCAAACAGACCCTAATTTTTTTCTTAATTTGTTTGGCTCAGTTGGTGGGAGATTTGAGATAAATACTCATGTGAATACCATTGTGAGTCCAAAGTGGGATACTGGAATTTATGTTCACTGTAGTAGACGAAATTTAGCTTTTGATAGAAATAAAGATTCTTTTTTAGATATGCCATTGGGGGATCAAATTAACGTCATGAACAGATGGCAGTATACAAACCCAGAGAAGGGGCTTATAAGTTTGATTAATTTTAGAATTCTTGACGACAATAAACTAAGTGGTCAACTGGATTATATCCCTTCATTGCACAAGTTCACTAATATGTTCTGGGGGAGTGAAGTTAAAACAAAAAGATTTGATTTTTCGGGAAAATTTGGATATGTGAATCCTGAAATTACTTATCAAAGCTTAGGACTTCAGCTAGCGTTCAGTAATCACAAAGACAACTCATATTTTGGAAACAATATTTATAATATTAAGCATAAGAGTGTTTATTCGAATTTAATATACAACTCTATAATAAGCGATACTAGACACAAAATTAAAACAGGCCTTACTTTTTTTCACGATAATTACAAAGAAATTGTAAATGATAAATTATATGAAAGAAATGAAAACTCTTTAGGAAGCTTTTTTGAATATTCTTTTGACAACTTAGATAATGTAAACCTAACAGCTGGAGTTCGGATAGATCATCATAATTTATTGGGGACGTTCTTAACACCTCGCTTTCATCTAAGGTATACTCCTTGGTCAAAATCAGCCCTGCGATTTTCATTCGGTCGTGGTAAAAGAGCTGCAAATATTTTTAGTGAAAATCAAAAGATTTTTGCTTCAAGCAGAACAATAAACATTAATGATAATAATGGAAAAATTTATGGGCTTTCCCCAGAAATTGCTTGGAACTATGGGCTGTCTTATTCTCAAAAGTTCGATATATTTAATCGTAATGCAAATATTACAGTTGATTACTATGCTACTAAATTCAAGGATCAAGTAGTTGTTGATTATGAAATACCAACCGAAATAAATTTTTATAATTTAATTGGTAACAGTCATGCTAACAGTCTTCAGTTGGACTTTAACTATACTCCAATAGAACGTTTTGATTTAAGGACAGCATATAAGCATTATGATGTTCAAACGGACTTTGCTTCGGGTACATTTGATAGACCATTAATTCCAAAAAACCGCTTTTTTTCAAATTTTTCATACCAGACCAAATTAGTCAGAGATCAACGCTTTTGGAAATTTGACCTTACGTATAATTGGGTTGGAAGACAAAGGCTACCATCTACGGCAACAAATCCAGTGAATTACCAACTAAGTGATTATTCACCTTCATTCACAATATTAAATTTTCAGATTACAAAAGTTTTTTCAAAAAAATTAGAGTTATATGCTGGCGGTGAAAATGTAACTAATTTTAGACAAAAAAATCCTATTTTAGCAGCAAATGATCCTTTTGGTTCAAATTTTGATAGTACATATGTTTATGGACCAATATTCGGCAGTATGTATTATGCTGGACTTAGACTTAAACTCTATTAAATTTAAATTATGAAATATTATATTTTATTATTAGCAATATTATTTACACCTTTTGTGAGTATTGCTCAAGGCAAGAGTTTGAAAGCCAAAATTCAAGTTGATGGTGTTTGTGGAATGTGTAAAAATAGAATTGAAAAGACTTGTTTGAAAACAAAGGGAGTAAAGCATGCATCTTGGAATATTGAAACACATAAATTAGATCTTATTTACGATTCCAGGAAAGTTGACCTAAGCTCAATTGAGAAAAATATAGCAGCTGTTGGTCACGATACAAAAAATTTTAAGGCAGACGATGAATCATACGACATGCTTTATCCCTGCTGTAAGTATAGAGATCCCGAGGTTATTAAGAATCATAAATAAATAAAAAAAGCGCTTAATAATTAAAGCGCTTTTTTGTATGGATAGATAATAAAATTACATCATACCAGGCATTCCACCACCACCCATTGGAGGCATAGCTGGCGAATCCTCTTTGATCTCAGTTAAAGCACACTCCGTTGTAAGAATCATTCCTGCAACTGAAGCTGCATTTTCGAGAGCTACTCTAGTTACTTTTTTGGGATCAATAATTCCTGCCTTAAGCATATCAACATATTTATCCGCTTTAGCATCGTAACCAAAATCGCCACTACCTTCGATAACTTTATTAATTACAACACTACCTTCACCACCAGCATTATCAACAATTGTTCTGAGTGGTTCCTCAACCGCTCTTAATACAATTTGTACACCAGTGAGCTCATCATCGTTGAGATCTTTGATTTTATCTAGTGATTTTTGTGCGCGTACTAAAGCCACACCTCCACCAGCTACAATCCCTTCTTCAACTGCAGCTCTTGTAGCATGTAATGCGTCGTCAACTCGATCTTTTTTCTCTTTCATTTCAACTTCACTTGCAGCTCCAACATAAAGTACTGCTACACCTCCAGCTAGTTTGGCCAGACGTTCTTGTAGCTTTTCCTTGTCATAATCACTTGTTGTAGTTTCAATTTGATTTTTTATCTGGTTAACTCTAGCTTTAATATCAGGAGCTTTTCCAGATCCGTTTACAATAGTCGTATTATCTTTGTCAATTGTAACTGTTTCTGCACTTCCTAGCATTTCGAGATCAGTATTTTCTAGAGAGAATCCTCTTTCTTCAGATATCACAGTAGCGCCAGTAAGAATAGCAATATCTTCGAGCATTGCTTTTCTTCTGTCACCAAATCCTGGGGCTTTTACTGCAGCAATTTTAAGACCACCTCTTAACTTATTGACTACCAAAGTTGCTAGTGCTTGGCCTTCAACATCTTCAGCAATTATAAGTAGAGGACGTCCAGACTGAGCAATTGGCTCTAAAATGGGTAGTATTTCTTGTAAGTTGGAAATTTTCTTGTCAAAAAGCAATATGTAAGGATTTTCTAAGTCCGCGATCATTTTATCAGAGTCCGTCACAAAATACGGGCTTAAATAGCCTCTATCAAATTGCATTCCTTCCACAACATCAACATAAGTATCTGTTCCTTTAGCTTCTTCAACCGTTATGACACCTTCTTTGCCAACTTTTTCAAAGGCCTTAGAGATTAATTCACCAATAGAAAGATCATTGTTAGCAGAAACTGATGCGATCTGCATGATTTTTTCATTTGAGTTCCCAACCTTTTTAGCTTGTTTTTCTAAATCAGTAACAATTGATTGAACAGCTTTGTCGATTCCCTTTTTTAGATCCATGGGATTAGCGCCTGCCGCAACATTTTTTAGGCCTTCTTTAACAATAGCTTGTGCTAAAACAGTTGCAGTTGTTGTACCATCACCTGCTAAGTCATTGGTTTTGGAAGCTACTTCTTTAACCATTTGGGCACCCATATTTTCTAAGGCATCTTCTAATTCTATTTCTTTTGCAACAGAAACACCATCTTTAGTTACTTGTGGTGCTCCAAAACTTTTACTAACTATTACATTTCTTCCTTTCGGGCCTAAAGTAACTTTAACTGCATTTGCAAGTGCATCTACGCCTTTCTTAAGCCCATCGCGTGCATCTATATCAAACTTAATATCTTTTGCCATTTTCTTAATTTTAAAATTATACTATAGCGAGGATATCACTTTCTCGCATTATCAAATAATCTTGACCTTCAAATTTTAGCTCAGTTCCAGAATATTTTCCATACAGAACTGTATTGCCAATCTTGACAGTCATTTTTTCATCTTTGGTGCCATTACCTACAGCAATGACTTTTCCTTTTTGTGGCTTCTCTTTAGCATTATCAGGTATTATAATTCCAGAAGCTGTTTTTGTTTCTGCAGCCAGCGGTTCTATTAGAACTCTGTCTGCTAGGGGTTTAATTTTTATTGCCATATTTTTTTTTTTAAATTATTAATCGAAAATTGTGCCATTCCAATTTTACTGACAAACTTGCAGAAATGAAAAATTTAAATCTGTTATTTATTGTTGTTATCCTTGGTTGGTAAGTCAATTGGACTTTGCTTTACAGGATTTGAAATTTCATTATTAGAATCTATAGCTTTTGATTCAATACTTTCATTTGAATTTTCAATAGCAAAATTTGATAAAAGTATTAGAGCTAAAAGTAATATAGCTAGAGCCCAAGTACTTTTATCTAAAAAATCTGTTGTTTGTTTGACTCCGCCTAATTGCTGGACTCCACCACCTCCGAAAGAAGATGCAAGTCCACCACCCTTTGGGTTTTGAACCATTATCACTAATACAAGTAAAAAAGCCACTATTACAATTAGAATTAAAAATATTGAAAAGGTATTCATAACTAATTTATTTTTCTTGTAATTTCTTAATTGCCTTAATTTGGTTTGCAAATAAACTACTTTTTTCTGGATATTTCAAACTTAAAATTTTGAACGATTTTATAGCTTTATCATAGTTTTTTTGTTCTAAGTAAATTCTGGCTAATGTTTCGGTCATTAAATCATCTGGTTTCAAAATAGATTTTTCAGCTAAATTTTCTAACGAATTAGGAGATTCCAACTTTGCTATCCTAGGTTTTTTATCAATAAATGAGTCTATAATATTAATATTTTTTTGTTGGCGCTGATTAGTATGATTCGTCCTGTCGATAGTTGAAATTTTAGTCAAATTTAACCACTCACTGAAAGAGTGGGAGTCATTTTTGTCAAATTCTAGAGGTTGACCTATTTTTAAAATAAATTCTTCATCTTTTTGATTTTTAGTTTTTTCATTTGAATCAGAAATATCATTGTAATGCTCAACAGCTATATTTTTTAGACCTTCATTATTATATTGTATATGTTCAGAAATTTTATTTTGATTGAAATCATCTGATGTAATTAAGTCGAACAAAATTTGTCTCTCAGATGTATAAGCCGCGGTATTCTTTAATGCCTTATTGTATTTGAAACTTTTTTCGGTTTTAAGCCCTTTTAAATAGACCGCTCTTGCAGCTTGAAAGTATGGAAATTCATTTATAACTGATTCCAATTCTAATAAATCATCAGAATTTAAGCCAGAACTAGAATTTAAGATATCTAAAAATTTTATTTTTTTCATTTACCAGTTTGCCAACGAGGCATTTATTATGTCCTGAGTTATTCTATCGAATATTTCTTTAATTGCTGTAGTTTTTTGAGCCCCAATTAATTGTGCACTTCCAGCGTAATCATAAAAAAAAGAAAACCTTTTTTCAAATTCCGCCTCAATATCAAATTTATTTATAAATCTAACATTAATGGCTATAGTTAGCCTATTTTGTTCAGCTCTATTGTCAGCAGTTGCTGTAGTTGGTGAAATTCTGTATTCAATTATTTCGCCTTCATAAACTAAATCACCATTTGACTTAACAAGTGATAAGTTTGTTTGATTAAGAATGATATCCTGCAGTGCTAGAGTAAAATCTCTGTCAATTCCAGGTTCAATCAAATCAGAATTATTTTGAAAGTAATTTACTTGAAAAGTTTTAGTTTTATCACTTACAGAAATTCCTGTGAAGGAATAATAACCACATCCAACAACTAATAACGTGGCTACAAAAAAGATTTTTTTTCTAAAATCAAAGATCATATTGCTTTATTTTTCGGTAAAGTGTTCGTTCTGAAATACCAAGCTCTTCGGCAGCCAGTTTTCTTTTTCCACTGTGTCGCAGAAGAGATTTTTTGATAAGCTCAATTTCTTTATCATGAAGCGACAACGTCTCTTCTTCTTCTTCAATATCTTCAATAAAATCATACTTTTTATTTTCTGCTACAACTTCAATTTTATCTTCTCTTTTGATGTGATCTGTTAATTCTAAAATTTTACTTTCATTTTTTAATTTATCTTCTGAATCATTGTAAATTTTTTGAATCAAGTTTTCGTTTTTCTTCTGTACGTCTTGATAATTCTCATTTTCCATCAGTTCAAGTGTAAGCTTTTTTAAATCGTTTAGGTCGCTTTTCATATCAAAAAGCACCTTATATAAAATTTCTCTTTCTGTACTAAAATCACTGTTGTTTCTTTTATCTTTTACTAAAGCAGGTAATTGCATGCCCATATCTGGCAGATAGGATTTGAGTGTTGTGTGATTAATTTCTCTTTTTGATTCTAAGACAGAAATTTGTTCAGCTATGTTTCTGAGCTGTCGTATGTTTCCTGTCCAGCTATAGTTTTCTAATAAATCAATAGAATCCTCGGTTAAGCGAATCGTAGGCATTTTATATTTTACTGCAAAGTCACTTGAAAATTTTCTAAATAATAAATGTATATCTTGTTTTCTTTTACGAAGTGGTGGTAAATTTATTTCAATCGTGCTGAGTCGATAATAAAGATCTTCCCTAAACTTTTCTTTTTTGATTGCTTCAAACATTTTAATGTTAGTAGCTGCTACAATTCTAACATTTGTTTTTTGAACTTTACTTGATCCAACCTTAATGAATTCTCCATTTTCTAGAACTCTCAATAAACGTACTTGAGTTGTCATTGGAAGTTCCCCAACCTCATCAAGAAAGATAGTACCTCCATCTGCAACTTCAAAGTATCCTGAGCGAGTTTGTGTTGCTCCAGTAAAAGCCCCTTTTTCATGACCAAAAAGCTCACTGTCAATTGTTCCTTCTGGAATTGCTCCACAATTTACTGCGATATATTTACCGTGCTTTCTATGTGATAATTGGTGAATTATTTTGGGAATAGCTTCTTTACCAACACCACTTTCACCAGTAACTAATACTGAAATATCTGTTGAGGCTACCTGAATGGATTTCTCTATTCCTCTGTTAAGTGATTTATCATTGCCAATGATTCCGAACCTTTGTTTTATTGATTGAACAGTTTCCATAGCTTAATTATTTTTTGAATAACCAATAGCAACCCCCTTGAGAGTTGCACTCGTGTAATCATTTATTTTAACTTGTACAAGATCTCCTGGCTTGAAATATTTTTTTGGAAAAACCACCATCATATTTTGAGGGTTTCTACCAGCCCATTCAAAGTCAGACTTTTTTGATGTTTTCTCAATTAAGACTTCTGTTACTTGGCCAAAAAATTCTTTATTTCTTTCACTACTATGTCTTTGTTGCAACTCAATTACTTCACTCAAACGTCGTTTTTTTACGCTAACGGGAATATTATCTTTTAATTTTCTGGCAGCGGCTGTCCCTGGCCGTTCTGAGTAAGTAAACATATAACCAAAACTGTATTTAATATTTTCCATTAGATCTAGTGTATCTTGATGATCTTTTTCGGATTCATTGGGGAATCCACAAATCATATCATGTGAAATAGTACAATTTGGCAAATGTTTTTTTATGTCTTTAACAAGATTTAAATACTCCTCTCGCGTGTGTTGCCTATTCATTGCTTTTAAAATATCATCACTTCCGCTCTGTACTGGTAGGTGAATGTGATTGCAGATATTATCATATTTAGCCATGTTTTTAATTACATCAATTGACATATCTTGTGGATTTGAAGTGGAAAAGCGAAAACGCATTTTTGGTTGTTCTTTGGCACATAATTCTAGTAAATCCGAAAATCTCAGAGCTGAAGCCTTTTGAATACTTGATGCTTTTGAATAATCTTTCTTTAAACCCCCTCCATACCAAAGATAACTATCTACATTTTGGCCTAAAAGCGTAATTTCTTTATAGCCCTTTTCCCACAAATCATTAATTTCTTTAATGATACTAATAGGGTTTCGACTACGTTCCCTACCTCTTGTGAATGGGACTACACAAAATGTACACATATTGTCACATCCTCGAGTGATAGAGACAAAAGCAGTCACACCATTTGTATTCAGTCTTTCTGGGTCTATGTCAGCATAAGTTTCAACTTTTGATAAAAGCACATTTACTGCACTATTTCCTGCATCCAATTGTGAAACAAGATTAGGTAGATCCTTGTAGGCGTCTGGTCCAACGACCAAGTCAACAATCTTTTCTTCGTCCAGTAACTTCGATTTTAGTCTTTCAGCCATACAGCCTAATACGCCAACTTTCATTTTTGGGTTTATTTGTTTGATCGAATTGAATTTCTCAAGCCTTTTTCTAATTGTCTGTTCGGCTTTATCTCTTATGGAGCAGGTATTAACTAAAACTAAATCAGCTTCCTTTAACTTTGATGTTGTATTAAAACCCTCCTTGCGAAGTATGGACGCTACTATTTCACTATCACTAAAGTTCATTTGACAGCCATAACTCTCAATGTATAACTTTTTGATGTTATTGTTATGACCAATTAGGGATGTAGAACAACCTTGAATTGATTCATTTATAACTTTTTCCATAGTTTATTTAAACTCTAGTTTTAATAATTAATTCCCAAAGATATGAATTTTTAGGTTTTATGACAAGTTGTCATGTTAAAACAAAGAATCAATTAAAGATCAAATAAATAGTTGATTTTTTGATTTTTGTTCATGCTTTTGGATCAGGACCATATTTGTTAGTCCCTTTATTGCCTTCAATAACAGAGAAAACAAAAATGATCAAGCTACCAATATACGGGATCAAAGCTAGCAATAAAAACCAACCACTTTGGCCTAAATCATGTAACCTTCTAACGCTAATAGCTAGAGAAGGAACAACATGAGCAAGAATAACAGCAATAAACATGATTGCGACTAAAAGAGTGAGCGAGTATGGCCCGGTTGCGACCAAGAGAGCTAAAGTAAAAGCACATGCTATAACCAAAAGAGTATGAAACAATGTAAACATCCAATATTCTTTTCTTCTAGCGCGTCCATTAAAATTCGCATAATTTTCACGCATAACTTTTAGGTACCATTCCATACTTTTTCCTATTATTTTAGTTTGAGTTTTTTTTGATTAAACTTAAAAAAAAAAAATTAAAATTTTATAATGACTTAAGTTTCTGGTTATCAGTTATTTAAATTAAAATTTTCCATTCAAAATAATATAAAAAAGAGATATTTAATTTTAATTTTGGCAAAAATTTAAAAAATACAATCGAAAATTTCATATACATTTGTGACCTTAATAAATAATTTATGGCTAAAAATCTTGTTATCGTTGAGTCGCCTGCTAAGGCTAAAACAATTGAAAAATTTCTTGGAAAAGAATATAAAGTTGCTTCGAGTTTTGGACATATTGCCGATCTCCCTTCAAAAGAACTAGGTATAGACGTAAATGGTGATTTTACTCCCAAATATGAAATCAGTAAAGAAAAAAAACCATTAGTAAAAAAATTGAGAGAATTAGCTAATAAAGCAGAAACTGTTTGGCTTGCAAGCGATGAAGATAGAGAAGGTGAGGCAATTGCCTGGCATTTGTCCGAGACTTTAAAATTAGACAAATCAAAAACAAAGCGAATTGTATTTCATGAAATTACCAAGGGGGCTATTGAAAAAGCAGTTAGTAATCCGCGATCAATTGACTACGATTTAGTAGATGCCCAACAGGCTCGGCGTGTATTAGACAGAATAGTAGGATATGAGCTATCCCCTGTGTTGTGGCGTAAAGTAAAAACAGGGCTTTCAGCGGGTAGAGTTCAATCAGTCTCAGTTAGACTAATCGTAGAAAGAGAGAGAGAAATAAGGGATTTTAATTCTCAGTCTAATTATAGAGTTGAAGGTTTTTTTAAGACAAGTGATGGTAGGCCGTTTAAGGCTAAAATCACAAAACCTTTTAATTCTAAAAATGAAGCTCGTCTATTTTTAGAAAGCAACTTAAATTCGGTATATAAAGTGTTTTCAATTGATAAAAAACCTGCAAAGAAATCTCCTGCTCCACCATTTACAACCTCAACTTTACAACAAGAAGCATCGCGAAAATTGTATTTTTCTGTTAGCAAGACAATGACTTTGGCCCAGCGCTTATATGAAGCAGGCTATATTACCTACATGAGAACTGATAGTGTGAGTCTATCAAATGAAGCTAAAGATTCTGCAGCTCAAGAAATTTTGTCCTCTTATGGTAAATCCTACAGCTACCCACGCAATTTCAAAGGAAAATCAAAAGGTGCTCAAGAGGCTCACGAGTCTGTACGACCTACAAATTTTGCTATCCACAAATTGGATGTGGATATGGATCAATCAAGACTTTATGAGTTAATATGGAAAAGAGCAATTGCATCTCAAATGAGTGACGCCAATTTAGAAAGAACAAATGTAAAAATCAGCACGCAAAATCATAATGAAATTTTTACTGCTAACGGCGAGGTAATCATTTTCGATGGGTTTTTAAAGTTATATAAAGAAGGGACTGATGATGAAAATGCTGAACAAGCGGGTATGTTGCCTGCAATGAAATTAGATAGTTTCCTTGTTAATGAATCCATTATTGCAACAGAACGCTTTTCAAGAGCTCCATACCGATACTCCGAGGCCTCCTTAGTAAAAAAACTTGAGGAACTTGGTATTGGAAGACCATCAACCTATGCCCCCACTATCTCAACAATACAAAACAGAAATTATGTAGAGAAGGGCAATGTTGACGGTCAATTGCGGAATTACAGTGTTTTAACTTTCGAGGAAAATAAAATCATTGAATCTTCTCAATCTGAAAAAGTTGGTTCAGATAAAGGAAAATTAGTTCCAACTGATATTGGTATAATTGTAACTGATTTTTTAGTAAACCATTTTGAAGCAATACTTGACTATAATTTTACAGCTAAAGTTGAAGCGGATTTTGATGCCATAGCAAGTGGAAAGTCAGATTGGACAAAAATGATGAAGGATTTTTACAACTCTTTTCATCCCAATGTTGAAGATGTAAGAGAAAATGCTAGCCGTCAATCTGGTGAAAGAATACTAGGTTCTGATCCAAAAACAGGTCGTCAAGTCAGCGTTCGCCTAGGAAAATTTGGTCCCATGGCACAGATAGGAAGTCCAGATGATGAAGAAAAACAAATTTTTGCTTCAGTGCCTCCCAATCTTCAGTTATCAAATATTTCGTTCGAACAAGCCTTAGATTTATTTAAATTACCTAAGAATTTAGGGACTTTCAGAGATAAAGAAATTTTAATCAACAATGGGCGATTTGGGCCTTATATTAAACACGGGGAGAAGTTTATCTCCATTCCTAAAGATATCAATCCAGTAAATGTTGAGCTTGATCAAGCAATAGAGTTTATTAAGCAGCGCGAGAAAGCCGATGAGCCTATCTACTTTTTTGATGGCCAGCCAGTCACAAAAGGAAAAGGACGCTTTGGCCCCTTCATTAAGTGGAATAATTTGTTTATAAACGTAAGTAAAAAATATGATTGGGATAATTTGTCCGATGAAAATATTGAGGAGTTAATAGTAGAAAAAATTAAAAAAGAAAAAGAAAAGATTGTTCACAATTGGGTTCATGAAGGAATCCGCGTAGAAAAAGCGCGTTGGGGTAGACATAACATCATAAAAGGAAAAATAAAAATTGAACTTTCGAAAAACGTTGATGTTAAAAAGTTCACTTTGGAAGACTGTACTGCTTTGATTAATAAAGAGTCTAAAAAGAAAGTTTCCAAACCAAAAACATCAAGAAAATAATAATGGATATAAATTTGTTATCCCCAGTATCAGACCACTTGATTGAAATCACTGCGCCTTTACATTCCCAGAGCCTTGGCAAAAAAATAAAATTACACACGACTAATTACTTTCCCGCTGTTGAAGACTTAGATATTGCAATTTTTGGAGTTGTAGAATCAAGACAGTCAGAGCATAATTTACCTTTAACCTCTAATCTTGATCAAGTACGTAAGTCCCTTTACTCTTTATTTCCAGGAAATTGGGATTGCAATGTTGCAGATTTAGGCAATATTAATATGGGTAACACTGTAAAAGACACCTATTTTGCTGTTGCTAGCACTGTTGAGTTTCTGTTGAAAAAAAATGTTATTCCAATAATTATTGGTGGAAGTCAAGACATTACTTTTGCAAACTACCGCTCTTATGATAAAATTAAGTCTATGATCAATATAGTTAATATTGATAAAAGCTTTGATATTGGTGACTCTTCAAAGCCGATAACAAATACCAACTATGTTGGCAAAATAATCTTAGAGAAACCTTATAACTTACATAATTACTCTGTAGTTGGATTTCAAACTTATTACAATTCACAAGAGGAGATTGACCTAATGGATAAACTCTATTTTGAGTTTTATAGACTTGGAAAAGTTAATAGAGATATTAAGTTTGTTGAACCTATTTTACGAGATGCTGATTTGGTTTCGATCGATTTAAATTGCATTAAATCATCAGAACTGAGATCAAATAAAACGTTTTCACCAAATGGATTTGATAGTCGAGAAATATGTGCTATTTCAAGATATGCAGGTATAAGTAATAAAGTTTCTTCTTTCGGAATATATGAATATGATTTGTCTTTGAAAAACGGCTCAACATCAGAACTAATTGCTCAAATGATTTGGTATTTTATTGAGGGCTACTATTGTAGAATTGAGGACGATAATTTTAAAAATTCCAATGAATTCATGAAATATAATGTTTTAGTTCAGGGCCATAAATTGGTTTTTCATAAAAGCCTCAAAACTGGGCGATGGTGGGTTGAAACTCCATTTTTAAAGATATTACACACTAAATCGTCTAAAAGCGCGTTATTAGCCTGTACTGAAGATGATTATGACAAAGCTGTTCAGGGCATTATTCCAGAACGTTGGTACAAGGCATATAAGAAAAATTGATTTTATATTCATTGCCTAAAGAAAACAATTAAGAATAAAAAATTTGTAATTGTAAAAATATATAAATAAGTTTACGGACTTTAATTTAAAGGAGATTGGAAACCTACTAATGATAAAATGAAAAAAATTGTAGTTTATTTATTTCTATTTGTTTTTGTTCTTGGATGTGGGAATAAAGACAAAGGTGAACTTATCGGTGTTAAAGGCAAACGCTGGCACCCTGAAAAACCTTATGGAATGAGTTTAGTTCCCGGTGGTGCTTTTATTATGGGTAAGTCAGATGATGATATTATTGACTTGCAGGATGCCCCCCCTAGAACTGTTACCGTTCGTTCTTTTTACATGGACGAAACTGAAATAACCAATAGCGAATACAGACAGTTCATCAATTGGGTTCGTGACTCAATTGTAAGAAGAAGGTTGGCAATCAGGTCAGTAGAAGTTCTTGGATATGATGTCAATGAAGATGATGAAAGGTTGGATCAAGGCATTGGTCTTTTTTATCCCAAGGGGATGCTAGTCAGCGATGACAACGCAGACGACGAAGAGTTTTCCTATGCCAAATACATAGCTAGTGGTGAATCAAGAGTTTATGGAAATTCTCTTTCCGATTCTTATGTTGGCCCCGAATATTATCTCCCACTTGATTGGGATGTAGAACTCTCATACGACCAGAAAGATTTTGATGATTATGATCGTGATTATGTTGAGGTCATAGAAGAAATGATTATACCAAAAGAAGAGTCTTTCAACGGAATTAAAGCATGGGAAGTCGATCAATTTGAGTTCGAATATACTAAGTGGGACTTTGATGGTATGACTAATTTTGCTGAGGAAATAAATAGTGGCGAGCTAAAACGCAGTGATTTTATTGAAAAATATGGAGTGACTGTTTATCCAGATACTGCCGTTTGGCTTAAAGACTTTAAGTATTCATACAATGAGCCCATGTTCCATACATATTTTTCACACGAGGCTTTCGGAGATTATCCAGTTGTTGGTGTAACTTGGGAACAAGCGGACGCATTTTGTCAGTGGAGAACCATTTACAAGAATAGTTACCAAAAGCAAAAAAATAAGCAAAGCGTTACTACATTTAGACTTCCTTCAGAGGCTGAATGGGAATATGCTGCTAGAGGCGGTATAGAAGGAGCAGCCTTTCCTTGGGGTGGGCCATACGCTAAGAATGATCGAGGTTGTTTTTTAGCCAATTTCAAACCATTAAGAGGTAATTATGCTGCTGATCAAGCACTATATACAGTTGAAGCGGATGCATATGAACCTAATGACTATAACCTTTACAATATGGCAGGGAATGTATCTGAATGGGTGAGCTCATCTTACGAAGCATCTTCATACGAAATTAGTGCTTCTTTCAACCCTAGCGTTAACGATGTCAACAATCCAATGAAGGTTATTAGAGGAGGTTCTTGGAAAGATGTAGCCTACTATTTACAGGTAAGTACCAGGGATTATGAACATGCTGATTCTGCGAGAAGCTTTATTGGCTTTCGCACGGTACAAGACTATTTAGGAACTGACGTGACTGCGAATGCTGCAACAAACTAACAAACAGATAAAAAATTAAATTTAATAAAAAAAACAGATTATTATGGCAAAAGAAGGGAATATTACTTTAACAAATATGATTTACGGCCTAGGTGCTGCAATTGTAATCGTAGGGGCTCTTTTTAAGATACAACACTGGCCCTATGCAAGTGAAATATTAACTATTGGAATGCTTGTTGAAGCAGGTGTATTTACATACTCCGCTTTTGAAAGGATGAAAGTTGATTTTGATTGGTCGTTAGTATATCCTGAGCTATCAGGCAGATCTTCCAAATCCTCAGGTAAAAAAGAATCTCCTGAAGGTATCTTAACAAAAAAACTTGATACTCTTCTTAAAGAAGCTAAGATCGACGGTGAATTGGTAAAAAGTTTAGGGGAAAACATAAAGAATCTCAACGAAACTGCTTCATCAATGGATGGTTCTGCTGGTGCATCACAGAGATACACTGATCAAATGGCCAAAGCCACCGAACAAATGGAATCAATTAATTCAATCTACAAAGCTCAATTGGAAAGCGCTAGTAGACAGGCAGAAATAAATGAGGCTAATATTGAGAATGCTACAAAACTAAAAGAACAAATGGAATCCTTAGCTTCTAACTTATCTTCATTAAATGGAGTTTACGGGGGTATGTTATCTGCGATGAATAAAAAGAGCTAATTTTAAATAAAAACTTAAAAGATTAAATAATATGGCGGGAGGAAAATTATCTGCAAGACAGAAAATGATTAACTTGATGTATTTGGTTTTCATAGCAATGATGGCCATGAATATGTCCAAGGAAGTTCTTTCTGCTTTTGGACGTATGGAAACTAAATTTGCCGAGTCTAATGAAAATGCAACTGAAACCAATGAGGCATTATTAAATGACCTTATCACTAAGGGGGACGAAAAGCCAGAGGAGTTCAGAGATGCTGCAAATCGTGCTCAGCAAATCAGTATAGCATCTGAAGAACTTTATAATTTCATTGAAAGTCAAAAAATTGAGCTTCTTAGGGCAGGAAAGTATGAAATTGATACTGAAACAGGTGAACTTCCCTTTGAGAAAATGGACAAAACAGATCTTTTTGATAATCTTTGGTTCACTGGTGATGGCTTAACTGAAACTGGAAAAAATGTAATGGTAAAAATTGAAGCTTACAAAGACAAAGTGAGAGAAGTTTTAGGTACAGATATAAAGTATAAAAAATCCTTGGAAGGTTTTGATGAGCGATTCAATACGGAGGATATTTACAATGCAAAAGCAAAAGCTAATCAAGCTTACCTAGATTACAATTACAAAGGATTCCCTGCTATCGCTTCTTATGCAAAATTAACCGCACTGCAAAATGATATTAAGACAACGGAATCGAGTATGTTTAATTTGTTTTTAGGTAATACATTAACTGAGGCGGTAACATTAAAAAATTATCAAGCTATTGTGCTAGCCGATAAATCTGCTTTTTTTGCTGGCGAAAAGTTTCAAGGTAAGGTTGTTCTGGGTAAATATGCTAGTGTTACCCCAACAAAACTAGTCGTTCAAGGTGAACAAATTAATATTGCCAACGCCGTCAATGCCAAAGGCGAAGCAATGTTAGATTTTAATGTTGGAAATATTGGAGAAAAGGAAATAAATGGAGAATTCACTTTTCTTGAAGATCGTAAAGAGATAAAGATTCCGATTAAAGGTAATTATGTGGTTGTTCCCAGACCTAAAGAAGCTTCCGTAGCAGCTGATAAAATGAACGTTGTATATAGAGGCCTTGAAAATCCTTTGACAATATCCTTTGCTGGGGTTCCAGACAATAAGGTTTCTGTTCAAGCCCCTGGAATAAGTAAAAAGTCAGGACAAGGAAAGTACACCATAACTCCCCCTAGTAGTGGTTCGAGTGTGATAATAAATGTTTTGGCAACACTTGATGATGGAAGTAAAGTTTCTTCTAAAAGATCCTTTAGAATAAAAAATATACCAACTCCAAGAGGTCTGCTATCAAATGGACAAAGTGGATCTGTTAGGATGAACAAGCGTAACCTAACAGTCTCTTCAATAAAAGCAGATTTTCCTGATTTTATTTACGATCTTCCCGCAACAGTGGCAAAGTTTGATATAACAGTTCAAGGCCAAACACGATCCGTAACAGGGTCTCGCTTAGACTCTGGAGCAAAAGCTTTAGTAAATAATGCTCCAAGGAACACGATTGTGGTTATTGATAACATTAAAGTAAGGACTAGAGCTAAAACTACAATTAAAGATGCTTCACCAATAATTATTCAATTAGCAAACTAATTTTATGAAACGTATATATATCTTATTATTATTTTTGTCTTCAGTTGTAGCTTTTGGTCAAGCTAATATTTTAAATGCCAAGTCTCCTGACGAAATAGGGCAAAAATCAATTTACGATGAAATTGATTCAGATAATTCTCCTTTACCATATGGATTTATTAGCGAGAAAGATGTTATATTTTCTAAAACAATTTGGGAAGAGATTAATTTAGATGAAAGAGTCAATTTTCCGATGCTATATCCTATCGATACTGTAGTAGTTGGTAACGAAAGAAGACCTCTTCTTCATTATTTACTAAAAGCAGCCTTAGATGGAGACCTTCCTGTTTATCAAAGAGATAATTTTAAGGATGTCCTAACAATCCCAGATTTAAGGCAGAAACTAATTTACCAAAGAATATATAATGGAGATGGTTTGAATATTGGATTAGATAGAATCGTTAATGAAGCTGGAAACAAAGAACAGTTCTTGATTAATGCAGGAGTTGACATAGGTGAATATTCTGAAATTGATGAACTAGATCCTAGCTACCCTGAGGATGAATATGCAGAGTATTTAAAGCGTATGGACGAGTTGATATTTGAAAATAAGTTACTCAGGGAAGAAGAGTATGCCCAGGAGCAAGTTGGCTATGCTGACGTTCAAAGTTATAGAATTAAAGGAGTTTGGTATTTTGATAAAAGGCAATCAGATTTAAGATACAGACCAATAGCAATCGCTCCGGTTGTTATAACCCCTAGATCTAAAGATTTGGTCAATAATAATGCTACTAATGTTAACGTAGAATTAGAAACAGTAGACTTATTTTGGGTTTTTTATCCAGACGCAAGACCCTTTTTACACAACGCATTGTCATTTAATAACAAAAACACATCTAAGCCTATTTCGTTTGATCACTTGATTAATTCCAGGCGTTTTTCTGGATTTATTTATAAAGAAGATAATGTTTACGAGGACAGGGACATCAATGATTATCTTCCTGAAAATGCATTGTTGCAGTTGCTAGAGTCACAGCGCATTAGGGAAAAAATCAGGAACTTAGAGCAGGATATGTGGAGTTACTAATTATAATCTAAAAGGATTCCTTTAAATTCTCAGATTTTTTAAATTTCAATGATCAAAGAATCTTTTTATCAATGTCCATACTGCTGGGAGGAAGCTTCTATATTGGTTGATACATCACAGCTTCTCCAAAGCTATATTGAAGATTGTGAGGTTTGTTGCAACCCAATTGAGTTTAAAATCAAATGTTTTAATAACGGAATAACCAATTTTGAAGTTCAAAGCATTGAACAGTAATTTCTATTAATTATTAAAATTCTTTTAAAATTCGAAAAAGATTGTATATTTGTCGTCCTATATCGCGGGATAGAGCAGTAGGTAGCTCGTCGGGCTCATAACCCGAAGGTCACTGGTTCGAGTCCAGTTCCCGCTACAAATGAGTCATCAGAAATGGTGACTCTTTTTTATTTCTAAAATACTTTTTTTTGATGTCACGGCTTGTCCGCTAACTTGTACCTTATCTGCTTTATTAATACAAAATAATTTTCCTCCACGTTTTGAGAGTTGTAAAGCTTCTAATTCATTTTTCCCTAATCTATTTGCCCAGTAAGGAGTCAGAGTGCAATGAGAAGAACCAGTTACAGGATCTTCAAATACACTGGCTTGAGGAGTAAAGAATCGTGACACAAAATCAGAGCTTTTTCCTGGCGCTGTAACTATTACTCCCCCAGGGGCAATATTAATTTGATCAAAAATGGATTGATTTACTTTAATTGCTTTGATGTCTTCCTCAGATTTATAAACAAGCATATAATCGCGTGCTTTGAAGGTTTCTAATGGCTTGATATTCAGTGCATCATAAATTGCCTTTGGAAGAATAGCCGATTTGCCCTCTCGTTTTGGTAGATTCATGTGATACATTTTATTTGAAAACTTAACGTCTAATAGACCACTTTTTGTTTTAAATAATATAGTTTCATTTTCGTAATTTGTTTGTGAAATAATACAATGCGCTGTAGCCAGTGTTGCATGTCCACACAGATCCATTTCAATTTCTGGAGTAAACCAACGCAGGGAAAAACTATTTTCATCTCTAATAAAAAAAGATGTTTCAGCAACTCTATTATCCTTTGCTATTTTAAGCATAGTAGAATCTGGCAACCAATTTTTTAACTCAATTACACAGGCTGGGTTACCGATATTTTTCTTATAAGTAAAAGCATTTATGTGGTATATATCAATTGTCATGAATCAAATTTATGAAAATAGAACATCAATGTGGTTTTATTAATTTTAATTTGCAATCAATTTTATTATATTTGCGACTTTTAACCAAATATATTCAAAATGAAAAATATAATTTTTTTAATGTTCATCTTTCTAGGTGTGAACCTAAATTCACAAGTTGCAAAATCTCGTTACATTAAAGTTGACGAAGGTAAAAACGCACAAGTCTATGAGGCTATAAAAGCTAAGACGCAAAAGTACAATCAATCTGCCGATAAATTTGCTCACTATACTTTTTATATTGAGACTGGAAATAGATTCGGTCAATTATTTAGAGCCAGAATAGAGCAAGATTTAGCTTCTTTTGATGCAGAGGGAAACCCTGAAGAATATAAAATGTGGAATGAGACAGTAACTCCTCATGTTACTAATGATTTATTTCAAATGTGGTACTATAATAAAAATGTTTCACATGAAGTTACAGATTTATGTCTAAAACCTTTGCGACAAGTTATTTTTTACAATGTTGATCCTTCTAAGTCTGATGACTTTTGGACTTTTAGAAAACGAGTTTATGACGCAATTGTAAGCTCAGAGGCTGAGCTAGATATGGGAGTTTGGACAGTAGGAGCAGGGAATAGAGGACTGAATGTGCTTGTAGCTTTTGCTCATGCAGATCACGCCGAAATGCAATCTGATCAAACTGAACAATGGTCAAAAGTTGTAACTGCTTACAATGAAGCACATGGAGAGGGTCAATATCAAGCTGATAATGACAAATTCAGAGAAAGTCTTTCAATGTGGGGAAATAGTACTCAGCTTTGGAGATTTCTACCGGAGCTTAGTTCACCCTGTACAACTCCATAGTAAGTTTTTTTAAATATTTCAATTGAGATTAAACACCTCCAGAACGGAGGTGTTTAATTTTTTGGCTCTTGCGGATATTTTTAATGTTATTTATTTTTTGTGGTTTTTAATTTCAAAAATCAAAAAAATGAATGTAATTTGCTTTGAATACATAGGCAAGGTTTCAAATATACAAGGAATTACTTTTTACAGTAACCATAACTGTTAAATTCATGATTGATATCAAAGATATTTTTATTGGAAAAAACCCGATTTTAAATAATCAGAAAAAAGTTGAAGGCGGTTATGTGCTGATTGATGGAGAGGTTTTTTTTAAAATCTCCAATGTCGATTCTATGCGTCCCTTTTTTATGAGTGTTGTAAGCAGTTCTAATCATTGGCTTTTTATGTCAAGCAATGGAGGTATTTCTGCTGGAAGAAAAAATCCAGACTTTGCGTTGTTCCCTTATTATACAGATGATAAGATTATAGACTCTAGTAATCACACAGGAAGTAAATCAATTTTTTTAATTGAAAAAGATAAGTCAAGATACTTGTGGGAGCCTTTCGGTAATGATCAAAATAAAATTTATAATACTACTAGAAACTTATATAAAAATACATTTGGCAATAAAATCATTTTTGAAGAAAAGAACCATGATTTATGTGTTGATTTCGCGTATGAGTGGAGTACAAGCAACCAGTTTGGTTTTGTAAGAAAATGTAGATTAATTAATACATCTGATCAAGCAGTCAATATTAGGATATTGGATGGTATTCAAAATATTTTGCCTCATGGAGTTAATGAAGATTTGCAAAATTCTACAAGTAATTTAGTTGATGCTTATAAAAGATGTGAGCTAGAGACTGATACAGGTATTGCTATCTATTCTCTTAGTTCAATTATTGTTGATAAGGCTGAACCTAGTGAAGCCTTAAAAGCAAATATTGTATGGTCTCTTGGATTTCCAAAATGCAGAAGACTTCTTTCCTCTAAACAGTTAAATTTATTTAGATATGGAAAACTTCCAATTGAGGAATATGAAATTAGATCTGAGAGAGGGGCGTATTTTTTAGTTGATGATATTAGCTTGAAATCACAAGATCAAAAAAAATGGAGTATCGTCTCTAATGTCAATCAAAGTATAGGAGACATTATTAAGCTCAAACAAGATTTGAAAAATCAGGACATTTTACAAAATGATGTAAATAGGTCTATATATGCCGATACAGAGGAGCTCATTTCGTTAGTTGGCGCTTCTGATGGGATACAACTAAGTTCAGATAAAGTTCGAAATGCCAGACACTTTTCCAATACAATGTTTAATATCATGCGTGGTGGTATTTTTGACAATAATTATAATATTGAAAAGTCAGATTTTTTGAATTACATAGAAAAAGCAAATTTCAAGGTGTTTTTTAAAAAAGCTGATATTTTAGAGGGACTTCCCAAAACCTTTGATTTGGATTTTTTAAAGAAAATTGCTTCTGGAGATCAAGATAAAAATTTTAAAAGATTATGTTTTGAGTACCTTCCTTTAAAATTCAGTCGAAGACACGGAGACCCAAGTCGACCATGGAATAAGTTTTCAATTAATACTCAAAATGAAATTGATGGCTCTAAAATTTTAGACTATCAAGGCAATTGGCGAGATATTTTTCAAAATTGGGAAGCCTTAGTCTATTCTTATCCTGAATTTGTTGATGGTATGATCCACAGGTTTTTAAACGCAACAACATTTGATGGATATAATCCATACAGGATTACCAAGGGTGGATTTGATTGGGAGGTTATTGAGCCTGATAATCCCTGGTCATATATTGGCTATTGGGGAGATCACCAAATAATATATTTATTGAAGTTTTTAGAATTTATTCAGTCTTACTACCCTAAGCGACTAAAAGAATATTTCAATACAGACCTATTCGTTTATGCAAATGTTCCTTATAAAATAAAATCCTATAAAGATATTTTGAAAGATCCTAAAAATACGATTGATTTTAATTATAAGGCCGAAGAAAAGATCCGCATAAAAAAAGAAGAAATTGGCGTTGATGGTGCCTTGCTAAGAGAAACCCATGTTTTTATTTACAAGGTTAACTTTATTGAAAAAATTTTGTCAACCCTACTTGCAAAAGTATCGAACTTTATACCCGAGGCAGGTATATGGATGAACACTCAAAGGCCTGAATGGAATGATGCTAACAATGCGCTGGTAGGCAATGGAGTTTCAATGGTAACACTCTATTATTTAAGACGTTTTTTAATATTTTTCAAAGGATTAATGAATGATTCTAGTTTGACTGAGGTTTCCATTTCTTCTGAACTTTTGATTTTTTTCAATGAAATAAATGATACCCTAAAGGCTCATGAACATTTATTAATAACTACTTTAACTGATACAAATAGGAAGATAATTTTAGATGGCTTAGGTCAACCCGGAAGCAATTACAGGGATACTATATACAATGATAGTTTTTCGGGGAAAAAAGAAGTTATTAAGCTGAAAGAGATCAAATATTTTTCGGAAATTTTATTGAAATATCTTGATCACTCAATTAAACATAATAAACGAGAGGATGGTTTATTTCATTCATACAACTTGATGACATTACAAGGGAAAGATAAAGTTTTGATTTCTAGACTTCCTGAAATGCTTGAGGGTCAAGTTGCAGTTTTAAGCTCTGGCTATCTAAATCATATCGACTCTTTGAGTGTTTTAGATAGTTTGAGATCAAGTAAACTGTTTAGACCTGATCAGTACAGTTATATTTTATACCCTAATAAAAATTTACCAAGATTTGTAGAAAAAAATAATTTAACAAGAGAACAAGTGGAATCTTCTAATCTTTTGAAGGAGCTAATCAAAGAGAAGAATAAAATGATTATATCAGAAGATATTTTGGGAGGTTATCACTTTAATGGTAATTTTCAAAATATAGATTGTTTAACTAATGCACTAAGTAATTTGCCTATTGAATATAATTTTATAACCAAAAAGGAGAAAAGAATAATATGTGAAATATTTGAGTCAAATTTCAACCATAAATCTTTTACTGGTCGTTCTGGAACTTTTTTTGGATATGAAGGCTTAGGTTCGATTTATTGGCACATGGTGTCTAAACTATCTTTGGCTACTATTGAAGCAGCTCAAAAAGCTATAAGAGACCATTCAGATCCAAATATAATAGAAAGATTTTTTGATCATTATTTTGAAATTAATGCAGGAATAGGTCCTCACAAATCTCCTGAGCTTTATGGTGCATTTCCAACAGATCCTTACTCACATACTCCAATGGGCAAAGGAGCTCAACAGCCTGGAATGACTGGTCAAGTCAAGGAAGATATATTAAGCCGATTTAGTGAATTAGGAATTTTTGTAGAAAATGGTGTTTTAAGATTTAATCCTACAATGTTAAAAAAATCCGAGTTTTTAAACGAACCTGAAGATTTCGAATATTATGATGTTAATTCAAAAAAGCAGAGAATTGTTTTGCCTGCTGGAAGTTTAGCATTTACAATTTGTCAAGTTCCTATTATCTATAAGATAAATTTGACTGAAGCTATTTCAATTGAATTTTCCAATGGTAAATCTAAACAGTTGAAAGGGAATAAATTAGATTTAAATATTTCTGATGAGATATTCAAAAGAACTTCAAAAGTTAAAAAAATAGCAGTATACGTTAATAAATAGATAATTTTTAATTCAATAAATAAAATTTCAAAATTGCAAATTGTAAGTTTAATATTACCTTTTTTTTTATTTAATAATCCAATATCGATTTTGCCAAAAACGGATATTGTCAAGATTAATAAGAATTCTATATATGTTAATGAAGAGCCTTACTTTATTAAAGGGATTTGTTACCATCCTGTTTCTAAGGGAAATTTAAAACGAAGTTTTAGTTCAATAGATAGGGATTTAGAATTAATGACTGAGGCAGGTATTAACACTATTCGTCTATATGAGCCGATAGACGATGTGAAAATATTAGACAAAATAGCAGACGCAGGGATTAAAGTAATAATTAGTTTCGGCTATAATCAAAATGGTTTTTATGATATTTTTACTGGTACATTTTTAGATTATATTGCAAAATATAGGCGTCACAAAGCAATCTTAATTTGGGAATTTGGGAATGAATATAATTATCATCCCGAGTGGTTTGAAAATGATATACAAAATTGGTATAATGCATTAAAGAACGCAGTAATTTTAGCAAAAAGGGAAGACCCAAACCACCCTGTTTCTACTGCTCATGGAGATTTACCTAGTATTGAACTTGTTAAATTAATTCCAGAGCTTGATATTTGGGGACTCAATGTTTATCGCTGGGATAAGCCTCAATCTATTTTTAAGCAATGGAAAAGTTTAAGCTCTAAGCCTATATATCTTTCAGAAGCTGGAGCAGACAGTTACATGAGTTTTACTAATTCTGGGTTTAAAAAAGGTAAAAATCAAGAGGCTCAAGCTGTTGCAAATGGAAATATTATTGATGCTGTATTCAATCACAAGGATATCGTCAACGGGCTTTGTATTTTTTCATTTACTGATGGATGGTGGAAATCCGGAAATCCAAAAGAACAAGATATTGGGGGTTGGGCACCTAATACAAGTGGTGTTCCTTATGACGGAACTGCCAATGAGGAGTTTTGGGGTGTTGTAGATATTGATAGGCGTAAAAAATTAGCTTTTAAAGTAATAAAAGATAAATACACCAAATTTAAATTTGAAAAATGAGTAAAATATTAATAATTAATTTCAAGTTTCTCTTCATCATATTATCAGCATTAGTAATCAATTTCTTTTCTCTTGGTTGTAAAAACACCAATATTAAATTTGAGGTATACGAAACCTCCAAAAGTGGTAACAAATTGACCCTTATTAAAGACTTCGAATTAACTGGTCAAACTTCTGAAATAGTTTTAAATTATGATAATGAGTTTCAAACGATTACTGGTTTTGGGGGTGCATTCACTGAATCATCAGCATATTTACTGAATCAGCTGAGTCAAGCTAAAAAATTTGAAGTATTAAAATCATATTTTAGCAAAGAAGCAGCTAGTTATTCATTAACTAGAACTCATATGAACTCATGTGATTTTTCTCTTCAAAATTATTCATACACTCCAGTATCGGGAGATGAAAATTTAGACTATTTTTCTATTAATGAAGATCTTGATGATCTTGTTCCAATGATTAAAGACGCTATAAAAATTTCTGAAGAGGGCTTTAAAATTCTTGCATCTCCATGGACAGCAGCCCCTTGGATGAAGGATAATAATTCGTGGGTAGGCGGTAAGTTGTTACCAAAATATTATGACACCTGGGCTTTATTTTTTTTAAAATATCTTGACGCATATGAAGCTCAAGGGATTGATATTTGGGGATTTACAGTTGAAAATGAACCATTGGGTAATGGCAACAATTGGGATAGCATGCATTTTAGTCCTAAAGAGATGGATAATTTTGTTCAAAATTACCTTGGCCCCAAGTTAGAAAGTAAAGGTCGTAGTGAAATTGTAATTTTAGGTTATGATCAAAATCGAGCTGACTTAAAAGAATGGGTTGATGTAATGTACAATAAGAACAAATCTGCGAATTATTTTGATGGAACTGCAATTCATTGGTATGAAAGCACTTATGATTATTTTCCTAATGAGTTGCAGTATGCTCACCAAATAGCACAAGATAAATATTTAATTCAAACTGAAGCGTGTATTGATTCAGAGGTTCCTGTATGGGAGAATGATTCTTGGTATTGGGAAAAAAAAGCAACAGATTGGGGTTATGATTGGAGAGAAGAATCAAAGAAGTATTTACATCCAAAATATGCACCTGTTAATCGATATGCGAGAGATATCATTGGATGTTTAAATAACTGGGTTGATGGATGGGTAGATTGGAATATGGTATTGGATAGGCAAGGAGGACCTAATTGGTTCAAGAATTGGTGTATTGCACCAATTATTGTTGATATAAAAACTGATCAGATTTATTATACACCTTTGTATTACATTATGTCACATTTTAGTAAATTTATAAGGCCAGGGGCAAAGGTTATAGGGACTTCTGTTTCTGACGAAAGTTTGATGGCAACTGCTGCTGTAAACCCTGATAGTTCAACAACAGTAGTTGTCTTTAACGAACAAAATAAACCAAAGACATTTATTTTGAGAGGAAGTGGATTTGAAAAAAGAATTGGTATCAGTGCTCAATCAATTCAGACTATTCAGTTCCACAAATAATGTAATGATATACTAAAATTATATGAAAACTAATAAAGTATCTTTGGGGCAAAAAATAGCTTTTGGATTTGGCATGTTAGCCAATCAAATGTTTCCAGCAGCTTTAGGCGTATTTATAATTGTTCTAGTTCAAGATCTTGGTTTTGCTGCTCTTCTTTGGGGAATAATACAATTTGCTCCACGAATTTTTGATGCTGTAACAGATCCAATTATGGGTTTTATATCTGATAATACTAGATCTAAATGGGGGAGAAGAAGACAATATGTTTTCATTGGAGGAATATTAATGGGGTTAGCTTATATTGCAATGTGGCAATTACATGAAGATGACGGAATTTTATATAATTTCATTTATTTCTTTTCATGGTCATTATTGTTTTACCTTGGTTTAACTATTTTTAGCGTTCCTTATGTGGCAATGGGATACGAAATAAGTGATGATTTTCATGAGAGAACTCAGATTATGGCTATTGCTCAGTTTATCGGGCAATGGGCATGGGTAATTGCTCCATGGTTTTGGGTTATTCTCTATGACCCCTCCTGGTTTCCAGAAGGAGCAGGCCAAGGGGTAAGGGATTTATCTATTTGGGTAGCAATACCGTGTACTGTTTTTGCGATTATTCCAGCAATTTTCATTAAAAGCAAATCGTCCCTTGAAAGAAAAGATTTTCTACCAATTAATTCAAGATATATTAGTAAGAGTATAAAAGGAATTTTCACTTCAGCATTTGAAGCATTTAAAATCAAACAATTTAAAAAAATAGCTTTTGCTACATTTCTAATTTTTAACTCTTTTCAAGTGATAGCAGCATTTACCTTTTTGATAATTGTTCATTATTTATTTAACAGTGATCCTGCCAGTGCTGGAAACTGGCCAGCCCTTCATGGCTCAGTTGGAGCACTTATCACATCCTTTCTAGTTATTCCATTAATCACTATTATTTCAAAAAGAATTGGCAAAAAGAAAGCTTTTATTCTATCTCAATCGATTTCAATAATTGGATACATCTTATTTTGGTTTTTGTTTATTCCTGGCAAACCTTACATGTTTTTATTTGCATTGCCTTTTCATTCTTTTGGCATAGGAAGCTTATTCACAATAATGATGTCAATGACTGCCGATGTTTGTGATTTAGATGAATTGAAGAATGGAGTAAGAAGAGAAGGTGTTTTAGGTGCTGTATATTGGTGGATGGTAAAACTCGGATTTGGTGTCGCTGCCTTATTAAGTGGATTTATTCTTTGGCTTGTTGGATTTGATCCTGACCAAGTAACTGAAAGAGCACTTATAGGAATGCGATTATTCTACACTTTCTTACCTATTTCTGGTGTCATTATATCAATATTTATAATGAAAAATTATGACATTAATGAAGAAAAAGCAAAAGAAATAAAGCAGCTCTTAAATTAGAGTTTATGATACATAATATACTTTTTTAACTTAACACTATTATTTTAAAACATTATAAAACTTTATTCTCACAACTAATTGTAAATTTTTATTTCAAAATATTTTTTTATAAGTTTTGTATAGCTTTTGATTGAATTTTACCTTAACATTATTTAACTTTTTCAAAAACTATTTTTTGTAACTTTGACAAACAAAAACTTTGTAATTCCCACATTTACAGTTAATTATGAGTGTTAAACTAGTTTTAGACAGAATTTATAATTTTTTATTATCTGAAAAGATCAAACAAAAATTTGAAAAAACTATACTATTCATTGGGATAATAAGCTTTATTGTACATTTATCTTTAATCTATTTAAAACGCTATAATTTTGTTATTTTATTTGATGAATCAAATTTTTTTGACAACCCAATCGCTGCAATCTATACACCTTTTTCATTCATATTAATTTATGAGGTTTATCTTCTAATATTCTATCTACCGAGATCCATAACAACATACATTACCAAGCAATATGAAATTATAACTCTAATTGTTATTAGGCGCATTTTCAAGGATTTATCAAATTTAGAAGTTTCATCAAACTGGTTTGACATTAAATATGATATTAACTTCACGTATGATATTATAACTGCTTTATTATTATTCTTTTTAATATATCTTTTTTCTTATTTGAGAGAAAGTTTAGACAAATTGAATGTACCAAAGGATATCAACCCTGATCATATGAAACAGTTCATTGAAATTAAGAAAGTCATGGCTGCTGCATTAGTACCCATTTTTATTTGTATAGGTATATTTACTTTTGGTAGCTGGCTAACCACAACAATTCCAAAAAATATTTCAGCTGATATAACTGATGTGAACAGTTTGTTTTTTGATGAATTTTTTGCTGTTTTAATAATTGTAGACGTTCTTCTATTATTAGTTACCTTTTTCTACACTGATAAATTTCACAAAGTAATTCGAAATTCTGGATTCATAATTTCAACTATACTAATTAGAATGTCTTTCACAGTTGACGGCGTTTTGAATAATATCTTGATTTTGGCCGCTATTATTTTTGGGCTTACAATTTTATGGATCCACAATAAATTTGCTAAGAATTTAGATTTAAAGTAGGCTTACATATAACTCATCATCTATTTTTTCTACCCTGGCAAGTCTATTTTTTGTTAGTCCTTTTATTCCTTTATCCCATTTTTTGTTACTTAGCCCTGCTTGAGTCTTTAATTCGCTTAAATTCATTGTTTTTTTGTTCTTAAGAATTGAATAAATTATTTTTTCATTTTCTGTTAAATCAAGATCCTGCTTTTCCGGTTTCATTTGTGGAAAGAACAGAACCTCTTGAATAGATAAATTATCAGTTAAAAACATTACTAACCTATCCATTCCAATGCCCATTCCAGCAGTAGGGGGCATTCCATATTCTAAAGCTCTTAAAAAGTCTTCATCAATATATTTAGCTGCCTCATTATCTCCCCGNGCCGAAAGTTCTAATTGATTTTCAAAACGTTTTCTTTGGTCAATGGGATCATTTAGTTCTGAGTAAGCATTTGCTAGCTCTTTTCCGCAAACTATAAGTTCAAATCTTTCCGTCAGGTTTGGATTNGATCGATGTTCCTTTGTAAGTGGGCTCATTTCTTTTGGGTAATCGGTAATGTATGTTGGTTGTATATACTTACTTTCACATTTTTCACTAAAAATTTGATCAATTAGTTTTCCTTTACCCATTGAAATATCAGTTTGGATACCCATAGATTTTGCTGCTTCGCGAATTTCATTCTCTGATTTTTTGGATATATCAAATCCAGTATGAATTTTAATTGAGTCCGTAATAGTCACTCTCGCATATGGTGCTTTAAAATCAATTATATTTTTTCCAAAGCTTGATTTTGTTGTTCCGTTTACCTTAATTGCACAAAATTCAATAAGTTTTTCGCAAAANTCCATCATCCATGTATAGTCTTTATAAGCAACATATATTTCCATCATTGTAAATTCTGGATTATGGGTTCTATCCATTCCTTCATTTCGGAATGTTTTAGCAAATTCGTAAACGCCATCAAATCCACCAACGATTAATTTCTTGAGATATAACTCGCAAGCTATACGCATNTACATTTCAATATCTAGTGTATTGTGGTGAGTCACGAAAGGTCTTGCAGAAGCACCACCGGGAATTGGTTGTAAAATTGGAGTTTCAACTTCGAAATATCCTGCATNAGTGAGAAAGTTTCTCATTGCATTGAATAGTTTTGATCTTTTTTCAAAAACTTTTTTTACATTCGGATTAACAGCCAAATCAGCATATCGTTGTCTGTANCGAGTTTCAGAATCAATAAATTCGTNATATGTATTTCCTTCATTATCAGTTTTTGGAAGCGGCAGAGGTTTGAGTGCTTTGCNAAGAAGNGTAAAGTTTTTAATAAGTATAGTTTTTTCACCAACTTTTGTAGTAAATAATTCACCTTCTACTCCTAAAAAATCACCTAGGTCAATTAATTTTTTAAAAATATCATTGTATTTTGATTTGTNNTCACNTANACAAATTTCGTCGCGATTGAAATATAATTGTATGCGACCGTAGCTATCTTGTAGTTCTGCAAATGCTGCGTTTCCTTGAATTTTTTTTCGCATTAGACGTCCAGCAATAGTAACTTTTTCACCTTTTTTGAAGTCTAATTTTATTTGCTCGCTATTGTGACTAACAGAGAANAGTTCAGCNGGGTATGGGTTTACTCCAAGAGCTATNAATTTAGATAATTTTTCACGTCTNATAAGTTCATGTTCTGATAGCTGTGCCATNATCTATTTGTCTTGAATTATAAACAAAGATAATGACTCTGAATTGGATTCCAATAGTNGAGGTTAAAATTCANAACTTTAAACGAATTTGATGTATTTTTGCTTTAATGAATAAAGAAATTAAAATTCATAATTTGGGCTTGAAAGATTACAAAGAAACNTGGGATTTTCAGGAATCATTGTTTAATAAAACTTTAGAAATTAAAGTTAATAACAGAAAAAATGATAGTAATTATCCAACTCCTAATCATTTAATATTTGTTACTCATCCTCATGTNTACACTCTTGGGAAAAGTGGTGAATTTTCAAATCTNTTAATTAATAAAGAACAATTGCATAATAAGGGCGCTAATTATTATAAAACAAACAGAGGCGGCGATATCACATATCATGGACCNGGTCAAATTGTAGGTTATCCTATTTTAGATATGGATAATTTTTTTACTGATATNCANAAATATCTTAGAATGCTTGAAGAGACAATCATTNTGACATTAGCTNATTATGGTATAGTTGGTGAAAGAAGTCAAGGNGAATCNGGCGTTTGGATAGGTACCGGCACCAATTCAGCCAGAAAGATTTGCGCTTTAGGAGTACGCGCTAGTCGCTGGGTGACAATGCATGGATTTGCTCTTAATGTAAATACTGATTTAAGTTATTTTAATAATATTATTCCCTGTGGCATCCGTGGTAAATCAGTAACATCTATGCGGGCTGAGTTAAATNCAGACTTCATTGATGAAGGCTCTATCAAAGAGGATATATTAAAGAACTTTTTACATCTTTTTCAAGCTAAATCAATATAATCTATAAAAGATTATTTCAGATTCAATACTTTTAGTTACAAATTCTAAATATTCATCTTCGTTAGCATTTGTCAAATCTATGGNTGAATTTCCGTATAATGGGAAACCTGGTATAATATTTCCTAGTTCATCAAACATCCAAATTTTATTTGATTGCCGATCATTAATTGAAATATATATTTTATCATTAATATCAAAAAGAACTGGTTTGCCGTAGTCGCCAAAGTCTAAGGTGATTTTATTNTCTCCAATTTTTAAGTAATTATCCCAGTACGACAAAATAATTTTTTCGCTAAANATAATATTTGAATTGGGTTCAATTTGTAAAGATCTTTTAAATATATTACCACTCATATCAACTTGAACTANGTTGTTGTTTAGATCTATTGTACTAAACATATTTTTGTAAAGAAATATATCTAGGTNAGAGAATTCAATATTTTCCAATACATTTATTCTTTTTTGACCACGTCGGTTTAAAATCTCAATTTTTTTTCCTTTTTTAAAAATAATGTAATCCTTGTTTTTGTGTCGAATGTGCTTTGGGATTGAATTTATTTTTTCTGAACTATTATATTTAAACCCTTTTACTCTCTTACCTCTTCCGTCANACATTATCAAATCTGTGTTTTGCACAATTAAAAATCTATAATTATTATTATTGTCATAGTCGAATATAGCTAAAGGCTTTGTTATNTTATTTTGAAATTTNTAAGGAAAATTTCCGACAGATTCACCTAAAATATTAATTATATGTAGTTTGTTTTTTGTAACAAATGCCATCTGAAGATTNCCGTTTTTNTATAAATCTATCTGTTGAATTTTGCCTAATATTGGACCTGAAATCTTTTTTCTCCAGCGTATTTCACCTTTATTAGAAATTAAATACAAATTATTTTCTACATCTTGAATTATGATCTCTTTTTCATTGGACTGATGATTGAATATAAATTGAGGACTACTTATAAGTTTATTGTCTAATTTGATATTGAATATTTCGTCTATACTTTTAGTTTTGTCAACAGGNNTAAACTGTTGTAATAATCCATTGATATGCACAACATTATCGTCTTTAACAATTTGAAAACTTGAGTTTTGATATTNGCTCAGGTCTTCTTGCGAAATTGTATTTTTAATAAATTTNTTTGTCAAATCAATTAAACCCTTTGNGCTAAATNTTTGTTGATAAGATACTTCGTCACTCAGTTCATTTGTTANNTTTACATAATTGATATTTTTTATTAGAGTTTTTTGGTTTACAAAANTTGAAATAATTTCTTCAAGAACGNTCTTGNTTNCCGANAAGATTACGAAGTCATCTAAAATTGAATAATAAGAGGCACTAATATTTTCAAAAAGANAACCAAANGTAGATNTNAAAANNAGACTATTTTCAAACTGAAAAATTGGGGTGGATCTATANAATTCTGGANTCTTATCGCTANTACTGAGTGCGTCTTTAGTTGTCCTAATGTCAATTGAGTGTAAGGCAATGGCATTTCCAAATGGAGTTTTTATCAAACCAATTTCATTAGTAGTACTAAGCAAGTTTTTTGAAAGTTCAGTACATACAACTGTAGTATCTATCTTCTCTATATTACTAAAAAAATTTTCAAAGCTAGAAAAGGTGTATATTTTAAGATCTTGTGAAGAGGAAATTTCATCTAAGTTAACGGATTTCGGATTGGTATTATAAAATAATTTTGACCACTTTGAATCAGTGTAAATCCCGTTGAAGGAAATTTTAGTTGGTGTGACGGATATGTTCNCCATAAAGTTATCCATTAGTAAAAATTCTCTTTTTAAGGAATCACTTGGTTCATGATATATTGAAAATGTAGCATCATCTTTAATTATCTTTGAAAAACTTATGAATGGATGATTTAAGTTTTGAAAGCTCTCATTTANACCTTTTTGTGAGGAATCAAACACCCAAACACTGTCTTTTATGTATTTTGAGGCNAACAGATATTTGTTTTTCACATGTTTTTGTTTTGCAATGAAAGTGTAACTATTTTCGTCAAAATTTGAGCATATTAACAGNGGACCAGAAATATCTAAGCTGTCAATTGAACCAAGNTTATTNTCAATCANNGANTTTATACTNNTCTTTTNNAGAAGAGGATTACTTTTTAAAGCTGATTTAAAACTATTTATTGAATTTATTTTTAATACAAGTTTTGAATCAANAGGGATAAAATCAGTAATTAAAGCATTGTTTTGCCTGTTTTTTTNACATCCAAAGGACAAAAGAATAGCAAGAAATAAAAATNTTAGATTTTTCAATTNCTNNGGATATTGTCTNAAACAAATATAAAATTAAAATTCAAAATTTAATTGCTCTGTAAATAATTTAAAAGATTTTCTATGATATTTAGATGGGCCATATTTTGTTATCGCTAGCTTGTGTTCTTTTGTTGGGTATCCTTTGTTTTCCCACCAATTATACATTGGGAATTCACAATGAATTTTTTTCATAAGGTCATCTCTGAAGGTTTTAGCTAGGATTGAGGCAGCAGCAATATTTAAATATTTANTATCACCCTTGATAATTGTTTTGAAAGGAATGTCATGATATTTTTTAAACTTGTTGCCGTCAACAGCTATAAAGTTTACCTTTGNTAGTTGATCAATTGCTTTGTGCATGGCATGAATTGAAGCATTTAAAATATTAAACTNATCTATTTCTTGACAAGTGACATGAAATACTCCATAACTGACAGCTTCATTTAATATTATTTTGCNTAAATCATTTCGTTTATTAGGTGAAAGTTTNTTAGAATCAGTTATCCATTTGTTTTTAAAGCCATTTGGAAGAATAACTGCTGCAGCGGTTACAGGACCTGCAAGAGATCCTCTACCAGCTTCATCTGTTCCACATTCATNTTTTTTTTTAGTTACACTCTTCTTCANCATTTATTTNCAATAAAANATTTGACTTCTATTTATTTTTTTTTGAAAATTAAAATACCTAATTATTTCCTAAATTTGAATTATTCAATTACTTAGTCNAGAAATGTTGAACAAATATATTGTTTTAGTTGTTTTTTTTGTTTTCTCAATTAATTCATTTGGACAGCGAAACTTAAAGACNTTAGANGGAAGCGCTAAANGCAGGGGTAGTAAAANGGCAATATTCGACGATACTTTATCAAATACCAGCTCAAGAAAAGTTGCTAAAAATTTGAATGCTAAAATTCAAGATTATAAAATTATATCNCGTGACTATGATACGATTTACTTNGATACGACTNTGTCNATAAGCAAAGAATATAAATTTAATTATTTNAGNAGGGATTANTTTAACCTTTTACCCTTCAATAATATGGGCCAAACTTTCAATAGTTTAAGTGAAAATTTTTTTAGGACTGTTATTAAACCTGACTTTGGATCAAAAGCCAAACACTATAATTACATGGAAGCAGCTGATATCAATTATTACAACGTCCCAACCCCTCTAACTGAGTTAATGTTTAAATCTAATTTTGTTCAAGGTCAATTATTGGATGCTTTTTTTACNGTAAANACTTCTAGTCAANTTAATTTTTCAATTGCATATAAAGGGATGCGATCTCTTGGNAAATATCAGCATATTTTGTCNTCAAGNAGAAATTTTAGATTTACTACTAGNTATAACACCAAAAATAAGCGATATCATTTGAGGACACATTTTGTAGACCAGGAAATAATAAACCAAGAAAATGGNGGTCTNTCGGATGAGCAAATTTTGGAGTTTGAAAACGGAAATTCTGAGTTTTNTGANAGGTCTTTATTTGANCCACTTTTTGAAGATGCTGAAAATAANCTCAAAGGNCGACGCTTTTATTTTGATCAATCTTATCAATTAAAGCCAAAAGATTCATTGGGNAATAATGGAATTAAATTAGAAAATTTTTTCATGATCGAAGATAAATCTTANACCTATTTACAAGACAGAAATTCAGTTTTCTTTGGNGACTCATTTGTCAGTTCGAACATTTNAGATCAAAGNAATTATAATCACATTAATAGNGAATTCAATATTTTATACAATAATAATTTATTGGGNACTTTGAGTGGGANATTATCTTATGATCAGTTCAATTATGGCTATAATTCTTTAGTCATAATTGATGGACAATCNATAACTAACAGACTAAAGGAAAATGCTNTATCTGTTNTGGGGAGTTATAAAAATAAAATTGGAAATTTCATTTTNAGCTCTGATTTNGGAGTTAATTTATTTGGAGATTATAAAGGAAACTTTTTTAATGCAGNACTAGATTTTAAAATTAGGGANGGATTTAANAGTTTNATAAAATTAAATATTAATTCAANTCCCGCTGATTTTAATTATCGTTTANTTCAAAGNGATTACTTAAATTATAATTGGCAAAATGATTTTAGAAATGAAAACACCAAGCAACTTTCCTTNTCTGTTGANTCAGAAAAGTATGGTNTTCTTTCNTCCGATTATTCNACAATAAATAACTATCTATATTTTGAAAATAAAGGTTTGGGAGTGAAGCCTTATCAGCATAATGGAACTATTAATTACNTTCGCATTAAGTATGAGAAAGAATTTAAATTTAGAAATTTTGGATTATATAACACAGTTCTNTTNCAGAANGTCCTGGATGGTGACGAATTATTAAATGTTCCNCAATTAAATACTAGACAAACCNTTTACTATGAAAATTATTTCTTTGAAAAGGCATTGTTTTTACAAACTGGTTTAACCTTCAGCTATTTCACCAAATATAGTATGAATGCATATGANCCGGTTTTAGCTGAATTTTATATTCAAAACGATACATCNNTNGGCAACTTTCCTAGANTTGATTTTTTTATAAATGCTAAGATTCAACAAACTCGATTATTTTTAAAAGCTGAGCATTTCAANTCNTCTTATACNGGATACAATTATTATTCAGCCCCTAATTATCCATATCGTGATTTTGTTATACGTTTTGGANTTGTNTGGAATTTCTTTCTTTAAAATTCAANCNTTACATTNTAAGTGAAAAAAGATAATTATAATNTTATTGGNGTNATGTCAGGAACCTCNTTGGANGGNATTGATTTGTGTTGGGTTAAATTTTCAATTAAGGANGTNTGGAGTTATAAGATACTAGCAACGGAAACTAANATNTATTCNTTNCAAATGAAATCAAGACTTGAGNAAGCATNNAATTTAAGCTCNAGANAAATTAAAAAAACTTGATGAATATTANACAAATTATCTNGCCAATACGATTTGTAATTTTATAAAGCAAAACAANATTAAAAGCCTNGATGCAGTGTGTAGTCATGGGCATACANTACGTCATGAGCCAGAAAANGGTGNCACTTTNCAAATTGGAAATTTACCNTCAATTNCNAANTTTGTTAANGAGANAANAGTATGTGATTTTAGATCNCAAGANGTTGCTTTNGGNGGTCAGGGNGCTCCANTNGTNCCTGNGGGAGATGAATTATTATTTTCTGACTTTGATTTTTGTNTTAATTTAGGCGGTTTTGCTAATATTTCTTTTAAAAATANCGANAAGCGAANCGCTTTTGATATTTGTCCTGTTAATACAGTTCTAAATTTTTANTCAAATTTTTTNGGTTGTGAATTTGATGNNGGCGGTAAATTTTCAAGGGAAGGCTCAATCAATTTTAGCTTACTTAATTTACTAAACTCAAGTNAATNTTATCAAAGGAAACCTCCNAAGTCNNTGGGNATNGAATGGGTNCNNNAAGAAATTTTTCCAANAATAGCCANNTTTTCNTTAGANCCAAAATCAATTTTAAGGACATTTGTGGAGCANATATCNATTCAAATTAGNNNTGTNTTGAAAAGGAATAATTTNAATAACGGATTATTTACTGGTGGAGCTGTTTTTAATTCATTNTTAGTTNAACGAATTTCACANAATTTAAGCANAAATATTATTCTTCAAGAAGNTGAGCTTATTAACTACAAGGAAGCTCTAATNTTTGCATTGTTAGGGGTTTTAAGACTTCGCGGTGANGTGAATTGTCTTTCTAGTGTNACTGGNGCTAGCTATGATCATAGNAGCGGTAAAATTTATTATCCTCNTAGTTAATTAAACTTTAAATCTTTCATATATTTGCTTNGTATAANTTAAGTGAAATAATTTATCTTTTGCTTATAAAACATACTACTTGTGGAAGCCTTGATTATCGTNGTTTTTGTTTTGGGATACCTTGCGATTACCCTGGAACATAGCCTTAGGGTTGACAAACTAGTTCCAGCCTTGATAATGATGGCTATATGTTGGGCTTGTATTTCTATTGGCATTGACAATTTTCCCACATGGTTCGATTCTTCTAACCACAGTTTAGTTGATGACTTCGCTTCTTTGACTCATGACAACAAAATGCATTTTTTAGAAGAAACTCTTCTTCATCACCTAGGTAAGACCGCTGAAATTTTAGTTTTTCTTTTAGGAGCAATGACCATTGTTGAAATTATCGCATATTTCAATGGATTTTCTACAATTAAAAGTTTTATACAAACCAAGAAAAAGATAAAGCTATTGTGGATTTTTTGCTGGCTAGCTTTTGTATTGTCTGCAATAATTGACAACTTAACAGCAACTATTGTTTTGATTTCTCTATTACAAAAANTTGTAAGTGATCAAAAATTTAGANTTTGGATCGCAGGATTAGTTGTTATATCAGCAAATGCAGGGGGTGCCTTTTCTCCAATCGGCGATGTTACCACAACAATGCTTTGGATTGCAGATAAAGTTACAACACCCTATCTTTTTGGATATTTATTGCTCCCTTCTCTTGCATGTATGCTTGTTCCAACATACTTCGCATCTAGGTTAAGTGTCTTCAAGGGTGAAGTTGAAGTNGATGATGATAAACAAGACGGNCAAGGGCCGTTCAGTGCAATCATGTTATATTTGGGTTTGTCTGCCATAGTCTTTGTACCAGTATTTAAGATGTTCACTCACCTTCCACCTTATGTAGGAATGATGCTTTCGCTTGGAATAGTTGCCATTTTTGCTGAGATATATAGCCGTTCACAATTTAGTTTAACGGGATTAGATAAGAATGGTCATTCTAGCCCTGTNCATCATTCATTATCTAAAATTGAGTTACCCAGCATCTTATTTTTCTTAGGAATTTTGATGGCAGTTGCTGCTTTAGAGTCTCTTGGAATATTATTTGGGTTTGCGAATTTCCTCAAAGANACNATGCCAAATATAGGAACNGAGGTCGCAGGAACTGCAATTTCAGATCTTGTNGTTATTTTATTAGGTATTGGATCTGCCATTATAGATAATGTACCATTAGTTGCTGCATCTCTAGGGATGTTCGCTGAGCCAACGNATAATATTCTTTGGCATTTTATTGCTTATTCNGCTGGAACAGGTGGNAGNATGTTGATTATTGGTTCTGCAGCAGGGGTCGTTGCCATGGGAATGGAGCGAATTAATTTCTTTTGGTATTTAAAAAANATAAGTTGGTTAGCATTGATAGGCTTTTTAAGTGGTGCGCTAGTATTTTTCTTCACAAGAACGATGCTTTGATTATTCTTTAATTTTATAAGTAATGGATTACAAAGCAGTAAAAAAGTGGATGTTTTCTAAGTTACCAATGTATCAAAGGCAAGGGGCTNTTGCATATAAAAAGGANTTATCACGAACTAAATTATTGGCAAAACATTTAAAACACCCAGAGAAATCTTTTAAATCAGTTCATGTGGCTGGCACTAATGGGAAAGGGTCAACTTCACATATGATAGCTGCTATTTTGATTGATGCAGGCTACAATGTTGGTTTGTATACNTCTCCTCACCTNAAGGACTTTAGAGAACGTGTNAGAGTAAATGGAAAAAAAATATCATTGANCTCNNTAGTNGAATTTATCAATGAAAACCGATTTTTTTTAGAGAAAAATCAACTTTCTTTTTTTGAAATGACAGTNGGCTTGGCCTTTCAATATTTTTCAAGAAAAGGGGTTGATATTGCAGTTATTGAAGTAGGTATGGGTGGGCGTTTAGACTCAACAAATATAATTTTTCCNGANGTTTCAGTAATTACTAATATTNGTTTAGACCACATGAAATTTTTAGGNAANAGTTTAGAGAAAATTGCNAGAGANAANGCAGGTATTATAAAAAAATGTGTTCCCGTAGTAATAGGTCAATCTCAAAGTTCAACAAGGGCTGTTTTTTTAGAAAAAGCTAGAGAAATGGACAGTGAAATAAGCTTTGCAGATGAATTGATTGATAATACAGTACCATGTAGTTTATCTGGAGTCTATCAAAAATCAAATATTAAAACAGTTTTACAAACAATTAAAGTTCTTAAAAATAGAGGATATATAATAAGCGAGAACAATATAAAAAATGGTCTCATGAATGTTGAAAATTTGACTGGCATTAGAGGTCGTTGGGAGATAATTTCTTACAAGCCAAAAATTATTTGTGATATAGCGCATAATAAGGACGCACTAAGTTTGATAATAGGTCAACTAATGCAGGAAAAATTTCAAAACCTACATATGGTAATTGGATTTGTTAATGACAAGTTTGTTGAAGATTTAGTTTCTATTTTTCCACGGCAGGCTTATTATTATTTTTGTAAACCCGACATTGAAAGGGGTATCGACTCCAATCAACTTAGAGATATTTTTTTTAAAAGAAATTATCGAGGAAAGGCTTATCTAAGCGTTAGAGACGCATTGATGGCTGCAAAAAGTCAGTCTTTAGAAAGCGATTTAATTTTTGTAGGAGGCAGTACTTTTGTGGTATCAGAAGTAATTTAAATTTTCTTCAAAAATTTTCTCCAAAAGAAAAACTAATATATATTTGCAATCAGAGAAAAGGGCGCGTAGCTCAGTTGGTTCAGAGCACCTGGTTTACACCCAGGGGGTCAGGGGTTCGAATCCCTTCGCGCCCACATTTTTAACCTCAACTTTTAGTTGGGGTTTTTTTATTTTTAATACATATAATAGTTTATTTTTAGTTCCATATAGATTATTCTTTATAACAAAAAATATATAAATAAAATTAATTAAGCATCATTTTAATTCAATGTTGACTCATCTCTGTAAAATATTTATAAAATAAGGGTATTGTTTCAATCCCTCTAATGAAATTAAAAACGCCAAAGTGTTCGTTAGGGGAATGAATTGCATCGCTGTCAAGCCCAAATCCCATCATAATAGTTTTACTTTTCAATACTTCTTCAAATAATGCAACAATTGGAATACTACCACCACCGCGTTGTGGAACTGGTGTTCTGCCAAAAGTAGCTTCATATGCTTTTGATGCAGCTTGATAGCCAATATTGTCAGTAGGGGTAATATAACTTTGACCACCGTGATGTGGAGTTACTTTCACAGATACACTTTTTGGAGCAATATTTTCAAAATGTGTTTGGAATAGTTTGGTGATTTCGTGATGATTTTGATTTGGTACTAAACGCATAGATATTTTAGCGAATGCTTTGCTGGGGATTACAGTTTTTGCCCCCTCTCCAGTGTAACCGCCCCATATTCCGTTAATATCCAAGGTTGGGCGTATGGCGTTTCTTTCATTGGTTGAGTAGCCCTTTTCCCCATAGACTTCTTCAATACCTAGAGATTCTTTATAGTCTTTTAGTGAAAATGGTGCCTCGGCCATTGCATCTCTTTCTTGTTGACTCAAATTTAAAACTTTGTCATAAAAACCAGGAATCGTAATTTGATTGTTTTCGTCATGTAATGAAGCAATCATTTTTGATAATATATTAATTGGATTAGCCACAGCACCACCATAAATTCCAGAATGTAAGTCTCGATTTGGACCAGTCACTTCTACCTCTACGTAACTTAACCCTCGAAGGCCTGTTGTTATTGAGGGTGTATCTTGCGAAATCATTCCAGTATCTGAAATGAGAATAACATCATTTTTTAATTTCTCAGCATTTCTGTTTACAAAAAGACTTAGATTTTCGCTTCCAACCTCTTCCTCTCCTTCAATCATAAATTTTATATTACATGGTAGTTCATTAGTTGAAGTCATATATTCTAAGGCTTTGATGTGCATGAAAACTTGACCTTTGTCGTCACATGCACCACGAGCAAAAATTGCTCCCTCGGGGTGTATTTCCGTTTTTTTTATTACAGGCTCAAACGGATTGGAGTCCCAAAGGTCAAGTGGATCAGCAGGTTGAACATCATAGTGGCCATAAACTAATATTGTGGGAAGCTCTTTGTCAATTATCTTTTCAGCGTATACAATCGGGTATCCTTTAGTTTCGCATATTTCAACAAGGTCGCAACCAGCATCACGAAGACTTTTAGCAACAAATTTTGAAGTTGCAATTGTATCTTCTTTGTGTTTTGAATCAGCGCTTACGGATGGTAACCTTAATAACGAAAAAAGTTCATCCAAAAATCTTTTCTCGTGTATTTTTATATAATTTTTGAGTTCCTTCATTCAATATTATTTTTATCAAAATTACGAAATACTGTCAAATAATTTCACATAGATAACTTTGAATTCATAAACTATTTTTTATATTTGAAACCTTAAAAAAAAGTTAGCGGGCGTGGTGGAATTGGTAGACACGCTAGACTTAGGATCTAGTGCCGCGAGGTGTGAGAGTTCGAGTCTCTCCGCCCGCACTATTTAAAAGCGGTTTAATTATTAGCCGCTTTTTTTTGCATCATAAGTGTAAAACAAATCCAAGTTATTATATTTGTCTAGTAAGTTTTTTCTCTAATGGATCTAAAGAAATTCAAAACCAGAAATATATATAATGAAATTGAAGATGGATCTATCACATGCAAGTCCCCAAGCAATATTGCTCTCATAAAATATTGGGGGAAAAAGGATATTCAAATACCATTAAATCCTTCAATTAGTTTTACGTTAGACAATTGTAATACAACGACTACTTTAACCTATCAAAAAAAATCAACCAACGATATTTCTTTTGAATTATTTTTTGATGGAAATTCCAAAGAAGAGTTTGAACCAAAAATTTCTCAATTTTTTAATCGTGTAATCGAGTATGTCCCTTTTTTAAATTCCTATCATTTTAAAATCGATACTACTAATACTTTTCCTCACAGTTCTGGAATCGCTTCATCTGCTTCAGGCATGAGTGCTTTGGCCACGTGTGTTGTCGAACTTGAACAAAAGTTATCTCAAGAAATGAGTTTGAATGAAATTAGGCGGAAAGCTTCTTTTTTGTCTAGATTGGGTTCGGGAAGTGCTTGCCGTAGCATTGAAGGTCCAATGGTCCTTTGGGGTAAGCATAGTTCAATTAAAGAAAGCTCTGATATTTATGGAATTAAATTACCGATTGAAATAAATCAGGTATACAATAATTATCAAGATACAATTTTAATAGTTGAAAAAGGGCAAAAACTTGTGAGCAGTTCTGTCGGTCATGAACTGATGAATAATCATGATTTTAAAACTCAACGTTTTATCCAGGCAAGCAATCGCCTAACTCAAATAATTAGTGCTTTGGAATCAGGTGACTTGATGGGATTTATTAAAATTGTTGAGCTTGAGGCTTTAACCCTTCACGCTATGATGATGAGTAGCGATCCTTATTTTATCTTAATGAGACCCAACACATTAAAAATTATAAATAAAGTTTGGGAGTTTAGAAAATCAACGAGTATTCCAGTGTGTTTTACTTTGGATGCAGGAGCAAATGTCCATATTTTATACCCTAAAACCTTTCAAAAGCCAATTGATAATTTTATTAAAAAAGAACTATTAAAATATTGCCAAGACGGTCAATTTATAGCTGACTGTGTAGGGGAAGGAGTGAAAATTATTTGAATTTAGTATATTTGAGTGTTATATTCCAACTAAGAGATGAAAGGACCGCTTTTCTATTCCAAAATATTGTTATTTGGTGAATATGGTATAATAAAGGACTCTAAAGGTCTTTCAATTCCATATAATTCATATAATGGTGCCTTGAAGTATTCTAAAAAACACACACCTCACTCTAAGAAATCTAACAATAAGTTGAAGGATTATTTTAGTTTTTTATTTAACTTAAAAAAAGAACTTGTTGTGTTTAATGTAAAGAAAATGGCTAATGATCTGTCAAGAGGTCTTTATTTTGACTCATCAATACCAATGGGATATGGTGTTGGAAGTAGTGGGGCATTAGTGGCAGCAGTGTACGACTCTTATGCTGAAGAAAAAATTACTGTCTTAGAGAACCTAACTCGTGATAAACTTATAAGGCTTAAGGATATTTTTGCTGAAATGGAATCTTTCTTTCACGGTAAGTCTTCTGGACTTGACCCGCTTAATAGTTATTTGAGTTTACCGATCCTTATCTCGTCGAAAAATGAAATTGAAGCTACAGGAATTCCAAGTCAAAACCTCCAAGGAACTGGTGCCGTCTTTTTGCTTGATAGTGGTAAAGTTGGTGAAACTGCACCAATGGTACAGATTTTTATGGACAAAATGAAAGAAGAAGGCTTTCGAAAGATGCTTTATGGACAATTTATTAAGTACACCGATTCTTGTGTTGATAATTTTTTAAATGGTGACATAAAATCGTTATTTAAAAATACCAAGCAATTATCTAAGGTTGTTTTAAATAATTTTAAACCTATGATTCCTAAGAAATTTCATCAAATTTGGGCCTCCGGAATCGAATCCAATGCTTACTATTTAAAACTTTGCGGCTCGGGTGGGGGTGGTTATATCCTTGGTTTCACTGAAAATTTAGAAAGAGCTAAAAAGGCATTATCAGCTTTCAAACTTGAGATTGTTTACACTTTCTAAATTTTTAACATGTATTTTGATTCAAAAAAAACATTGCTGAAAGTACTTAGCCTTTTCTCTGTGGTACGTATCCCCAATATTTTTTTGATTGTTCTAGCACAATATTTAACATCCATTTTCATTCTAGCACACCAGGACAATCCTTACGATGTTTTAACTGATACCACGCTACTAATTATTGTTTTTTGTACAGTGGGGGCTATTGCTTCTGGATATATTGCTAATAATTTTTACGATCAAGAAAAAGATTTAATAAATCGACCTCAAAAATTGATGATTGATCACATTGTTAGCCAAAAGACTAAGTTCTGGGTATATATTACACTTAACTTTTCGGTAGTGTTTTTGTCAAGTTTTATTTCAATAAGAGCAGTAGCTTTTTTTTTATCCTACATATTTTTTATATGGTTTTATTCACATAAAATAAAAAAGTTACCACTTATTGGTAATTTAACTTCGGCTCTGTTATCGATTACTCCCTTTTTTGCCATTCTGCTCTATTTCAAAAATTATAATGCATTAATTTTTGTATTTGGATTTTACTTGTTTTTAGTTTTAGCGATAAGAGAGCTTCTCAAATCATTAATAAATATTAAAGGTGATCTTACATTAAACTATAAAACAGTCCCAGTGCTCTATGGTGAGTTTTACACTAAGAAAGTAGTAAGTATTTTAATTTCAATTAATTGTTTAGTTTCATTCATATTGATTTATTTTTTTGAACTTCGCAAAATGAATATTTTTTTTATTGGCTCTTCAGTTTATTTAATTTTTATTTTTTTTCTTCTTCGCAAGGCGAAAGATCAAAGGGACTTTAACTTAATTCAAAATTTTTTAAAATTGTTGATTTTTATTGGAGTTCTTAGTATTGTACTTCTCGACCCGAGTTTAGTTTTAAACAAAATATCATTTTAAACGACATTAATATACTTCCATGACTGAAAATAAATCTAAATCCAAACTAATAAGGTTAAATAAGTTTATTTCTAGCTCGGGTATTTGCTCCAGAAGGGAAGCGGACCTTCACATAAGTATTGGGAATGTATCTGTAAACGGTAAGATAGTTACGAAGATGGGATTAAAGGTGAGTATAGATGATGATGTACGCTTTGATGGATCAATAGTACGACCTCAAAAAAAGATCTATATATTGGTAAATAAGCCTAAGGGCTGGTCTGTGAGATCAAGTGAAGGAAGAGGCCGATCTATTTTGAAGCTGTTATCAAAATTTTCTTTTTCAAATATTGAGTCATACGGAAATCATGGCAGGGACTCCTCTGGTTTACTATTATTAAGTAATGACCACATATTGCAATCTAAGTTTAGTAACCCCAAGGCTATTATAAAATGTTTATTTCATGTCAAACTTGATAGACCATTAAAACCAAAACATTTTGATGAATTAAGCAATGGTTTAAATTTAAAGGGACAATTGATTAAAATTCCAGAAATTAGTTATGTTGAGGGATCAAAGAAAGACGAGGTAGGTTTACAACTTAATTCTTTTGATATTCAACTAATAAAAAATTTTTTTATAGAATTAAAATATAAAATCCGTAGTCTTGACTGCGTAACTATTGGACCGTTGACAAAAAAAGATCTTCCAAGGGGAAAATGGAAACATCTATCAAAAATTGAATTGAGCCAACTTATGATGCTTTGATTAGATCAGATCAAAACATATTATGTTCTGCGTTTAATTGAATTAAAAAAAACATAACCGAAACCTGCAAACAACATCAAATGAAAGGGGAAAAGTCCAAAATCACCACCTTGGTCACCTACTATAAATGCGCTGTACATCCCGAATGCGAAGTATATCATTAAAAGACCCTCTAGGATTATATTTAATGAGGGTTTTCTCTTTATATATTTGTTTTCTTTCCAGCTATCTGTTATAGAGCTGATATTAAACTTTGGTGTTCTTACAAATTCACTTCTTTTTCCTATGTGGCCCTCAATGACAGCAATTGAGTTGTGGAGTGAAAATCCCATTGCAATAGCGAAAAATGTAAAAAATAAAATTGAATATTGCACAAAGTCTTTAAACGTATTACCGTGTGATTTTTTATACATATACCAATAGCATATAAAAAATATCAAAGTACTTATAACAAAGAAACTCATTATGTAGAAATATGTTCTCAAATGATAATATTCGTTTTTGATGTACAGCATTGGAATACTTAAAATTGCAACAATCAAAATGTTAAGAAACATGGTGCTATTTAATAAATGCAGCATTCCATGTAATTTAGTTTTTAAAGATAGATTTTTGCTAGCGAACACCCTACCAATCATTTTTCTAAAGTTTTCAGCACCACCCTTATTCCACCTAAATTGTTGAGATCTCGCGGCACTAATTACAACTGGTAGCTCTGAAGGAGTTTCAACGTTCTCTAAATATTTAAACTTCCAATCTTTCAATTGAGCTCTGTAGCTTAAGTCTAGGTCCTCTGTTAGAGTATCGCCTTCCCAATTTCCTGAGTCAATAATGCATTTTTTACGCCATATGCCTGCAGTACCATTAAAATTCATAAAATGGCCTTTTGAGTTTCTACCAACCTGTTCTAAGGTAAAGTGGGCATCAAGCGCAAAAGCTTGAACCCTAGTCAATATAGAGTAATCTCGATTTATGTGACTCCATCTAGTTTGTACAACTCCGATTTTAGCGTCTTTAAAAAAAGGAATAGTGCGTTTCAACCAATCTTTGCCGGGAAGAAAATCTGCATCAAAAATTGCGATAAATTCACCTTTGGCAATTTCTAATCCCTCTTTTAGTGCACCTGCTTTGAAACCCGTTCTATTTTTTCTTCGAATGTGACAAATATCAATCCCCTTTTTTTGCAAAGATTTTATCTGAGTGGCTGTTGAATCCACAGATTCGTCAGTTGAGTCATCAAGAACTTGAATTTCAAGTTTATCTTTAGGATAGTCTAATTCAACTATGTTATCTAGTAATCGTTCCATAACATATAACTCATTAAAGACGGGTAATTGAACCGTTACTTTGGGAGTCTCATTAGGATTAGATAAATCAAACTTTGGAGAATTACAAGAATTTTTTTTTGCGCTTAGATAGTTTAATAATAAATTTAATTGTGCCAAAGCATACATAAAAATTAATATGAGAGCAGTTGAGTATACAATTATTATTAAAAACTCTAAAATCATAATTTAATTTAAATCTAATAAATTGAAATTCATGCAAATATAAGATTTTTAATATATCAGGCAATTCAACCCTAAATTGCCTAAGAAATAATGAATTTGGGTGTGATCAAAAATAAAATATTAAGTTTGTACAAACAATAATGAGATATGTTAATTGAAAAATATCTCTCTTTAAATTTTTATATTCTAATTTTTTTAAACGTCTAATGATTCATTAAATCCAGACTGGAGAGTACTGTAAAAATCAAAAGTATATTTCTTGCGCTAGCTCGAACGTATTTGAATGTGCATCTATAATTTCTTTTAGATGAATTGAATAACCTCCTCCCATGCTGACTTGGACAGGTATATTATTTGTTTTACACAAGTTTAGTATGAACCTATCTCTTTCCTTGCAACCCTCAATAGAGAGTGATAGCCTACCTAGTTTATCATTTTTTAATACGTCAACTCCTGCTAAATAAAATATAAATTCAGGTTCAAAATCATCAATTAATCTTGGGATTTTCTCTCTTAATTCTCTTAAATACTCCTTGTCTCCAGTTCCGTCATCGAATTCTAAATCGAAATTGCTATTTTCTTTTAGAAAGGGATAATTTTTTTTACCATGAAATGATACTGTAAAAATAGAGTTTTCATTTTCAAATATTGAAGCAGTTCCATTGCCTTGATGTACATCTAGATCAATAATCATAATACGATTACAAATTTTATTTTCGATAAGAAAATTTGTCGCTATAGCCTGATCGTTAAGCATACAAAATGCCCCCGGTTTTGATTTGAAGGCATGATGTGTCCCTCCTGCAATATTCATTGAAATACCATATTCTAAAGCATAACTAGTATTTTTTATAGTTCCTTGTGCAATTATTTTTTCTCGCTTTACAAGGTCGTTAGTTAATGGAAAACCAATAAGTCTTTTGTCATGTTTAGAAAGGGATAAATTAATTAATTCGTCATAATATAGTTCATCGTGTGTTAAGATAGCATCTCTCTTTTTAATTTCAGAGTTTGAAAAAAAGTTAATTGACGAGCAAATATTTTTTCTGATAAGTTGCTCAGGAATTAGTTCATATTTTAACATGGGAAACCTGTGATTTTTTTCTAAGGGATGATTGTAAAGTTTGTTGTATGCAATTTTTAACATTTAACAATGATTTATTAATATTTTTAAAATTTACACAATTTAAAGTTATAATTTAGCTAAGATTATTCTAAAAATTCCTAACGACAATGAAAAACCTTGTAATAATTGCTCATCCGGATAAAAATTCTTTTTGCTATAATGGTATTTACAAGACTATCAAGGAATGCATTGAAGAATCTGATCAGGAGCTAAGGGTTATTGACCTGTATCGCGATAGTTTTACTCGTCCGCGGAATGCCATAATTGACACTTATAAATCTAATGTTACTTGGTCTGATAAAATTTTTATAATATCCCCTGTTTGGTGGTTTAGGTTAACTCCTCGAATGGAGATATTTTTTGATGAGGTATTTACCCCTGGATTCGCATACAAATTTGTTAATATTACTAAAATATACGCATACCCAAAACCTTTTTTGAGAAATAAAAAGCTTAGAACTTATATAACTCATGGAGCTCCAGCTTTACCAGTTTTAACTCTTTATTTAAATTCTGTTAAATTGAGGTTAGTTATGGGTGTTTATACATTTGTTTTTGGTTGGAGACTATCTTTGTTCACAAAAACAAATCAGTTTTGGTCTGTCCCTTTTGTTTCAAATAAAAAGAGAGAAAAATACCTACGTGTAGTAAAAAGAAACACCCTCAAGGACTTAAGAAACTAATGATTAATGACATTTAGGCGCAACAATTATCATTTTTGCATTGACAGTAGTTCAAGTTGTAGATATGAAGAACAGCAAGGCCAATAGCGGAAATATCTTTTAAATACCCTGGTAGTGAGACTAATGAAATTTTCTCATTAATTATCAAGCTAAATAGGAGTAACCATCCAAACCACAACAAATATTTCATAAACTTTTTTGATGTTGTTTTGTTAGATTTATAAATGGCGAAAAAGGAAATGCTTATGAAAATAAAATCTAATTCGTTCCACCATATTGGAGTTGAAGAATATAGATTTAAGTTAGTTGATGTTGAAAGGAAAATTATTGGCGTTAGTAAACAGTGTAAATAGCAAAGAGTGCTAGCTATTGCACCGAAAACGTCAGGTTTTAAAGAAATAATTTTCATTTATCTCAAATTAGATATCAAATATATATAATTTAAAATATTTATTTCTTTATCGGGGACACATTACAGCTATTGGAAAGATTAAGTTTAGTCTAGCGTGGTTTACAGTTACATCTTTTAATTAATTCACATTAATTTTAATTATTTTTTTGTATTGAATCTATTCATGGTTTACTTTTGTATTTTAATTTTTATTTGATTTTTAATTTTGAAAAGATTTTTGTTTATAATTTTTGCTTTGCAAATAAATCTATGTCTATCACAAACTTTTTTTAATCAAAACTTGTTGTACGATAACATCGAGCGCGAGTACGTGATATATATTCCTTCAAGTTATGACGGTCTAACTCCAGTCCCATTAATATTTAGTTTTCACGGCGGTGGAGGAAATATTCAAGAAAATATTTTAATAAATGACCTCAGCGAGCTGGCTGAATCTGAAAATTTTATAGCAGTTTACCCTCAGGCCTTACCAGACCCTAATGACGATGGAGGCAATCTTTGGATTCACAAAGAACCAACTGATGTTGATGATGTTTTTTTTATTGAAGCTTTAATTGATTCAATTGCTGAAAATTATCAAATTGATGAAAGTCGTATTTATGCTTGTGGTTATTCTCACGGGGGAGGGTTTGCTTTGTCACTAGCATGTAGATTGAATGAAAAAATAGCAGCAATTGGTGTTGTAGCCAGGACTACTTTGACTAGTATTCATAACATTTGTAACCCAGTTCATCCAACGGGGATCATTACAATTCTTGGAACTGATGATCCAATTTCATTGTATGAAGGCCTAACAGCCTTTGGAGTTGAATATTGGATTTCAGCTCAAGAAATGCATAGCTTTTGGGCTAATTACAATAACTGTGAATTAGCGGCTAGTGTATTAGATGTTCCCGATATAGATCCATTCGATGGATCAATTGTTGAGAGACATTCATGGTCAACTAGTGATGGATGTAAATACGTTGAGGAACTTAAAGTCATTGGTGGGGGTCATGATTGGCCAGGAAGTTTTGGGAACATGGATATAAACGCCACTCAGGAAATATGGAATTTTGTTTCCAACTACAGCATTAATGGAAATTCTACCTGTAATTCACTAGGAATTAATATAAATACCGAAATTAATAAGTTTTATCCAAACCCAACTTCTAACATTTTTCACATAGAACTTAAAGATCTTGACTCTATTGAATGTATTTCAGTTATTGATCCCACAGGCAAAATAGTTTTAAATAAAATTTCTGTACATGGCTTTAAGACGCAGTTGGATATTTCTGCATTAAAAGCTGGGTTTTACATGATAAGCATTGTAACTCCTACAAAAACATTTATAAAACGATTAATAAAAAAATAAAAAAGGGATAGATCTTAAAAAAGAAGATTTATCCCGGTGTGTACTCAAGGTGGGAATCGAACCCACACTTCCGAAGAAACTGGATTTTGAATCCAGCGCGTCTACCAATTCCGCCACTTGAGCAAAAAATTGTAGCAAAACTATAAAATTTATTTTTTTTGTAATTTAAAATTGTTTGAATTATACTTTTACAGTTCAAATAAATTCATAAATTTGCCACTCGATAAAATTAGGCTTTTTAAAACTAAAATAAGATGTCCAAAGGAAATTTAAATCCAAAAATTTTTGTTTGTGATAATTCAAGAGTTCTTGGTAAAAATATTGCAAAAGCATTTGGAGAAGAGCTTGGCAGTGTAATTACTTCAAAATATAGTGACGGTGAATTCCAACCATCTTATGAGGAATCGATACGTGGAAAGCGTATATTCATTATTTGTTCTACAAATCCAGGACCAGAGAATCTAATGGAGCTTTTACTCATGCTCGATGCCGCTAAAAGAGCTTCTGCTCGCCACATCACTGCCGTTATTCCTTATTTTGGATGGGCTCGACAAGATAGAAAAGACAAACCAAGAGTACCAATAGCTGCCAAATTAATAGCAAAAATGATTGAGACCGCTGGCGCAACCAGAATAATAACTATGGATTTGCATGCTGATCAAATACAAGGATTTTTTGAGAAACCAGTTGATCACCTTTATGCTTCAACTATATTTCTGCCATACTTACAATCTTTAAATCTTAAAAATTTAACAATAGCATCCCCTGACATGGGAGGCTCTAAAAGAGCTTATGCCTACTCTCGTGCACTTGAGAGTGATGTTGTTATTTGCTATAAACAAAGAAAAAAAGCTAATGTAATTTCTCACATGGAACTTATTGGGGATGTTCAAGGGAAAAATGTAGTTTTAGTTGATGATATGGTAGACACGGCTAGTACACTCACAAAAGCTGCAGATTTAATGATTGAAAGGGGAGCTCTGAGTGTTCGTGCTATATGTACCCACCCTATTCTTTCTGGTGAAGCTTACAAGAAAATTGAAGATTCAAAATTGGAAAGACTTATTGTAACAGATTCAATACCTCTGTCCAAAAAAAATATTAAAATTAAAGTTTTGAGTTGTGCTGAATTATTTGCTGATGTGATGCACAATGTACATCAAAACAAATCTATCAGCTCGAATTTTATAATGTAGAAATAAATAAATAAAATGAAATCAATTACAATAAATGGATCTAAAAGAGAAAGCGTAGGTAAAAAGTCAACAAAAGCCTTACGTAATGCTGAAGAGGTTCCCTGCGTATTATATGGAGGAGAAGGGCCAGTGCATTTTTCTGCACCAGAATTATCTTTCTCTAAATTAATTTATACACCTAATGCGCATACTGTTGTAATATCTCTTGGAGATGTTTCATACAATGCTGTACTTCAAGATATTCAATTTCATCCTGTTTCCGAAAGGATTTTGCACGTTGACTTTTATCAACTATTTGATGATAAGGAGATTGCTATTGACATACCAGTTATATTAAATGGTATTCCTTTAGGAGTTAGGGCTGGCGGAGTGTTAAGGCGCAACAGGCGGAAGTTAAGAATTAAAGCTCTACCATCAAACTTACCAGATAACATTCAAATTGATATTTCAGAACTTAAAATTGGTAACAAAGTTTATGTTTCAGAGCTTTTCAATGAAGATTATAAATTATTACATTCTGATAATACAGTTGTTTGTCAAGTTAAGCAGTCAAGAGTATCATTGGAGGTTGAAGAGGATGAAAGTGATGAAAGTGAAGCGGAAACTGGTGCAGATGTAAATCAAGAAGATGCATCTAAAAAAGAAGGCGAAGCAAAGGATAAAACTTCAACTGATAATGCTAATTCCCAAGCCTCAGATGAGGGGGTTAAATCTGAAAATAATTAGACATAGTCTTTTTTCAAATATAATAAAGCATTCTGGTAAAATTCAGAATGCTTTTTTTAATTTTACAATATGTTCAAGTGGATTTTTAGTTTTTCAGAAAAAAGAAAAGATTTTGAAGCTATGTCAAAAAAATATCTAATTGTAGGACTTGGTAATGTTGGACCAGATTATGTTAATACACGCCATAATATAGGTTTCAAGCTTATAAATTTTTATGCTAAAAGTCATTCATTACAATTTGAATCATCCAGGCTAGGAAGTATTTCCAAACATAAATTAAAAGGCAAAATCCTAGTTTTTCTAAAGCCCAATACCTATATGAATAACAGTGGAAAATCAGTTAAGTATTGGCTTCAAAAGGAAAAAATTCCGTTAGAAAATTTATTAATTGTTACTGATGATTTAAACCTTCCTTTTGGAACAATAAGGCTAAAAATTAAAGGAAGTGACGGTGGTCATAATGGTCTAAAAGATATACAAGAAAAGCTAAAAACATCTAACTTCCAAAGGCTTCGATTTGGAATCGGTAATAAGTTTTCTGAAGGAAAACAAGTTGAATTTGTTTTGAGTGAATGGACACAAGATGAAAAGTTAAATTTAGAAAAACAACTTGAAACATTTAATAATCTAATTGTTGATTTTGTATTTATTGGTGTTAATAAAACCATGAATAAGTATAATTGATTCAAATTAAATTTATCTGTTAAATATTGTTTGAGTATCAAATAAATAAAAGAAAAATTGAAAATTAAATTTCCAAATGATCATAGGAAAATCAACTCGTCTATAGTAACAATTGGCACTTTTGATGGTGTTCATATTGGCCATAAGAAGATAATTAAGCGTCTAGTTAAATTAGCTAAAGAAAAGAAATTACAGTCACTGGTACTAACATTCTTTCCTCATCCACGAGTCGTTGTACAGAACGACTCAAAAATGAAATTAATTAATACAATTGATGAGAAATTTGAATTATTAAAGTTTATGGGAATTGATCATTTAGTGGTGAAGGAATTTACAAAGCCATTCTCTCGCTTATCAGCTCTTGAATATGTTCGTGATATTTTGGTCAATGAGCTTAAAGCTAAACATATTATAGTAGGATATGATCACCACTTTGGTAGAAATCGCACTGCTAACATTGAAGATTTGAGAGAGTTTGGAGTTTTTTATGGATTTGATGTTACCGAAATTGATTCTCAGGAAATTGATAATGTTTCAGTTAGTTCAACTAAAATTAGAAACGCATTGATTCAAGGTAAAATAATAAGGGCAAATAGATTTTTAGGCTATAATTTTTCATTAACTGGATGGGTAGTCAAGGGAAATGGACTTGGTAATACTTTAAGCTTCCCGACTGCCAATTTAAGAATTGATGAGTCTTATAAATTAATTCCAAAAAAAGGAGTTTATTTAGTAAAATCATTTTTTTCCGGTGAAAAATTTTATGGAATGATGAATATTGGAAACAAACCAACAGTTTCTAATTCAAAAGAAACCCATATCGAAGTACATTTTTTTAATTTATCTACTAACTTATATAACCACAAAATTAAAGTTGAATTGCTAGATTATTTGCGCAAGGAAATCAAATTTTCAAATATTGAATCTCTAAAAAAGCAACTGAAAATTGACGAATCTAATGCAAAAGAGCGTATTTTTTTATTGTCTGAAAAGTAAGTTACTTACGTTCAATTAATTAAATTTGTTTTAAAATTACATAATGTTAAACATTGGATTTCTACGAAATAATAGAGAAGAGGTAGTTAAGCGCTTGTCAATAAGAATTGATAATGCACAAAAAAAAATTGAAGATATTTTGAACTTAGACTCTCAGCGTAGGGAAGAGCAATCAAAACTAGATTCAATTGCATCTGAGCTTAATAATATTTCAAAAGAGATTGGATTACTTTTTAAGACAGAAAATAATAAAAAAGCTTCTGCTCTCAAAAATAAAGCTTCACAGCTAAAAATTAGAAAAGATGAAATTTCTAAACAACTAAGTCATGTGGCTGATCAACTTCACCAATCTTTATGTGAGATCCCTAATATACCCGATTCAGCTGTAGCTAAGGGCTATTCATCAGATGACAATGAAGAAATTTATCGTTTTGGAGAAATTCCCAAGCTATATCATGGTGCACTTTCTCATTGGGAGTTAGCAAAAAAGTTTGATATAATTGATTTTGATATGGGTAGTAAAATAACAGGATCTGGATTTCCTGTTTACAAGGGTAAAGGGGCCCGCTTACAGCGTGCATTAATAAATTATTTTATTGATAAAAATGTAGCTGCAGGTTACAACGAAATACAGGTCCCCTACCTCGTGAATGAAGCTTCAGCATTTGGAACTGGCCAACTGCCTGACAAAGAAGGACAGATGTACCATATAGTTAATGATAATTTATTTTTAATTCCAACTGGAGAAGTACCTGCCACAAATATTTTTAGAGATGTAATATTTGAGTTAAATGAACTACCAAAAAAGCTGACAACTTACACTCCGTGCTTTAGGAGAGAGGCTGGCAGTTATGGTGCTCATGTTCGTGGCTTAAATCGATTACATCAATTTGATAAGGTTGAAATCCTTCGAGTCGAAAATCCAAAAGAATCCCACAAAGCTCTAGAAGAAATGATTTCTCACGTTAAAGGTATCGTAGAAGAATTAAATTTACCATATAGAATTTTGAAGCTTTGTTCTGGTGATCTCGGATTTACTTCATCATTGACATATGATTTTGAAATTTTCTCTGCTGCTCAAAAGCAATGGTTAGAGATATCATCTGTGTCAAATTTTGGTTCCTTTCAAGCTAATAGACTAAAATTACGATATAGATGCGCTGATGGAAAAATTGAGTTACCACACACGCTGAATGGAAGTTCTCTAGCTTTACCCAGAGTTATGGCAGGTATTTTAGAAAATTATCAAAAGGAGGAAATTATTAAGATCCCTGAAATTTTAATTCCTTACGCGGGATTTGAATATATAGATTGATAAATTATTTTTAAACAAAATCTAAGATGTTTATTGAGTTTTTAAATAAGAAAATATTATTAGTCTTATGTTCTTTACATTTAATTTCCTTTTCTCAAAATGATTTAAATCAAGCTGAATTATTTTTTCAGCAAGGTAAGTTTGATAAATCTTTAGAGATTTTAGAAAAGTCGGGAATCTCAAATTCGAACAACTATAAATATATTTCTATGCTTGTTGAATGTTATCAAGAATTAGAGAAATTTGATGAAGCACAAAGCATCTTGAGCTCTCAACTAATGGCAACAAATAACCCACAATATTTGATAGAAATTGGTTATAATCATCAACTTCAAAATAAATTAAGTTTAGCTGACAATTTTTACAGTCAAGCTGTAGAGAGAGCTAAGAAAAATCCAGCCTTGGGATATAGTATCGCATTAAAATTTGAAAAGTTTTCTTTGATTGATGAAGCAATTTTAGTCTACAGATTATTAATTGACAAAACAAAAAATTATAATTATGAGTACAGGATAGCAGGTTTGTATGCAACAAAAAAAGATGTTTCTAATATGTTTTTGAGTTATTTGAATTTTACATCAGCTAATGAAAATTATTTTGATCAAACAATTAGATTGCTTCAGGACTACATTTCTGATAATTCAAATTCCGAATATAATTTAATGTTAAAAAAGATAATTTTAATTAAATTAAGAACATCCACTAATACTTTTTACAATAAAATGTTGTCTTGGCTTTACGTACAAGAAAACGATTACAAAAAAGCTTTTGCTCAACAAAAAGCAATAATAAATAGGGCTAATAATGGAATGAGAGATATTTTAACTTTTTCTTATTTACTCATAGAAAATAATGAATATGAAATTGCTAATGAAGCCTTAAATTTAATAATTAGTAAAGCTCAAGAACCGAATTTAATTAGGGAGGCCAAAACGGAATTATTGGTCTTAGAATTATTAAGAAATGACAACCCTGATCATGATTTTATTGAATCTGGTTACTTATCCATTTTCGAATCTTATGGAATTAATGATAACACAATCAATTCACAATTATCATATGCTGAATTTTTAGTATTCCATGCAGGGGAAGAAAAAAAGGCTATAGGATTCTTAATCCAGAACTTGAAACAGCGATTATCTGACTTATCAATTTCAAAAATTAAATTAATGTTGGCAGATGTCTATTTGATAAATGAGCAGTATAATCTAGCACAAGTTTACTATACTCAAGTTCACAGTAATAGTAAAAGTAGTATTTTGGCTCAGGAAGCTTTATTCAAAGCTGCAAAAACTAGCTTTTACAAGGGAGACTTTAATTGGGCAGAATCTCAACTAAAGATTTTAAAGTCTTCCACTTCACAGTTAATTTCTAATGATGCCTTAGAGTTGTATCTTTTGATTAGAGACCATAGAATTGGTAAAGATTTTGAATTACCGCTTAAATTGTATGCTGTGGCTGATTTTTTGATTTTAAAAAAAAAATATGATCAATCTTTGGAAACACTTGAAAATTTAATTTTATCGTACCCTGATCACCCTATTGTTGATGAGTGTTTATTTTTACAAGCTAAAATCCTTAGTCTTAAGGGAAATTATAAGCTTGCGGTCGAAAAATATAAAAGAATAATTCAATTGTTTTCGTCTGAGATTTTAGCTGACGACGCTTACTTTCATATGGCTGAAATTTTTCGCACACAATTAAATAATCAACACCAAGCACGCTGGGGGTATGAAAAAGTTATTTTTGATCACCAAGATAGTATTCATGCAGTGGTTTCAAAAAAGTATTATCGAAGTCTAGATAATGAAATCAATAACAAAAAGGAAAACAATTTATGATAATCTATAATCAAACATCAAATGTTCATTCTTCAGTGCAGTCAAAGTGGTGCAAATGGATGCAATATACTTACCTACCTAGTCTAAAAGAAAAAGGTTTATTTTCAAAAGTGGTTTTCTCTAAAATAGTTGATAAAAGCGATAAATTTGATGATAATTATTGTACTCAATATTATTTTAAAAGTAACGCTTTATTAAAAACCTATCTTGAGGATTATGATAGCGGTTTTAACAAGCGGCAAGAGATTTTTTTTGGCTGTAAAGTATTAACATTTACAACCAAGTTAAGAGTTATCAACCAATATTAAAATTTTTAATTTAATGAGAGTTAGGCCAAAGAAATTTCTGGGACAACATTTTTTAAAAGATAGTAACATAGCTAAGACAATAACTCAGTCTTTGACTTTAAGGGGATATCAAAATATTTTGGAAATTGGCCCTGGGATGGGCGCATTAACTACACATTTAGCCAATATACCTGCAAAAATTAAATTACTTGAAATTGATACTGATTCTGTCGTATTTCTAGAAAAAAATTTTTCAGAGTTCAGTAAACATATTATTCATGCAGATGTTTTGAAATATGATATATCAAAAATTTTTAATGGAGAACCTTTCGCAGTTATAGGAAACTTTCCATATAATATATCAACACAAATTATATTTAAAATACTAGATTACAAAGATTGTGTGCCTGAGTTTTTAGGAATGTTTCAAAAAGAGGTAGCTGAACGAATTTGCGAAGTTGAAGGCAGTAAGTGTTATGGTATTTTGTCAGTTTTGGTTCAGGCTTTTTATGAAGTAGAGTATTTATTTACGGTGCCTCCAGTTGCATTTACACCCAAGCCGAAGATTCAATCCGGTGTGATAAGATTAATTAGGAAATCTGATTATAGACTAGGATGTAATGAAATACTTTTTTTTAAAATTGTAAAAAGCGCATTTCAACAACGTAGGAAAATATTGAGGAATAGTTTAAAAAGCCTTAATTTAACAGAAAATTTAAAAGCAAATACTATCTTTGATAAACGTCCAGAGCAGTTGTCTGTCCAATCATTCATAAATTTAGTCACTTTGATAGAAAATGATTTAAATAAAGCCGGAATGTGAAAAAAAAACAAGAACATAAACCATTCGAAATCTCAACGTCCCTGATTGATGTTATAGTAGGTGACATTGAATCAAAAAATGATTTATCGCTTCAAAAGCAGTTTAATGAATTTCATTATGCTGATATTGCAGAAATTCTAGACGAGTTAGATTTAGAACAAGCAACTTATGTAATTAAACTTTTAGATAGTGTAAAAACCTCTGATATTCTTTCTGAATTAGACGAGGATGTTCGAGAAAAAATTCTACAAAATTTATCTACTAAGGAAATTGCACAGGAGGTTAAGGAATTAGATACTGATGATGCTGCTGACTTGTTATTAGAACTTCCGCCAGAAAGGAAACAGAAAGTAATTGCTCAAATAGATGATAAAGAATTAGTAGCTGATATCGAGGAACTCCTTGAGTATGATGAGAAAACAGCTGGAAGTTTGATGGCGAAAGAACTAGTAAAAGTATATGAGACATGGACAGTTGCAGGTTGTTTAAGGAAAATTAGAAATCAGGCTGAAAATGTAAAACGAGTTCATTCAATTTATGTTGTTGATAAAAAGGAAAAGTTGATTGGCCGCCTGTCTTTGAAAGATCTTTTGATAGCCAAAAATGAAACTAAAATTAGTGACATTTATATCCCTAAAGTTGATTCTGTTCATGTAGCTTACAACGATGAAGATGTTGCTAAAGTCATGGCAAAATATGATTTAGAAGCTGTTCCTGTAGTAGATGATAATAAAACTTTGTTGGGTAGAATTACAATTGATGATATCGTTGATGTAATTAAGGAGGAAGCAGAGAAAGATTATCAGTTAGCCGCTGGTATAACACAAGATGTCGATTCAGAAGATGGTATTTTTGCATTAACTAGAGCCCGTCTTCCATGGCTTTTTTTAGGTTTAATTGGAGGTGTAGGTGCTGCTGCAATTATGTTCAATTTTGATACAATTATAAATGATTATCCATTAATATTATTATTTACCCCTTTAATTGCTGCTATGGCAGGTAATGTTGGTGTTCAATCAAGTGCAATCATTGTACAGGGTTTAGCTAATGATGAAATTAAAGGGAGTATAAATAACAGATTATTGAAAGAGATGCTCCTCTCTGCATTAAATGGAGTTATTTTAGCACTTTTTTTATTTTTATTTTTGTGGATATGGCAAGATAATTTTCAAACAGCTCTAGCAGTTTCTGTATCTTTAATAGTAGTTGTTATTGTTGCTGGAATTATTGGGACATTTATTCCATTACTTCTTCACAGAAAAAAAATTGATCCTGCAATAGCAACTGGACCTTTCATAACAACTAGTAATGATATTTTTGGAATTTTAATCTATTTTCTTATTACAAAATTTATTTTGAATATTTAAATATACTCTGTTACTTTTAAAATGTAATTCAGAAATAATGTGAATGTGTAAAACAATTTTTTATTCCTGACTAACCATTTGAACTGTCTTTTGGGTAATTTGTTTGACCAAAATCTTTTTATTTTTTTCAATTTTTTTTATGGCGCTTTCATTGTAATTTCTAATTGAATAAATATTAACTTTCTTATAAATATTGACATTATATTTGGCTTTAAGATCAATTAATAGATTATTTAAATTATCATTTATATCTTCAACACAAACGATGAACGTTATTGCAGAATTTTGGATTAAGTTAACCTTAATTTTATTTTGATTAAACAACTTAAATATTTGGTAAATATTATCCTCTAATATGTAAGAAAAATCTAAAGAAGAAATTGATATTAGAATTTGATTTTTTCTAATAATGTAGCATGGTATATCTGGATTTAACGATAGGTTTTTTCCAACTTTGGTTCCTTTTTCATTTGGTTTAAAAAATGATTTTACATAAAGCGGTATTTCTTTTCGTTTAAGTGGTTGCAAAGTCTTTGGATGAATAACTGAAGCGCCGTAATAAGATAATTCAATAGCTTCTTCATACGATAATGAATTTAATAGTATTGAGTTTTTAAAGTATCGTGGATCAGAATTTAAGATTCCAGGTACATCTTTCCATACACATACACTCTGTGCGTTTAAACAATATCCAAAAATTGCCGCCGAATAATCGCTTCCCTCTCTACCCAAAGTTGTTGTAAAGTTATTTGAGTCACTAGCAATATATCCTTGAGTTACAATATTCTCCCTCTTTTTAATTAAAGATATAATTTTCTCCTTGGTTTTATTCCAATCTACTTTGGCCCTTCGATAATTATTGTTAGTTTTTATCATATCCCTTGCATCAAGTAAACTATTTTTCCATCCTTTATGGTTTAGGTAGCCACTAATTATTTTAGTTGAAACTAATTCGCCAAAGCAAATAATTTGATCATAAACATAATTGTAATTGGGAGATTTGTTTAGGTTTAAGAACATTTGAAGATCTTTAAACAGCTTATCAATTGAGCTAAATATTTTATGATTTTCGTCATCAAATAGTTCCAATAATATACTATTGTGATATTTTTTAATTTCTTGTAAGGCGCTCTGTAATTTTGATTTTGAGTTAAAATAACAAGAAATCACTTTTTCCAGAGCATTGGTTGTTTTACCCATCGCAGATATCACAATAACAACTTCAGAATCTTTATAAATCTGAAGAATTTTCACAATATTTTTTATACTTCTACCATCTTTAATTGCTGCGCCTCCGAATTTTAAGATTTTCATTTACTGATTTTTAACAAATAATTTTTAATTCCTAACTCATTTAGATGTACCACATTCCAATCTTTTTTGATTTCTGCCCCTTTTGACTCATAAAACTTAATTGCAGAATTGTTCCAATTAAGTACCTCCCAGCTGACTCTTTTTACTCCAATTTTGGAGGCATATTGAACTACTGTATCAAAAAGAGCTGATCCAACACCATTTCCTCGAAATTTTTCAGAAACAATTAAATCTTCAAGGTGCAATATTTTCCCCTTCCATGTAGAGAACCGGTTATAAACTAAAGCAATACCAATAATATTAGATTTTTCCTCAGCTACAAAGCATTTGAAGTCTGGATTTTTTTTAAATCCTGAGAATATTATATCATGATAATTAATTTCAATTTCGCCTGGTTCCTTTTCGAAAACAGCCAGTTCAACAATTAACTCAAAAATTTGCTTAGCGTCAGCTTTTTGTGCTTTTCTAATAGTATATTCCATTAGTATTTTATTCAAATCAAATATAAATAAATCCCTTTTAAAATCCGACGGACAATTTTAGTCTTAAAGATTGTACATTTGTAGCAAATGAATAAATTACATAAAGCAGGTTTTATAAATATCATAGGTAAACCCAATGTTGGGAAATCAACTTTGATGAATGCTTTAGTTGGTGAAAAATTATCCATCATAACTTCAAAGGTTCAAACTACTCGGCATAGAATTTTAGGAATAGTTAATGGAGATAATTTTCAAATTATATTCTCTGATACACCAGGAATTATAAAACCTAGATATGAACTACAGAGCCTAATGATGAAGTCCATTAGTTCGGCATTTGATGATGCAGATATAATTATTTTCATAGTTTCTGCCAGCGATGCAGAACCTATTGATCCTGAATTATTAAAAAAATTAATAAAGCTCAAATTACCAATAGTATTACTCATAAATAAAATTGACCTTTCTAATCAAAAAAATATTGAAACATTCGTAGAAATGTGGAAAAGTTTGATTCCCAATGTTATAATTTACCCAATTTCTGCATTGAACGGTTTTAATGTTAAAAATGTGTTCAAAAGATTATTAACGTTACTGCCTTTCTCTCCTGCATATTTCCCAAAAGATCAATTAACTGATAGGCCCGAAAGATTTTTTGTTAATGAGAAAATTCGTGAAAAAATTTTAATTTACTATAGCAAAGAAATTCCTTACGCTGTTGAAGTTATAACTGACGAATTTATTGAGGAGGAAAAAATTATTAAAATAAATTCTACCATAATGGTTGAGAGAGAAAGTCAAAAAGGGATTTTAATAGGTCATAAAGGCAAAGCGCTCAAGAGGGTTGGAGTAAAATCAAGAATAGATCTAGAACGTTTCTTTCGCAAAAAAATTTATTTAAAACTAAATGTGAAATTGAACAAAAATTGGAGATCGAATAAAAATGAACTTAAACGCTTTGGTTATCAAAAATAATTCAATTCATTTAAGTAATTAAAATAACAGCTTCAAACTTTATATTTTCTACTTTAGCAAACTAAATAATAGTTTATGGGTAATATTGTTGCGATTGTTGGGCGTCCAAATGTTGGTAAATCTACCCTTTTTAACAGATTAATTGAAAGAAGGGAGGCTATTGTTGATTCAAAAAGTGGTGTAACCAGAGATCGACACTACGGTAGGGTCGAATGGAACGGTTGTGAATTTTCTTTAATTGATACTGGAGGTTATATTTTAGGAAGCGATGATGTTTTTGAAGTGCAAATTGATAACCAAGTCAAGTTGGCAATTGGTGAAGCTGATGCTATTATTTATATGGTTGATGTTGAATCTGGCATAACATCAATGGACCAAGATGTAGCAAATTTATTGAGAAAAATCAAAAAGCCTATTTTTTTAACCGTAAATAAAATTGATAACTCTGGTAGGTTTCATGACGCATTTGAATTTTACAAACTTGGTTTTGGTAATTATTTTGCAATTTCAAGTGTAAATGGGAGTGGTACAGGAGATTTATTGGACGCTTTGGTTGATTCTTTTTCAAAAGAAAGTGATGAACCTGAATCAGATCTTCCAAGATTTGCTGTAGTTGGAAGACCAAATGCTGGTAAATCTTCTTTCATTAATAGTTTATTAGGTAATGAAAGATATATAGTTACTGATATAGCTGGTACAACAAGAGATTCTATTCATACAATTTATAATAGATATGGTTTACGATTTCGTTTGATTGATACTGCGGGCATAAGGCGTAAAACTAAAGTTAAAGAAGATTTAGAGTTCTACTCAGTTATGCGTAGTATTCGTGCAATTGAGAACTCAGATGTTTGTATTTTAGTTTTTGACGCAAATCGAGGATTTGATGGACAAGTTCAAAATATTTTTTGGCTTGCCCATAAAAATAAAAAAGGGGTAGTTATACTGGTTAACAAATGGGATTTAGTAAATAAAGATGGAAATTCAGTAGTTGAGTTTGAAAAGCTGATAAAAAAGCAAATTGAACCATTTATAGATGTCCCTATTATTTTTATTTCAGCCAAAACAAAACAACGTATTTTTAAGTCAATAAAAGTTGCAATAGATGTTTATAAAAATAGATCAAGGCGAATAAAAACAAGTCAACTAAATGATGACTTATTGCCTGTTATTAGCAAGTATCCACCACCTGCAACCAAGGGGAAATATGTAAAAATTAAGTATATAACTCAGCTGCCGACAATGAGTCCACAATTTGCGTTTTTTTGTAATTTACCACAATATTTAAAAGAACCATACAAGCGGTTTCTCGAAAACAAAATACGCCAAATATATGACTTTAGCGGAGCTACAATAACAATTGTTTTGCGAAAAAAATAGGTTGTTTCAGATATTTGATTTAATCTTTAGTAGTTTATGCTTTATCGACTCTAATTTTGAGATAATTTCTATGTTAGTTAAAGATTTCCCCTTTTTTTCTTTGATGTAAGTTTTTGCACCATCAAGAGTATAACCCTGTTCTTTTACAAGTTTATAAATTAGCTTCAGATTTTTTATATCGTCTGGGGTAAACCGTCTATTCCCTTTATTGTTTTTTTTTGGTTTAAGAACCTCAAACTCATTATCCCAAAATCTTATTAATGAAGTTTTGACTCCAAATGCTTTAGCTACCTCGCCGATGCTGTAGTATAATTTTTTTGGTAAGTCTACATACATATTAGTCTAGGGATTGGTTTTCAACTGAGGCTTTAATAATCAAATCATTGAACTCTTCTTTTGTCAAATTTCCATAATAAAAATTCAATGGATTTATTTTTTTTCCATCCTTTATTATCTCATAGTGTAAATGTGGCGCTCTTGAGCGACCTGTACTTCCAACAAATCCAATTATATCACCACGTTTTACTTTTTGTTTCGGTTTTACGTTGTATTTATATAAATGAGCATACAAACTTACATATCCATAACCATGGTCAATTCTAACATGTTTCCCGTATCCTGAGGATCCAGAGTCAGCTCTTGCTACAGTCCCATTTCCCGTAGCGTATACAGGTGTTCCTCTAGGTGCGGTAAAATCCATTCCTGAGTGGAATTTAATAGCCTTGGTAAAGGGATCACTACGATATCCATATCCAGAAGCCATTCTTGTTAGGTCCTCATTTTTAACTGGTTGTATTGCAGGGATTTTTGCAAGGAAGTTTTCCTTATCTTTTGCAAGTTCAATTATTTCATCTAATGATTTTGATTGAACAACCAGTCTTTTTTGAAGAATATCTAATCGTTTATTTGAATTTATAATTAACTCAGAATTATTAAAACCCTCAAATTTAACGTAGCGATTTATTCCCCCAAGGCCTTGGTTTCTCTCTTCACTTTTTATAGGGCTTGTTTCAAAGTATAATCTATAGATTGTATTGTCCCTTTCCTCAATATTTGTTAAAACTTTTTCTGCTTCAATCATTTTTTCGTTCATTAGCGAGAACTGAATTTCCATATTCTGAAGTTCTCTTTTCAATACTTTTTCATTAGGTAGTTCAAAAAATTGGCTTAATATCAAAATTAATATTAATCCAAAAGTTAATGATGATAATACGAAACCAGCAAAATATTTAACCTTTCTTAATTTACTGAGTTTATATTCTTTATAAGAAAGTGTTTTGGGGTCGTAATAATATTTTACATTAGACATTACTCAAAAAATTCTATTTTTGTGTAATAATTAACACAAGAAGTTTATTATTTTAATTTAAGCCAAAGATAATTTGTTTTTACACTAAACCAAATTAATAAAAAGTTAATATTAAAAATGAAGTCTCATCAAGTAAGGTCAAAGTTTCTGAATTTTTTTAAGGAGAAACAACATAGAGTTGTGTCTTCTTCGCCGATAATCACTAAGGATGACCCTAGCTTGATGTTTATAAATTCTGGAATGGCACCTTTTAAAGATTATTTTACATCAGTCTCCAAACCGCCATCTAATAGAATAGCAAATAGTCAAAAGTGTTTAAGAGTTTCAGGGAAGCACAACGATTTAGATGATGTAGGTTATGATTCATATCATCACACATTTTTTGAAATGCTTGGCAACTGGAGTTTCGGGGATTATTTTAAAGAAGAGGCAATTAAATGGGCGTGGGCACTTCTAACAGAGGAATATAAAATTGATAAAGATAATTTATATGTAACAGTGTTTGAGGGAGATAAGCGAGATAAGGTTGAAATGGATTTAGAGGCTTATAATATTTGGAAAAAGCTTTTACCTGAGGAGAGAATTATTAGAGATAATAAAAAAAATAATTTTTGGGAAATGGGAGATCAGGGTCCTTGCGGCCCATCTAGTGAAATTCATATAGATATAAGGTCTGAATCTGATAAAAAAGAAGTACCTGGTATCAAATTGGTAAATAAAGACCACCCTAGGGTGATTGAAATCTGGAATTTGGTCTTTATACAATATTACAGAAAAGCTGATGGATCTTTGAAAAATTTACCCAAAAAACATATTGATACGGGAATGGGTTTTGAACGCTTGTGTATGGTTCTTCAGGGAGTAAATTCTACATATGAAACTGATATTTTTTTGCAGCTAATAGCTAAAATTGAAAAAACTTCTTCATTGAAATTTGGTGAAAATAAAGATAATGATATTGCTTTTCGTGTAATCTCTGATCACATAAGAGCTGTTACTTTTTCAATAGCCGACGGGCAATTACCAAGTAACAGCGGTGCTGGTTATGTTATCAGAAGAATCTTAAGAAGATCTGTTCGCTATGGCTATACATTTTTAAATTTGCGGCAACCTTTTATGTTTAGGTTAATAGATGTTTTGATAAAACAGATGTCAGATTATTATCCTGAAATAAAGACTCAAAGTGAACTAATTAAAAATGTTGTCAAAGAAGAGGAAACATCTTTTCTAAAAACCATTGATCAAGGGTTGAATTTACTCAATCAAATTATTGACAAGTCAACTTCTGGTATTGTTTCTGGTGAGTTAGCCTTTGAATTGTATGACACGTACGGATTTCCGGTTGATTTGACAGATCTTATACTAAAGGAAAAAAATATGCGCCTAGATAAATTAGGTTTTGAAAAGTGCCTTAGAAAACAACAAAATAGATCAAGAGTTTCAGGTAAAGTATCCACCCACGATTGGAATATTGTTAATTACGCAAAAGGTCAAGAATTTGTGGGATATGATATTTTAAAAACAAGTGTTAAACTGTTGCGATATAGAAAAGAAACTTCAGAAAAATATGGCCTAAGATTTCAACTTGTATTTGACAAGACTCCTTTTTTTGCTGAAAGTGGAGGTCAAGTTGGTGATATTGGATATTTAGAATCCAAAGACGGTAGTAAAATAGAAATTTTAGATACAAAAAAAGAAAATAATGTATCTGTTCATATTACTAGAGACTTACCTCCAAACCTAACAGAAAATTTTTTAGCTGTTGTTAATTCTAATAAACGTTTTTTGGTTGAATGTAACCATACTTCAACACATTTATTACATCAAGCCTTGAGAGAAACTTTGGGTGAACATGTTGAACAAAAAGGTAGTTCCATTAATTCAAGACTCCTTAGGTTTGATTTTTCTCATTTTAAAAAATTAATGCCTAATGAAATTTTTGATATTGAAAGCTTGGTTAATTCAAGAATTAGAGCTGGACTTCCATTTGAAGAACAAAGATCAGTTCCAAAAGCTGAAGCGATAAATACAGGTGCTTTGGCATTATTTGGGGAAAAATATGGAGACTTGGTTAGGACAGTTAAATTTGGTAAATCAATTGAACTATGTGGAGGAACTCACGTCAAGAATAGCGAGAAAATTTGGCACTTCAAAATAATTTCAGAAACCGCAGTAGCTTCCGGGGTTAGACGCATTGAAGCAATATGCTCAGATAATCTTAAAGAATTTTATTTAGATAACACAAGAAAAATAACTGAATTAAGGTTAGTTCTTAATAATTCATCTGATTTATTGAAATCATTGAATGTCATAAAAGAAGAGAATATTTTATTAAAAAAACAGCTTCAAAGCTTGAAGATTGAAAAAGTTAAATCCCTAAAATCTGAAATATTAAAAGAAATAAAAATATTAAATGGGATTAGTTTTTTATCCAAAGAAATTAAAATGGATAGTAATGATATTAAAACTACATGTTTTGAAATTGGAAAAAGTTTCAAAAATTTAGTTTTGATACTAGCGTCAAGGGTCAATGATAAGGCCATTGTAGCGTGCTATGTTTCAAGAGAATTAACAGAATCTCATGGGTTAAGTGCCGAAGAAATTATTAAGTCAATTAGCAAATTTATAGATGGAGGGGGTGGAGGTCAATCCTTTTTTGCTACTGCAGGCGGGAAGAATCCAGATGGTATTTCTAATGCACTTAATAGTGCGAAATCTATTATAGATAATCTGTGAACTTAATTAAATAAACTTTTAATATTGAATTTATGTCTGCATATGTAAAGCTTAAAATTATTAAAAAAGTTGCTTATGTTGAGTTTTTTAACCCTCCTCATAATTCATTGACACCAGATCTAATTAATAAGCTTATTAAAACAATTATTAAAGCTGGTGTTGATAAAAATATTCATATTATAGTATTAAAAAGTGGAGGCGACAGGGTGTTTTGCGCTGGTGCAAGTTTTAACCATATGGTTGATATTAAAACTAAGAGCCAGGGTAAAAATTTTTTCATGGGATTTGCAAACTTGATCAATACATTAAGGACATGTCCAAAAATTATTATTGGATCAGTTCATGGGAAAGCTATTGGAGGAGCTGTTGGTATAGCTGCTACAACTGATATATGTTATGCTAGTGAATATGCTAATATTAAGCTAAGTGAAATAAGTATTGGGATTGGACCATTCGTGATTGAACCAGCAATTAGGAGAAAAATTGGTCTCTCAGCATTTACTCAGTTAGCACTAAAATCTCAAACTTTTTTCTCAGCGAAATGGGCAAGAGAGAAGGGGTTGTTTGCTGACGTTTTTGAGTCAAACAGTGATCTAAATTCCGAAGTTGAAATCCTGGCAAATGAACTTAGCGATTATAATCCAGATGCTTTATTTGCTTTAAAAAAGATTCTTTGGCAAGACATCAATAATTGGGATGAATTACTTAAGGATAGAGCTTCAATTAGTGGAGATTTGGTGTTGAGTTCTTTTGCCAAATATTTTCTTAACAATTATTAGTTTTTAAAATACAAAAACTCTATATTAATTTATTTATTATAAACATATAGTATAGTGAATGAAGTAAGTCTTTTGTATATGTTTTTCCAGCGATGATATCTTATAAAACGCCCCTCTTCTTTTGTTACGATAAAACTTTCATTCTTTATCATAGCTATAAGAAATCCGATTATACAGTAGAAAAGGATTGATATTCTTTTTTTATTGTAAGCCCTTTTAAATGCTGATATTAGTGTTATAATTATTCCACTTCTGATCTTGTAAAGCGCTTTTCCTTCATTAAACTTAACTGACTTTTCATAGTTAGACCCAGTTGCTTTCAAGTGTTTTACTTTTAACATTTTATCAGTATAAAATTCCCATCCTCTGTGTAAAGCAATTAATTCATCAACGGTATCCCAACCTTCAGAAGATTTTAATCCTCCAATTGAATCAAAGCATTTTTTTCTGTATGATTTAATTGGACCCCGAATATGATTTTTCGAAGCTATATTCTCATAAACCCATTTTTGGTTTTCTTTTACAAAGCAAAGACCAGATACCATGCCTATTTTTGGATTACGTTTGTAGTGATGAATTATTTTTTCAAAATAATTTATTGGGAATGTCACGTCCCCATCAAATTTGCAAATTATATCATAATTTTCGTCAAGTTGTTTTAAGCCAAATTTAAAGCCCTCAATTACTTTTTTTCCTGGTGAGTGCCCAGTCTTTGATGAATATTTTATCAATTTTAAAATTGAAGATTGACTCTCAATTTTTTGTACAATTTCATGTGTCCTATCAGTGGAGTTATCATCTACAACCAAAATTTTTTTTGCTTGGTAAGTTTGATCTAATAAGGATTTTAAACTATCTTCTATGAAGTTTTCTTCATTGAAAATTGTTACTACTACATATATTTTCAAAATTTTTCTGCGTAAATTATATAGTAACGTGGAGTAAAACATCTTAGAAATGGTCTGATACCTATTTTATTTACAGGGTTAGTCCATTTTTTTCTTTTTTTTATTTTCCATCCGCTTTTTTCAAGCAACCACTCAAATTGCCAATCTTCAAACTCATGAAAGTGCCGGTCCCATGGATCCGATTTACTTCTGTATGCGTTTGAAAACCACAATCTGAGTGGCACACTGGCAATTAGTTTTTTTGCTTTAATTTTACTTAGAACATTAAAAGGCGCTACTAAGTGCTCCAAAATTTCAAATGCCGTAACAACCTCATAGTTATTTTTGTCTAATGAACTCAAATCTAAATCTAAGTCCTCCCCTTTTGTATTAGTAACAAAATACCCATTTGACTTTATTAAATTAGAAAGATTATTTTCTACTCCCAAATCCAAAATTCTATCTTTCTTTGAAATACATTTATCAACAAAGTTAAGAGTTAATTTAAAGCGTTTTAATGAATGTTTATTAATGTTCATTTAATATTTATATACTACTGCATTAATATGCATACCAGCACCAACACTTGCAAATATTATAATGTCTCCTTTTGATATTTTATGGTCTGTTATTTTTCCATTTCGAAGTAAATCAAAAAGGGTTGGAACAGTAGCCACTGAACTATTTCCTAGTTTATTTATTGTCATTGGCATTATCCCATTGGGTACTGGCACTTTGTATAGCCTGTAAAGGCGTTTTATTATTGCTTCATCCATTTTTTCATTTGCTTGATGAATTAATATTTTCTTTACATCTGAAATATGATAGCCACTTTTATCTATACATTTTTTTATTGCTGAAGGAACATTATTTAATGCAAATTCATAAATTTTTCTTCCGTGCATTTTTATAAAGCGAGTGTCTTTATCTTTTAATTGATTATTTGATCTTCCAAAAAATAAGTGATAAACTTCGTCATATGTATGAGATGATGTTTCATGTGCAATTATCCCATTAGATTCTTTTGAGAGCTCTATTACGCATGCTCCTGCACCATCAGAATAAATCATTGAATCCCTATCAAAGTTATCTACAACTCTGGATAATGTCTCCGCACCAATTACTAAGCATCTTTTTGCCAAACCTGCTTTTATAAATCCATTGGCCTGAATTATTCCTTCAATCCAACCTGGACAGCCAAAAAGAATATCATATGCTACACAACCAGGGTTTTTAATCTTTAAAAGATGCTTTATTCTAGCAGCTAAACATGGTAAAATATCACTTTGAATCGCTTTGTGTTTTACATCACCAAAGTTATGGGCACAAATGATATAATCAATTGTTTCTGGATCAATTTTTGCATCAGTTATGGCCTTTCGTGAGGCCAGAAAACCTAAATCTGATGTTGATAATTCTACCTTTGCATAACGTCTTTCGGAAATACCGGTAATTGCTTTAAATTTATCAATAATTGTTTTGATTGGAGTTTCTATTGGCTCACCTTGCATTGTAAAAAACTTATTTTTATCAAATCCGTTATTCTTTTTTACAATTTTTGGAATGTAGCTCCCTGTCCCGGAAATGTGAATATTCATGAGTTTCTTTTAAACTTCGATATACTGTTCTATAGGTTCGCAAGTACAAACTAGATTCCTATCTCCGTAAGCATCATCAACCCTTCGCACCGATGGCCAAAATTTATCTTCTCTTATATATTCAAGAGGAAAAGCAGCAGTGATTTTGCTGTAAGGATATGGCCAGTTGTCGTTTATAAACATTTCTAACGTGTGAGGAGCATTTTTTAAAGGATTGTTTGGGTCCGATTTGTGGGAGTAATCAATTTCATCTCTAATTGATATTAATGCATCACAGAATCTATCAATTTCTTTTCTGCTTTCGCTTTCGGTTGGCTCTATCATCATAGTTCCAGCAACTGGGAAGGAAACAGTAGGAGCGTGAAAGCCATAGTCCATCAAACGTTTTGCGATATCAACAACTTCAATACCGTTTGCTTTAAACTCCCGGCAGTCAATAATCATTTCGTGTGCAGCTCGACCGTTTTCTCCGGAGTATAAAGTTTTGTAATGTCCTTTAAGCCTTTCCTTAATGTAGTTGGCATTCAAAATTGCAACTTTTGTTGAATTTGTTAAACCTTCAGCTCCAAGCATTTTAATGTAGCCATATGAAATTAAACAGGCCAATGCAGATCCAAATGGAGCTCCAGAAATAGAGCTAATTGACTGCTTACCCCCTGTCTTTACGATTGGGTTTCCAGGTAAAAACGGAACTAATTGTTTAGCTACGCATATTGGACCAACTCCTGGGCCACCTCCACCGTGCGGTATTGCAAATGTCTTGTGTAAATTTAAATGACATACATCTGCACCAATTTGGCCAGGACTAGTTAGTCCAACCTGGGCGTTCATGTTGGCACCATCCATGTAAACTTGCCCTCCGTAATCATGAATAATTTGAGTAATTTCTTTTATTTCTGATTCATAAACTCCGTGTGTAGACGGATAAGTAACCATTAATGCAGCTAGTTGATCTTTGTAAAATATCGCTTTTTCTCGAACATCATCTAAATCAATGTTTCCATTGTCAGATGATTTAGTTACTACTACTTTCATACCAGCCATAACTGCGCTTGCGGGGTTAGTACCGTGAGCTGATGATGGAATAATACATATATTTCTGTGGTGATCTCCTCTGGATTCGTGATATGCTTTAATCACCATTAATCCAGCAAATTCACCTTGGGCACCAGAATTTGGCTGTAATGAGGTTCCCGCAAATCCTGTAATTTCATTTAGTTGTTCTTCTAAACGCATAAGCATTTTAGAATAACCCTGAACTTGATCGTTAGGAGCAAAAGGATGAATATTGTTCCAATTTGACCAACTCAAAGGAAGCATTTCAACAGCTGCATTTAACTTCATTGTGCAAGAGCCTAAAGATATCATTGAATAATTTAGAGCTAAGTCTTTTCTTTCTAATTTTTTTATGTAGCGCATTAATTCAGTTTCTGAGTGGTGAGAATTAAAAACTAATGAGGTCATAAAATTTGATACTCTTTTTTGTGACTTTGGAATAGACTGAGTGTCAGATTCATCTAAGACAAATGGGGTTTCAAGTGATTCCGAAAAGACATTTAGTATTTGTTTAATATCTTTTAAACTTGTAGTCTCGTTTATAGAAATTGATATTGTTTTTTGATCAGGATAATAAAAATTTATTCCTTTTCTTATTGCATTTTTCTTAATTTTATTAAGTATGTTAGTTTCAATTTGAATTGTATCAAAAAACTCCAAATGTTTTACATTTACGTTCATAGCATAAAGCGATTTTGCAAGGACGTTGGTGAGTTTATTAATTTTTTTTGCAATATATTTTAGTCCTTTAGGGCCATGATAAACACCATACATTCCGGCCATTACAGCAAGGAGCACTTGGGCAGTGCAAATATTGGAAGTAGCACGATCTCTTTTGATATGTTGTTCTCTGGTTTGTAGAGCCATTCTTAAGGCGGGGTTACCGTTCATATCTTTAGAAACTCCAATAATTCTTCCAGGAATATTTCTTTTATAGCTTTCTTTAGTAGCAAAGTAGGCAGCATGTGGCCCACCAAATCCCATGGGAATACCGAATCTCTGGGTTGTACCCACAACAACATCAGCACCATACTTACCAGGTGATTCAAGTAGTACTAAGCCCAATATATCAGCGGATACAACGACTCTAATATTGTTATTATTAGAATTTTTTATAAATGATTTTAAGTCAATGATTTTTCCAGAGGCTCCAGGATATTGCACCATAGCACCAAAGTATTCATTAGAAAAACTAAATTCTTCTGTTTTGCCAACAACAAGATTTATTCCAATAGGAATAGCTCGTGTTTTTAATACTGATAGGGTTTGTGGCAAGATATCATCAGAAACAAAAAATTTAACAGTATTTTCTTTTACCGAGTCACGACTTCTTACTGAATAGAGAAGAGCCATTGCCTCTGCAGCTGCTGTACTTTCGTCTAGTAATGATGCATTAGCAATTTCCATACCAGTCAGTTCAGTTATCATGGTTTGAAAATTTATTAAAGCTTCAAGTCTACCTTGAGCAATCTCAGCTTGATACGGAGTGTAAGCTGTATACCAACCTGGATTCTCTAAAATATTTCTTTGTATGACAGCTGGTAAGTTAGACGGGTGGTATCCCATCCCGATATAGGATTTATAAACTTTATTTTCCTGCCCAAGATCACGAATGTGTTCAATGTAATCTTGTTCGCTCATTGGAGGACTTAGTGACATTGATTTGAAAAGTTTAATATTATTAGGGACTGTTTGATTAATTAGTTCATCTAAGCTGGATACTCCAACAACATCTAACATCTCTTTTATTTGAGATTCACTTGGACCAATGTGTCTTTGAGAAAAATTTTCTGGATTCATTTTGGGTTTTATATAAACACAAAATTAAGGATTTATTTAGCCTAAATTTTACATTAAAATTAAAGTTTTTAACGGATTTTTCAGCTTATTAACAGTTTGTTCTATTTTTATACTGTGAATAAATTAAAGCAATTTTTAAATTTTTATATACAAAGTAGTTTACATGTAGCTATTTCAGTAATATCTTTTTCATTTTTAAGCTGTTATAGGTTTAATTTTAATATTTCTACAACCTTACTCCTTTTCATTTTCTCATCAACAGTGTTGGGATATAATTTTATTAAATTCTTTGGACATACAAAGCTAAAATCCAATTATGGGGCTGAAATGATTTTAAAAATCAAAATACTATCTATTTTATCTTTTTTTTAGTATTATTCACAATTTATAAACTTTCTATTGAATTGATAATAATTGTTTTCTTATTATCATTTGTAATTCTTTTTTATGATTTACCATTTTATAAATTTACTGGTTTAAGAGCGATAAAAGGCTTTAAAATTTATATTATTTCTTTTGTATGGTCTGTAACTACAGTAACTCTCCCTATTTTAGAAGCTAACTTACAATTTGAGCCGAGCCAATTAAAATTATTTATCGAGCGTTTTATTTTTGTTTTTGTTTTAATGCTTCCATTTGAAATTAGAGATATGTCGCAAGATGACATCAAAATTTCTACAATTCCACAAAAAATAGGGATTAGAAATACCAAATTTGTTGGATACTTTGGCTTATTAGTTGTATTGATTTTTAATCTATTATTTCTGACTAACTCTCCAGCTGATCTGATCGCATTAATATTAACAATGCTGTTAACTACAATTGCTTTATTTAAAAGCGATACCAATAATTCAATCTATTTTACTTCTTTATGGGTTGAAGCTATTCCAATATTTTGGTTATTTATGTTAATAACATTGAAAAGTTTGCCTTCAGCATAAACACTTTATTGGATAAAATTATTTAGATTTTAGATTTTTAGATGCTTTATGAACTTTGGTTTCTAATTCTTTTTTATAGAGCTTTATTTTGTCAAGAACTGATTCATCATTTGATCCAATTATTTGTGCTGCTAAAATCCCAGCATTTTTTCCTCCGTTGAGAGCTACAGTAGCAACAGGAACTCCGCCTGGCATTTGTAATATTGAGAGAACTGAATCCCAACCGTCAATAGAATTTGTTGATTTTACAGGAACACCAATTACAGGAAGAGGACAGACCGCTGCTATCATGCCTGGTAAATGAGCTGCACCTCCAGCTCCAGCAATAATTACTTTTAAACCCTTTTCATGCGCGGTGCTTGCGTACTCAAAGAGTTTTTCAGGAGTTCGGTGAGCAGATACTATATCGACTTCAATTTCTATATTAAAATCATTTAATATTTCAATTGCCTCTTTCATGACAGGCATATCGCTGTCACTTCCCATAACTATTCCAACTTTTGCCATATTATTTACTTATTATTTTGACTGATTCTTTGATTTTTTTTGCGATTGTTTTTGCTTTTTCAATACTAGAGTTAATAATGGTTACATGTCCCATTTTTCTAAAAGGGCGAGTGTTTTTTTTTCCATAAATATGGGGAGTCACACCGTCAAAGCTCAATATTTTTTCAATATTTTCGTAAACAACCGGGCCGTTATGACCTTCACTACCTACTAAGTTAACCATTACTGAACACAACTTATTTTCAGTTGAACCCAGCGGTAAATTTAAAATAGCTCTCAGATGTTGTTCAAATTGTGAGGTATAGTTTGCTTCAATTGTTTGGTGGCCAGAGTTATGTGGTCGTGGTGCTACCTCGTTGATTAAGATATCGTTATCATCGGTAACAAACATTTCAACCGCCAGCAGGCCAATATGATTAAATTTTTGTGAAACGTTGACAGCTAATGATGTTGCTTTTTCTGCAATTGATTTTGAAATTCTTGCAGGGCAAATTACATATTCAACTTGGTTGGCTTCAGAGTGAAATTCCATTTCAAAAACAGGGTATGTACTAGTTTCACCTTTTAAATTTCGAGCCACAATTACCGAAATTTCTTTGTTGAAGGGAATATATTCCTCAGCGATACATTCAACATTTGGTAATTCTCTTGTGTCTGATTTGGAACGAATAATTTTCACCCCGTTTCCGTCATATCCAAATTTTGCACTCTTCCAAACGAACGGAACTTTTTCTACACCCATCAAAACAGCATTTTCAAGTTCAATTTTATCTAAATATTTTTTAAAGGTTGCTGTTGGTAAATTATTTTTTTTATAGAACGATTTTTGTTTTGCTTTATTTTGGATTATTTCTAGAGTTTCGGAACTTGGGTATACTTTGATTCCTTCCTCCTCAAGGTTTTTTAAAGCTTTTGTATTAACATTCTCAATTTCAATAGTTAAAATGTTTACTTTTTTTCCAAAATTATAAACAGTTTCAAAATCCATTAGGTCTCCTTTGTAAAATTCATTACAAGCTAATTTACTTGGGGCATCATCACTTGGATCTAAAACACATGTATATATGTCAAATTTTCTGGTATTATAAAGCATCATTTTTCCTAATTGACCACCACCTAAAATTCCAAGTTTATTTATAGAAGTAAAAAATTGCAAATCAGTTTGTATTAAGTTATGTTAGCAAAAATACATTTAAAATTGAAATTTGACATTAAAATCTATCTTCAAAATGTTATCTCCACTTTGTATTTGATTATCTTTGCAATTAATTAAGCTTTGGAAGCAATGTTCAGTTCAAATTCAAATAAAATGTTAAATGTAGTTCTATTTGGACCTCCTGGTGCGGGGAAAGGAACACAAGCTAATTTTTTGAAAAAAAAATATAATCTAGTACATATATCTACTGGAGATGTTTTTAGAGATAATATAAAAAATCAAACCCCATTAGGCAAATTAGCCAAATCACATATGGACAAAGGATCTTTAGTTCCTGACCAATTAACTGTTGATATGTTAGCCAGCGAAGTATTAAACAATTCAAATTCATTAGGATTTATTTTTGATGGCTTTCCAAGAAATATATATCAGGCCAATGCATTACAAAAATTATTATTAAAGTTGAGTGCGGAGGTTAATGCTATGATCGCCTTAGAGGTTCCAGACAGTATTCTTGTTGAGCGACTATTAAACCGTGGAAAAACGAGTGGTCGAACTGATGACTCAAACGAATCAATAATTCGAAATAGAATAGAAGTTTACTATAAAGAAACAGCTGTTCTAAAATCTTTTTACTTAAATAAAGGAAGATATTATGGAGTTAGTGGGGTAGGTGAAATCGACGAAATTAAAGATCGCTTGATTGACGTTATTGATTCAATGTAAATTATAAAAAAAGTGACTGAAGGTAATTTTGTTGATTATATCAAGATCCACGCTTATTCAGGTGATGGAGGTCAAGGTTCAAAGCATTTTCGAAGAGAAAAGTTTGTGGCGAAAGGTGGGCCTGATGGTGGAGACGGAGGTCGTGGAGGTCATATTATAATTCGCGGTAATAAAAATTTATGGACACTGCATCATTTTAAGTTTCAAAAGCATTTTAAAGCTGGACATGGAGAACACGGTAGCAAAAGCAGAAGTAGTGGAGCAAATGGTGTTGATATTTTTCTAGAAGTGCCTTTGGGAACAATTATTAAAGATAACAGTTCGGATAAAATTTTATTTGAAATAGTGGACCATAATCAAGAAGTTATTTTGTGTGAGGGGGGTAAGGGAGGCTTGGGAAACTGGCATTTTAAATCTTCCACTAACCAAACTCCTCGCTACTCTCAACCTGGTATTCCAGGCGAAGAAAAAAAAGTCACATTAGAGCTGAAAGTTCTTGCAGATGTTGGATTAGTTGGTTTTCCTAATGCCGGTAAGTCAACACTTCTTTCCGTAGTAACTGCAGCAAAGCCCAAAATTGCTAATTACGAATTTACCACATTGAAACCAAATTTGGGTATAGTCAGTCATCGAGATTTCCAATCTTTTGTAATGGCAGATATTCCTGGAATTATTGAAGGTGCATCGGAGGGTAGAGGTCTTGGGCACTATTTTTTGAGGCATATTGAGAGAAATTCAATTTTATTATTTTTAATACCCGCAGATACTAAAGATATAAAAAAAGATTATGAGACATTATTGAGTGAGCTAAGGCAATATAATCCTGAGATTTTAGACAAAGAGCGCATCATAGCCATCTCAAAGAGTGATCTATTAGATGATGAATTAAAAAACGAACTCAAATTGGAACTAGACAAAGAACTTTCAATTGATTATGTTTTTATGTCATCACTGACACAAATAGGTATTATTGATTTAAAAGACCTACTTTGGCAAAAATTAAATTCATAATTAATTTAAAATTTTATGCGAATAAAAATATTTGTTCTTTTTTTATTATTTAATATCACATTTTTGTTTGCTCAATCAAATCAAATAATTTCATTTTCTGAGAGTGAAAAATCATTGTTAGGCCAATTAAAAAAAAATCCTAATAATCTTATTGCTTTAGAAGAGTTAGGTGATTTATATGTTTCTGTTGGAAATTGGAGCAAGGCTGCTGAATTTTATTATAAAGCAAAAATTGAAAAGCCTAAAGTAGCTAATTACCATTTCAAATATGGTGGAGCAGTTGGAATGATGGCAAAGGAGGGGCCTAAACACAAGGCTTTAAAGTATATAAATTTGGCTAAAGCGTCATTAAAAAAAGCTGAAATGCTAGATCCATCAAGTTTGGAAATTCAATGGGTGCTTGTTGAATTTTACACCCAGTTACCTTATTTACTAGGTGGCAGTGAAGAGGTTGCGTGGATACATGCCATAAAATTACAAAAACTATCATCAATAAATGGCCATTTTGCAAAGGCTTATCTTTTTAAAGCTGATAATAATTTTGAAAACGCAAAAAAAAGTTCAATTAAAGGATTAAATCTAATTAGTAATTTAAATTGTGTCAAAAACAGTTTAAAAAAAAATTTATCCTGTATACCACATAATAATAATCTCAATTATTTTGTTGGAATTGCATACAATTCATACGCAGATCAACCTGAATTAGCTATAAATTTTATAAACAATTACATAGAAAATTATAGCTTGAAAGACAGTTTCTCACTCGATAAAGTTTATTATGATCTTTCACAAATCTATGAGGAAAACAAAGATATAAATATGGCTATTAGATGCCTTGATAGAGCTGTAAAAATAAACCCAAAATTCAAAATAGCAATATCAAAGAAAGAACAAATTTTGAAGCGAAATGCGAGATAGGTTAAATATCAAGATGTATATTTACTTCAAACAATAATTTTTATGAAAGTTCATTTCATTGCCATTGGAGGAGCTGCTATGCATAATATTGCTATTGCCTTACATCTCAAGGGATTTGAGGTAAGTGGGAGTGACGATAATATTTATGAACCCTCCAAAAGCAGATTGAGATCTTTTGGACTTTTACCTACTAATATTGGTTGGAATTCTGATAAGATAACACCAGACATTGATGCTATTATTTTAGGCATGCATGCAAAATTAGGCAACCCCGAGTTATCAAAGGCCCAAAAGTTGGGACTAAAAATTTGTTCATATCCTGAATTTATTTATGAACAGTCAAAAGATAAAACACGTGTAGTAATTTCTGGCAGTCATGGAAAAACGACTATCACTGCTATGATTTTACATGTTTTGAATTATTATGATAAAACATGTGATTTTATGTTGGGTGCTCAATTAGAAGGGTTTGATATAATGGCTCAATTAACAGATGAAAATGATTTTATTCTCTTAGAAGGAGACGAATATCTGAGCTCTGCAATTGATTTGAGTCCAAAATTTCATCACTACAAGCCAAACATAGCATTATTAAGTGGAATAGCTTGGGATCATATTAATGTCTTTCCAACATTCGATAATTATTTGGATCAATTTTCAAAATTTATAACTTCAATTGTTGACGGTGGTAGTATAACATTTAATGAGGAAGATAAACACGTAGCTGAGCTAGTTTCAATGAGTAATAAATCGATTCGAAAGTTTCCATACGGTACTCCAGCTCACTTTGTTGAAAATGGCATAACATATTTAGAGACAGACGAAGGCCCTTTACCATTAGAAATTTTTGGTTCTCACAATTTAAACAACTTGTCTGGTGCAAAATGGATTTGTCAGCAGATGGGGATAGATCAAAATGATTTTTTTGAGGCGATTTCTACTTTCCCAGGAGCTAGCAAGAGGTTAGAAAAAATTTTTCAATCAGAATCATTAATCGTTTTTAAAGATTTTGCTCATTCACCCAGTAAAGTTGATGCCACAACAAAGGCTGTTAAATTACAATATCCAAGTAATTCACTACTAGTTTGTTTAGAGCTCCACACTTTCAGTAGCTTGAACCTAAATTTTATAAAACAATATGGAAATTCCTTGAACAAAGCTGACACAGCTGTAGTCTTCTACTCAATTGATTCAATAGAAGCAAAGGGAATGACACCAATACCTGAAGACTTTATATTACAATCTTTTAAACATCCTAATCTAACAGTTATTACAGATCCTTTGGTTTTTCAAAACTTTTTGAAAGATCAAAACTATATAAATAAGACACTTTTGTTTATGAGTTCTGGTAATTTCGCTGGATTTGATTTCAATTTAATAACAACAATAGTTAAGTAATTTTATTGTAAAAAAATATTTATGTATCTATTAAAATTTAATTCCATTGGCAAACTTTTGTAAAAAAAGTGATTTATTTTTCGATTTAGATCACACTTTGTGGGACTTTGAAAAAAATTCCGATTTGACTTTCAAGAAGATATTTGGTATGTATGGAATATCTGTCGATTTAGACTCATTCCTATTAAAATATAAGCCGATTAATTTTAATTACTGGAAGGAATATCGAAATCAAAAGATCACAAAAGAACGTCTTAGATTTGCTCGGCTTGAGGACACCTTTAGTTCATTAGGCATAGATATGGAATCAAAAAAAATTAAGATGATTTCAGATGAATACATAAAATATTTAACAACCTTTAATCATTTGTTTGAAGGTACAACTCAAGTTTTAGATTATTTGAGTTCAAAATATAATTTACATATTATTACAAATGGATTCGAAGAAGTTCAAACATTAAAACTCGAAAGGTCAGGTATTTCTAAATATTTTCAGACAACTACAACATCCGAAATGGCCGGCGTAAAAAAGCCAAGCCCAAAAATTTTTGAGCTCGCTCTTATAAATGCTGGTGCTCGAATAAAAAGTAGTGTAATGATTGGCGATAATTTAGAAGCAGATATTTTAGGAGCAAAAAATATTGGAATGGACTCAATCATTTTTAATTATCATGATGACATTCCTGAAGGAACTATATCAATTAAAAAGCTTACTGAACTTTTAGATTACTTCTAAATATAAAACATGAAATGTAGATACATATTTTTTTTATTGATTCTAGTCCTTTTTCAAAAATCACTTATTTGTCAAACAGACATAAACCAATACAAGTATGTTTCTGTCTCTGACCGATATGATTTTATGAAGATTGTTGATGAACATCAGATAAGCTCTTTAGTTACCTTCCTATTAAAAAAAAATGGATTTAGTATAGTAGAGAAAAATAAAAATTATCCAACCGATTTAGCCTTAGACCCCTGCCTACTATTGAACTTGAATATCAAAAAGTTAAAGTCTTTATTGCAAACTAAATTAGAATTGCAATTTATAAATTGCAAGGGGATTATCGTCTTTTGTTCTGATATTGGTGTTTCAAGAGAAAAAGACTTCAAAAAATCATATCACCAGGCAATTAGGTCAGCTTTCGAATCAATATCGGATTTAAATTACTATTACACACCCAAAGACATGGAAGATAATGTTGTCAATACTCAAAAATCTTATTCTATATTAACACAACCAACTACCTTTGGCTTTAATATTTTGGATAGCAATGGGATTGTATTATTCTCACTTCAAAAAACTAACCACGAAGGAATCTATATTATAGAAGATTTGCCAGGGATTGTATATAGAAACGGAAGTAAATGGATTCGTGAGTTTGTACAGGGCAACACAAAGATTGTGGAACCTTTGATTCGATAGTATTATTTATTTCGCTGTCGCATAACTTCGCTTAAAAAAGCACCACATGCAACTGATACATTTAAAGATTCTATTTTTCCAGCCATAGGAATTTTAGCTTTTTCGTCGACAAGATTAAGTATTGAAGATGAAATTCCTTTTTCCTCTGATCCCATTAAAATAGCACACCCTTTGGAAAAATCGGTTTTATAAATTGTTTTATCTGTTTTTTCAGTTGCAGCTATTACTTTTATGTCAGAACCTTGAAAATAATATATTGCATCTTTTATATTACTCACCTTACAAATAGGTAAATTGAAGATAGCCCCAGCACTTGTTTTAATCGAGTCACCATTAACTCGAGCACTTCCTTTATTTTGTATTACTATTCCATCAACTCCACAGCACTCAGCTGTTCTGGCTATAGCACCAAAATTTCTAACATCATTAATCTGATCAAGAATAAGGTACAGGGGATTCTTTTTTTTTATTGATAATAAGTAATCTAAATCATAAAATTTAATTGGCGCTATCTCAGCAACAGCCCCTTGATGATTTTTCTTTGTGAAACGATTCAATTTTTCAATTGGGACGTAGCTATGGTTTAGCTTCTTTTCTCTTATCAAACTTTCTAAACTTTTAAAAAGATTTCCGCTTAATCCTTTTTGTAAAAAAACTTTATCTATCGATTTTTCCGATTTAATAGCCTCAATTATCGCTCTTATTCCATAAAGTTTAGCTTCTTTTTCCATTATTTATTAACGGTACCAAAATAGATATTAAAATAAAGGTTTATACTATTACTCCTTTATTGTAATATTACTTTTTTCTTAAAAATTTTGTTTCCTTGTTCTATACTTAACACATACATTCCTTTACTAAAACTGGATGTGTCGATACTACCTTTTATTAAGTTATTATTTGTATTTGGACTTATCTGATGAACCAGGCGTCCATGGATATCAAGCAATGAAATAGAAGAATTATTAGAGTTTTTCAGCATGTATTGAAAGTTGAGAACATTTTTTGAAGGTATTGGCCATATTAAAAGCCCCATAGGATTATTTTCTGGATTTGACAATGTCATATTAGCACCTGTTACTACTAAAGAGTAGTCTTGTGGTCCAATTCCTCCATTCCCACCAGGCCCATTTCCAGGAATTGTTAAGTTTCCTTTATGTGATATTGTTATTGTATATTCTCCAGCAGATGGTATGTCTACTTCCACTCGCTCAATCACGTCAACTATATTATCACCCTTGATGGCATACGGCAAATTTTGTAAATCCAATTTCCAAGGCAGGAATTCATTACCTAAGCTATTGGTAATCCTTAGATCTAAATCATTTACTAATACTGGGGTAGCACTATTTAATAATCCGTATTGACTATTACCAGCTCTATCTGTCCAGCATAATGTTGCCATTAATTTTTGAGAATCGGACACATTAACCGTGATTGAATAAGTTTCTCCGTTATTTAAAGTGTTTTCTTCTATTATTGAAGAACCAGAACCTGAGTTGTTTATAGTTTGCGCAGCAAGCTCAGCATTAAGTAGGCCCCATCCCCAAAAAGGATCTGGTCCTGGGTATGGAATTGCTGTAACATTATCGTTGTCTGCATCGTCAGTTGCCGTATGGCAGACTAATGCTTTCACTGTTGATGATTTCATAAATTCACCAAAGGTATTGTTATAATGTTCTTGTAAAAGTAAAATTGTTCCCGATGCGCTTGGTGCTGCCATTGATGTACCAGTTGCTGTTCCATATGATGTGTCTGAATCATCTGCACATGAGTAAACGTTAGTTCCGCGTGCAGCGATATCTGGCTTAATTCTTCCATCATCTGTTGGACCTTGGCTGCTTGAGGGGGCTAAAGAGGCTCCAGTTATTGTCATACCAAAAGGAGTGCTTTGAACTCCAATATTAGCATTGGCAACGATAATTCCATTTTTGTTCGTTTTTCCAGCAGTTAATTTGTCTAAGCCTGGTCCAAGTCCATTAGAGTAACTTTCCGTTCCAGAATTTCCTGCCGAAAATACTCTTAACAGATAGGGATTGTTGTAAAGAGCGTTATCAATTGTTACACTCTCGTTAATATAACAACCAGGGTACCAATCTGGTACATTTTGTTCCCCGTCAACGTAAAGGTAAACTCCATATGAATGATTAGTTACTAGCATTCCAGACAATAAATGTTCATTTACAGTTTCAGAACTATCACTTGATGAATTATAAGCAACTATTGATGATTTTGGTGCCATGCCTTTTGCAGAAATATTTACCCCATTTGCTCCAACAGTTCCAGCTACATGCGCTGCATGGAAACCAATATTTGGAGTAGTTGCGTCACCTAAAGAAACTCTAGAAGTCCCATCGCTATTTGTAAACTCAACATGGGTTGGGCGACCATGACCTCCAGTCTCCCAAACACCCAATATCATGTTTTCTCCTTCTAAATTAAGACCTAGATCACCACCTGGGTACAAGGTGTTAGTTTTTATACTAAAAGCACTTTCACGATTATCACTTGAAATATATATTGGTTTGTCATCTAAAATATCATGGAGAATAAACAATTTTTCATTTTTTAGCAATTCTTTTTGTTTATCAGGATTTAATAATAAATAATTATTTATTCGCTCTTGCTTACTAAATTCATAAGCATTGATTTCCTCTAAAAGGCTATTTATTGCATTGGTATCATAATCTTTTAAGATTTTATCTCTTTGTTCACGAGTCTGGCTAAAACAGAGACTAAATGATACCAGGGATACAAAAAATATAATTTTTTTCATAGTTTATAATTATTTACAGAAACAAATGTAAATAAAAAAACCGGCAAATATTATGCCGGTTTTTTTAAATCTGTGTTAAATACCTACAGTGTGAATGTTACTGAAGTAAAGCTTCCGAATGCTCCGTCAGTTGAGAATAAGGTTACACCTCCACTCGTTACTGTAATTGGACCACCGCCATCTCCATAGTCATCATAGATTTCTAAAGTGTATGTTCCACTTGGGATACATATCTCTTCAACGACTACAGTTCCAGAAGCGAGCCCTGCATATGGGTTAGCATATAAAGCATACGTACCAATTGAAGCAACTACAGTACCTGTCTCATCTAGAAGCCACCAGTAAAGTTCTTCTGGCCATGGGTCTAGTGTGAATTCCATCACGACCTGGTTGTCCTCGCAAAGAGTTTTAGCAGTAATGGTCATCAAGTTAGTAGTTACGCTAAGTGTACCAGCTTCCGCGCTCCCTGAAAATGTTGTAGGTTGATCAACCCCAGCTTGGGCTGTCATACCCAAAACAATCGTGGCACCTCCAAATCCTATATTAGGACTGTTAGTAACAACAACTTGCATGTTTCCTTGAGTGGATCCAGCAGGTATTGTTACTGTACTAGGCGCACTGTAGTTAGCAGGGTCTAATGTACTAGATGCATCAATATACACATCCATTGTTCTATCGACACTTGAAGGGGTAGACGCAAAAACTGGAACATCTACAACTTCGGTTTCTCCTTCTGGCATTGCAACTGTTTGGTCATAACTGAACGAAACAAAGCTGCTAGAGAGATAATTATTGTCGTTTACCTCGTCCTCACAACCAACAAACAGTAAACTGAAAGCTAGGAGTAAAAAGGTAGAGAACGGGATTAAATAATTTTTTGTTTTCATCTTCTTAGTTTTAAATTAATAACAATTTATTGGTTCTGATCAGTTATACTAGGGTTGTTGTTAATCTCGCTCTGTGGAATCTGGAATGACATTTCGTCTTGATCGTAAACGAAAGTTTCTCCAGCACGGAACACGTGATTTGTACCTCTTGTTACCGTTGCCTCGTTACGCTTCATTGCAAAATATGATTTTCCTTCTCCCCAAAGTTCTAATCTTGTTTGAAGATAAATGAAATCAATTAGTGCTTGACCAGAAAGTGAACTTACAGCAGCTGCAGAAGTTGCAGATCTGTTAGATAACAAATTGGCCATTGTAGCTTGTGCAGCAGCATCATTTCCTAGCCTTGCAGCACATTCAGCGCTCAATAAGTGGAACTCATCAGATCTCATGAAAATCAAATCTGTTGTGATAATATATTGACCACCAATTGTTCTGTTTGGATCAAAGAATTTTCCAATTGGTTGCAATGCACCGGTTCCTGTTCCATATTGTGTTAATCTCACATCATCGCTTTCCATTTGTGCATAAAGAGCATCATCAATAGACTTATAGTCTCCTGCCCAAGCGTAGCTGTAAGTGAAACAATCCATTTGCCCCCACCAATCTATAAGTTGGTGACCAAGTTCTTCAGTTAAATCGAATCCCCAGATCCAAGATGGTGTGTTAACGTTGTTAAATCCGGATCCAGCACCTGGGTAAGCAAGCTCTCCAGTTGATGTTACTGGATAGCCAGCATTGATAACTGCATCAGCCATTGTTTTAGCATCAGCATAATTACCCATACCAGCGTACACATAAGCTAATAGACCTTGTGCGACTGTTTTGTCAATTTTGCTCTTGTCAGCTCGGACATAACCGTCGAGGAAGGCTATAGCATCATTTAAATCGCTGACAATTAAGTCATAGATTTGAGATGCAGGTACTTTAGCAGTCTCAATCGTTTCTCCATCATAGTATGGGAGAATTGGTTGAGCTGGGTCATACTTAGGTTGAAATAACTGAGCTAGATACCAATAACCATAAGCCCTAGAGGCTTTTGCTTGGCCCAAAATTTTAGCCTGATCTGAACCAATTTCTGGAACAGCGTCATTTCCACCAGCTGTTTCTATAACACTGTTAGAAAGGCTAACAATTCTATAGAGGTAATCCCATATAATTCTGTTTTCCTCTCTTGTGAAATCAACAGTACAAACTAGGTTAGAAGTATTATTGTACCAACCATATGCACTAGCTGATAACGCCATATCACCAGTTACCATGTCAGACCAAATGTCTACACCTTTGTGACCAAAGTCATAATGCCTAGATCCGGTAACACCGAAATCTTGGATCATGAAACTTGCGATACCCTCTAATGTTCCTTCAACCAGTGCAGGATTTACATCAGCGTAATCTGATAAATCCTCGGCTGTAAGAACGCTAGTATTGCGGACAGGGTCTAAAAAATCTTTAGAACAACCCACAAAGATTAATGAGAATACTATAATCGAATAAATTAAATTTCTTTTCATTTTTAGGTTTTTTTAAAATTGAACTTTTGTACCAAGACTAAAAGTGGTCATTGGCATATACATACCAGAGTTTGAGCTTGCTATGAAGTTTGTTGGATTTAATCCACTTCTAGCACTCAACATCATTAAATTATCACCTGAGACGTAAAAATTAAGACTCTTCAATCCCGCCTTTTCAGCGGCATCTTGTGGAAGATTCCAACCAATTCTTAAGTTATTTAGTGATAAAAAGTCTGCTTTTGTAAGGAAACGTGTGGATGTAGCGTTGTGTTGCGTATCCGTATTGTATCCAGCAGTCATTCTAGGGACATTAGTAATGTCTCCAGGCTGTTTCCATGCTTGTCTAACGTCAGCGTGGAAGTTATTACTTCCAATAAGGTCTCTGTTATTCATCATGACACTGTAACCGTTATCATAAATGTGACCTCCAATGCTGTAACTAAACTGAGCTGTAAAATCAAAACTTTTGTAGTTAGCATTTAATCTGAAACCACCTCTGACGTCAGGGATGGCTGATTTACCAACATACTTTTGAGTCGCATCAGTATAGTCTTCAGTAGTTGTTTGTGCAACGTTTGCATTTGGATTTTCGTCCAAGTATAAAGTCATACTATTGATAGCTGTATCACCATTATCAAATATTCCGTCTCCGTTAACGTCGTCGTAATATAAGTTCCATAGAGCAGCACCAGTAGCAGGATTAACTCCAGCCCATTCTCTCATGTACCAATCATATAATGAACTTCCTTTGGAGTAACGTCCATCAAGTACTTTTGGTTCACCTGTAAAGTAATCGGCAGGCATTTCGGTGATTTCGTTATCAAAAATTTCACCATTTATACTTAAGTTTAAGTTAAAGTCTTCAGTGTTAATTACATCAAGACCTGCATTGAATTCTAAACCAGAATTTTTTAATACACCGTCGTTGTATTGAATAGTGGAAGATCCACTAGATCCTGGTAGCGATTGTGTAAAGAATAAGTTTTCAGTATTCTTAACATAATAATCTACATCAAGCATTAGTTTGTTGTCAAAAAATGCACTTTCAAACCCAACTTGGAAAGTCTTAGAAGTTTCCCATGTTAAATTTGGATTCGCAAGAGTTGAACTTTGCGTAAACGAATAGGAACCGTCCGGAGTTTGGTTAATTCCATAGATTTGCCATCCATAAAGAAGGCTAACACCTTGATCACCAATAAGTCCATAACTCGCTTTCAATTTCATGTAGTCTACATAACTGTCAGTTGGGAACCAATCTTCTTTAGAAGCGACCCATCCAAAACCGACGGATCCAAAAGTACCCCATTTATCATTTTTAAAGCGTGATGAGCCGTCTCGTCTAGCAGAAGCTGTGAAAAAATATTTACCTGCATAATCATAATTAAATTGTGCAAAATAACTCTCTAGTGTTGAACCAGTTGAAAATGAACCAGCTCTTCCAAATGGAATAGTGTACTGGTCTAAATCCAAAGTATTTGGTAAAATTGAATTTTGAGCAGCTGCATTCATATTAGTGAACTTATTTTCCGTTGATTCATGAGCGAGGAAACCATCAAAGTTGTGGTCATCGACAGATTTGTTCATTCTCAACATCTGTAAGAAGTTTTGATTTAAATTAGTACTGATAGACTTTGATAGGAAACCACTTCCTGCATTACCACCATAATACTCATTAGCTCTACTTGCACTATCAGAATTTTGATATTGACCACTGTAGCGAACATCAATAGATGCCCAGTCAGTTAATTGTACACCAATATTAAAGTTACCTAACAAAGTGTTTGAATTAAACCTGTCTAAATCATAAATTGCATCGGCAATACCATTAGTAGCATTCCAAGCTCTTCGTCCATACTCATTTCCATAATCGAATTGGTATCCTCCGAAAATTGGATCAGCAATTAAGTTACCGTCAGTATCTCTCAAATAAATATCATAAATGGTTGGAGTAGTATTTGTCAAAGCAAATATATTACCAGACGATCCAGCAGAACCTTCACTACTAGAAGAATTATTGTATTGACCGCCTGTAAATTGGAGGTTACCGCCAATTGTTAGCCACTCTTTAGGTTTGTGGTCTAATTTTAAACGAGCAGTATATCTGGTATACTCTGAATTAATTGTATATCCTTCATCTTCAAGGTATCCAAAGGAAGTAGCATACTGAGTTGCATCGTTACCTCCACTGAACTGCAGGTTTGCTTCTTGTCTGTATCCAGTTGAAAAAGCAAAGTCAGACCATCTTGTAGGAGTCCATCTTCTCTCAATTCCTGAATTGAAACGACCAGTAGATTGATTTATAAGTTGGTCACCTGCAACATTCCATATATTATACGCATTGTTAATACCTTCTGGTGTCCCATAAAGATTAGAACTTGCCCAAGCAGTTGGGTTAGCTTCACCTAAAAGAACCGCTTTGTTTACGAGTGACTCATAAGATAATTCAATATACTCCTCGGGCGATTCAATTATATCGTACTGAGGTAAAAACTGTGTATTCATACTTGTTCTTACATCAACTTGAATTTCTGATGTTCCTGCTTTACCGCCTTTGGTTGTAATTACAATCACACCGTTTGCACCACGCGACCCATAAATTGAAGTCGCAGCTGCATCCTTAAGGACAACTAAGCTTTCAATATCATTTGGATTTAAAGCTGAAATATCACTTTGGTATGGTGCACCATCAACGATATATAAAGGGGCACGGTTACCATTTACAGATCCAAAACCACGAATTCTTATTGTGGCATCTGACCCAGGAGCACCTGAGTAACTGATAACATTTACACCAGCAACCTCACCTCTTAGAGCCTGAGTAATATTGCCTTGTGATTTAGCTTCAATATTTTCTGTTTCGATTTTTGTTGCAGTACCAGTAAACCTTTCTTTCGTAGTAGTATTATAACCAACAACTACAATTTCATCTAGAGCATTGTCTTGTTGCATAGAAACATTTATAGTATTGCTTGCTCCAACAGTTTGAGTTTGGTTGGCATAACCTACAAAACTGAAGACTAATACATCTCCTTCACTTGCAGTTATGGAATATTTACCATCAAAATCAGTTGAAACTCCAGTTGTTGTTCCTTCAATAATTACAGTAGCACCTGGAAGAGGTAAGCCGCTGTCATCAGAAACAGTTCCTGAAACACTTTTGCTTTGCGCAAAACCTATTTGCACAACTAACGCTAAAAATAGCGATAGAATAACACTTAACTTTGTTTTCATTTTTGTTAATTATTTGAATTAGTCTGCACAAATGTGATGATAAAAACTCAAATTACCAACTTTTGTTTTAAAAAAAATTAATGCTTGTTTAAAGCAATGTAATTCGTCTAAAAAATATGCATTTAATCTATAAAAATATGCAAATCACAAAAATCTTTAAATTATTAGCAAAATCCCTGCCAAAATTTTATTTAAAGTAAAAATTTGATTAAAAGTTACTAACAAGCGATAGGTGAACTTTAGACTTTGACAAATCAAAAGACTGTCTGTTTGATTTTCCATTTGCATAAGTAAATCTCAATAAACCACCCGCAGTTTTTACTCCAAAACCAAAACCAATCCCATAGATTCTATTTGATTCACCACTAATGTCCTCCAAGTATGCTGAGTCAAAAACAGAGTGAACATAAAGATTTTGAGATACCATGTAGCGATATTCTGAACATGCCATAAAGTATCTCGAAGCAAATAAGCTATTTTCCTGAAAACCCCTTACGGAATTTATTCCCCCAAATCTAAACATCTCATTAAATAAATAATAACCTGATTTTAAATCCTCACATCGAAATCTTACAAAAAAGTTATTTTCTTTATTTAACCAAAAAATCCTTGAGCCCTCAAATAAAATTTTTCTCTGATTTGATGATTGAGATGTAACTCTACTTCCAAAAGCTAATAGTAAATTAATTTTCATTTGTATAGGGAAAAAATTATTTAGCCTATTTTTTTTTGTGTAGTAATAGTTAATTCCATAAAAATTACTTTCATAATTTTCTAAATCGGAAGCTGGATTATTATTGATAATACTTGATTGATTAAAATAGGCAGAAGCACCTATTTCGTTGCGAGTGTTAAATTTGTAAGATAGCTTGAGCGACTGTTCAGCAGTTGTAAATAAGCTGTCTTTTTTAAAAATATTTAGTCTTGCAATGCCACCAACTGGGCTAGAAAAGAGGTATGGCATATTAACCTCTATATTAATGGTTTTTTGGTCTATTTCATCGTTTTTGTAACTTAAATTAATAGATTCGCCATAATTGAGGTTATTGTTAAGTTTCAGATTCAAGTAACCGTTAAATTCCATTTTGCCATTTGATTCATCTGATCCAAAACCTAAAAAGCCATCGAAACTGTTACTTTTTATTTTATCAAGATATAAGAATAAAGAAGTTTTATTTTTGTTGAATAAAACTTCAGGGGGTCTTTTTTGGTTGACGAAGCTTAACTCATCAAAGAGTTGCATTTTAGTTTGTAAATTGTTGAGATTTAATGGATTTTTGAGTTTCAATTTAAGCATGTGTTTCAGATGTGATTTAGAAAATTTTTCGTATCCTAAAATTATTACTGAATCAATCTTTCTGATTTCTCCTTTCTCAATTAGCAATTCAGTTTTAAGTTTGAGTCCTTCAATTGTTTTAATATTTATAATTTTTACAGTTGCAAATGGATAACCTTTATTAGACAATTCCTTTGAAATTTTTTCCATAGACTCTTTCAGCTTTGATATGGGTATTTCGACGTATTCTTCATTGTTTAAACTGTCTTTCTTTAATTCAAATCCAATATCGTATAAAAATTTGGAATGTTTTGTCAATAAAACAGATTGGTAAGCAGGACCTAATTCCAGAAAAAGGGAGTGCATGTTATCAATTTTAAAAACACCTAACGACTTAAGCGTAATGAAGCCTTTGAAATACAAAGTTTCTTTGATTCGATTTATTTCATTATCAAGCTCAGTTTCATTTTTAAATTGTGATTTGTATTGTAAAGAATCAATAACCTTCTGTTCAATAACTGAATTACTTGAAATTACTAAGTTTTCGATCTGAACTTGTCCGCTTAGCCGAAAGCTTATAAAGATTATTATTAAAAACAGTTTTGAGTTCTTCAAATTCGATGTTTTTATCATATGTAACGTAAAAAGAGATTAAAATGTATGCTAATAAAAAATAAATAACTAAAAAATAAAGTGTAGTATTTGAATAATTAATTTTAATGCTTACATTTGCACGCCTTTAGAGGAGAATATTGATTTAATATAATATTTTATGCCAACTATATCACAATTAGTAAAGAAGGGAAGAGTAAAGTTAACTAAAAAAAGTAAATCCGCTGCTTTGGATTCATGCCCACAGAGAAGGGGGGTTTGTACACGAGTTTACACTACCACACCTAAGAAACCTAATTCTGCAATGCGAAAGGTTGCGCGAGTAAGGCTTACTAATGGGAATGAAGTAAATGCTTATATTCCAGGTGAAGGGCACAATTTGCAAGAGCATTCAATAGTTTTAGTTAGAGGCGGAAGAGTAAAAGATTTACCCGGAGTAAGATACCACATTGTTCGTGGTGCTCTTGATACAGCCGGTGTTGAAGGACGAACACAACGTCGTTCCAAGTATGGGGCAAAAAGACCTAAGAGTTAAAAAGTTTTCGAATAAACTATTTCAATGAGAAAAAGACAAGCAAAGAAAAGACCTATTTTACCTGATCCAAAATTTAATGATCAGCTTGTTACTCGGTTTGTGAACATGATGATGTGGGATGGTAAGAAATCTGTGGCATATAAAATTTTTTATGACGCTATAGATATAATAGCACAAAAGAATCCAAATGAAGAAAAGACTCCACTAGAAGTTTGGAAAGATGCTTTGACAAATGTCATGCCTCACGTAGAAGTAAGAAGTCGCAGGGTAGGAGGTGCAACTTTTCAGATACCCATGCAGATTCGCCCAGATCGTAAAATATCCACAGCAATGAAATGGCTTATAAACTTTGCAAGAAAGCGAAATGAAAAGTCAATGTCTCAAAAGCTTGCCGGAGAAGTATTATCTGCTTTCAACGAAGAGGGGGCAGCGGTAAAAAAACGGGTTGATACTCACAAGATGGCAGAAGCCAACAAGGCATTTTCACATTTTAGATTTTAGAAATCCCATGGCGAGAGATTTAAATTTTACGAGGAATATTGGAATTGCTGCTCATATCGATGCAGGAAAAACTACTACAACTGAAAGAATATTGTATTATACAGGTGTTTCTCACAAAATTGGAGAGGTTCATGATGGAGCTGCTACAATGGATTGGATGGAGCAAGAACAGGAAAGAGGTATAACCATAACTTCTGCAGCAACTACTTGCAGTTGGAACTTTCCTACTGAAAATGGTAAACCAACAGAAAAGACAAAAGATTATCATTTTAACATAATTGATACCCCCGGCCACGTTGATTTTACTGTTGAAGTTAATCGCTCTCTTCGAGTTTTAGATGGCTTGGTTTTTCTCTTCAGCGCAGTTGATGGCGTTGAGCCACAGTCCGAAACTAATTGGCGTCTTGCCGATAATTACAAAGTTCCAAGAATTGGTTTTGTCAATAAAATGGACAGACAGGGATCAAACTTTCTAGGTGTTTGTCAACAAGTTAAAGATATGTTGAAATCTAATGCTGTCCCAATAGTCTTAAATATTGGAGATGAAGCTGATTTTAAAGGTGTCATTGATCTTGTTAAAAATCGCGCTATAGTTTGGCATGACGAATCACAAGGATCCACATTTGACGTGATTGAAATCCCAGAGGATTTGAAATCAGAAGCAAAAAAATATAGAGCTTTGTTAATAGAGGAAGTTGCAACTTATGATGAAAATTTGCTTGAAAAATTTATGGAGGACGAAAACTCCATAACAGAAGACGAAATACATTCTGCACTACGTGCTGCTGTAATGGACATGGCCATAATTCCGATGATTTGTGGTTCAGCGTTTAAAAACAAGGGTGTACAATTTCTCTTAGATGCAGTTTGTCGTTATTTACCATCACCCACGGACAAAGAAGGTATCACAGGAATTAACCCTGACAACAATCAAGAGGAGGTGCGTAAACCAGATGTCAAAGAACCTTTCTCGGCCTTGGCTTTCAAAATTGCTACAGACCCTTTCGTTGGTAGACTAGCTTTCTTTAGGGCTTACTCAGGTCGTCTAGACGCTGGATCGTATATATTGAATAACAGGTCAGGAAAAAAGGAAAGAATATCTCGAATTTATCAAATGCATTCTAACAAACAAAACGCCATTGACTTCATTGAAGCAGGTGATATTGGTGCTGCTGTTGGGTTTAAGGACATCAAAACAGGTGATACCATGACTGCTGAGAAACACCCGATTGTTTTGGAATCAATGGATTTTCCTGATCCGGTTATTGGAATAGCTGTTGAGCCTAAAACCAAAGCAGATATAGATAGATTAGGAATGGCTTTAGGAAAATTGGCTGAAGAAGATCCAACTTTTACAGTAAGGACAGATGAGGCCTCGGGTCAAACAATTATTTCAGGAATGGGTGAATTACACCTAGACATAATAGTGGATAGACTTAAGCGCGAATTTAAAGTTGAGGTTAATCAAGGTAAGCCCCAAGTTGAATATAAGGAAGCTATTACTCAGCCAGCTGAACATAGAGAAGTTTACAAAAAACAATCAGGTGGTAGAGGAAAGTTTGCTGATATTGTCTTTTCAATTGGACCTGCAGATGAAGGCAAGGTTGGTTTAGATTTTATTTCTGAAATCAAGGGTGGTAATGTCCCAAAAGAGTTTATTCCATCTGTTGAAAAGGGTTTCAAGATGGCTATGTTAAACGGCCCCTTAGCAGGTTACGAAGTTGATGCCATGAAAGTTGTTCTTAAAGACGGCTCATATCATGACGTTGATTCGGATCAATTATCTTTTGAGCTTGCTGCAAAGCTTGGTTTTAGAGCCGCATCCAATGCTGCTAAAGCTGTAATAATGGAACCTATTATGAGACTAGAAGTAATTACACCGGAAGAAAATATGGGAGATATTGTTGGAGATCTAAATCGTCGCCGAGGTCAGGTCAGTGACATGGGTGACAGGGCAGGTGCCAAAACTGTAAAGGCTACTGTTCCCCTCTCTGAAATGTTTGGTTATGTAACCACTTTGAGAACCTTATCTTCTGGCCGAGCAACATCAACTATGGAGTTTTCTCATTATGCAGAAACTCCATCAAATATTTCTGAGGAAGTTATTAAAGAGGCTAAAGGAATTCAATCTTAAAAGTTAGAAAATGAGTCAAAAAATTAGAATAAAATTAAAATCTTATGACCACAACCTAGTTGATAAATCAGCTGATAAGATTGTCAAAACAGTTAAGAGCACTGGAGCTGTTGTCACTGGCCCAATCCCCCTGCCAACACACAAAAAATTATTTACTGTTTTGCGTTCTCCTCATGTTAATAAAAAGGCAAGAGAACAATTTCAGTTAAGCTCTTATAAAAGACTTATGGATATTTATAGTACTTCATCAAAGACTATCGATGCTTTGATGAAGCTTGAATTACCTAGCGGAGTTGAAGTTGAGATTAAAGTATAAATTAACTAAATAAAATTTATTTAGTTGACATGTCCTGGGCTGCGTGCTAAGGAAAAGCGGAAAAATACATTTCAAGGGTTGAATCGTATTTGACCCTTAAATTTTAAAAAAAAGACTATGTCTGGAATAATTGGAAAAAAAATTGGTATGACTAGTATTTTTGATGAACAGGGAAAAAATGTTCCTTGTACAATCATCAATGCTGGCCCATGTGTAGTAACTCAAATTAGAACCACTGAAAAGGATGGTTACGATGCCATTCAGTTAGGCTTTGATACCAAAAAAGAAAAGAGTACTAACAAATCTGAAACAGGCCATTTCAAAAAAGCTGGATCTCCAGTTTTAAAGAAAGTTTTTGAATTTCAGGGTTTTGAAGACGATTTTAAACTTGGTGACAAGGTAACGGTTGATCATTTTATTGAGGGTGAGTTCGTAGATATTACTTCTAGAAGCAAAGGAAAAGGTTTTCAGGGAGTAGTAAAACGTCACGGTTTTGCTGGAGTCGGACAATCTACACATGGACAGCACAACCGCTTAAGAGCCCCAGGATCAATAGGAGCAGCGTCATATCCTGCTCGCGTATTTAAAGGGATGAGAATGGCTGGGCGCATGGGTAACCAGAATGTACAAGTTCAAAATTTAAGGGTTTTAAAAGTAGTAAGTGATCAAAACTTAATTATTGTCAAGGGATGTGTTCCTGGCCATAAAGATTCTTATTTAAAAATTGAAAAATAATGAAATTAGCAGTTTTAGATAAAAAAGGAAAAGATACAGGCAGAAAGGTTGAACTGTCAAATAAAATATTTGCTATTGAGCCGAATAACCATTCAATTTATTTAGATGTCAAGCAATATATGGCAAATCAACGTCAAGGTACACACAAATCCAAAGAACGCAGCGAGATTGTTGGAAGTACCAGAAAAATAAAGAAGCAAAAAGGGACCGGAACTGCCCGAGCAGGAAGTGTAAAGTCTGGTGTATTTAAAGGTGGAGGTAGAATTTTTGGACCAAAGCCTNGAAGNTACAGTTTTAAATTAAATAAAAATTTAAAGCGTTTAGCCAGAAAATCTGCTTTGTCNTTAAAGGCAAANGGAAAGTCAATTTTTGTTGTCGAGGATCTTGTATTTAAAAATCCAAAAACCAAAGATTTTACAGGTTTTTTGAAAGCTCTTAATCTTGAGACTAAAAAATCTTTGTTTGTATTGGGTGAGCCAAATAAAAATGTATATTTGTCCTCCCGAAATTTAAAACATTCAGAAGTCATAAGTAATTCAGAGTTAAATACTTATGATATTTTAAATGCAGATAGCTTGGTATTTTTTGAAAGCGCTGTTGAAGGAATTGAATCTAATTTGAATAAATAATTTTACAATGTCNGTACTAATAAAGCCAATAATCACTGAAAAAGCCTCTCTAAGTAGCGAGTTGAAGAACTGCTTTTCATTCGTTGTAGATAAAAAAGCTAATAAGATAGAAATTAAGANTGCAGTAGAGGCTGCTTATGGCGTTTCCGTTGACAAAGTTAGAACATTAAATATGCGAGCTGACAGAAAAACCAAATACACCAGAGCTGGCATTCAGTACGGTAAAAAAAATGCCTTCAAAAAGGCTATAGTTCAAATAGCTGAAGGNGAAACAATTGATTTATACGCTAATAACTAATGACATGTCAGTAAGAAAACTAAAGCCAATTACCCCCGGACAACGTTTCAGAATAGTTAATGGATTTGACCAGATAACTACAGACAAGCCTGAAAAAAGTTTGTTAGTACCAAAAAAGCGTACAGGTGGTAGAAATAGTCAAGGNAAAATGACNATGCGGTACAAAGGTGGTGGTCATAAGCGTAAGTATCGAATCATAGATTTTAAGCGTGATAAAGACAGTNTACCTGCCGAGGTTATTTCAATTGAGTATGATCCTAATAGAACAGCTTTTATTGCGCTTCTCAACTATAATGACGGAGAGAAACGTTATATAATTGCACAAAATGGATTAAAAGTAGGGCAAAAGTTATTGTCAGGCAAGAAAGANGTTTCTCCTGAAATAGGTAATGCCATGCCATTGAGTGAAATTCCCCTAGGTACGATTATTTCATGCATAGAACTTCGCCCTGGTCAGGGAGCGGTAATAGCTCGAAGTGCAGGTTCTTTTGCTCAATTAATGGCTCGGGATGGAAAATTTGCTTCAGTCAAGCTTCCTTCCGGNGAAACACGTCTGCTAATTAAGGGGTGTTACGCTACAATTGGAGTTGTTTCAAACTCTGATCACCAGTTGCAGGTTTCTGGCAAAGCAGGCCGTAGCCGTTGGCTTGGAAGGCGTCCAAGAACAAGACCAGTTGTTATGAATCCAGTTGACCATCCAATGGGTGGAGGAGAAGGAAAGTCGTCTGGTGGTCATCCTCGTTCAAGGAAAGGTATTCCTGCTAAGGGTTACCGAACTCGCTCAAAAACAAAGGCAAGTAATAAATACATAGTAGAACGTAGAAAGAAATAGAAATAGTAGTTTATGGCTAGATCACTAAAAAAAGGACCTTATGTCCATTATAAATTAGAAAAGAAAGTTGCTGACAATGTTCAAGCAAATAAAAAGAGTGTTATTAAAACATGGTCAAGGGCTAGTATGATAATCCCTGATTTTGTTGGGCAAACTATTGCTGTTCACAATGGTCGTCAATTTATTCCAGTTTATATAACAGAGAACATGGTTGGTCACAAGCTTGGAGAATTTTCTCCAACACGTTCTTTTAGAGGACATGCCGGTGCTAAAAATAAGGGTAAAAGATAATTTTTCATGGGAAATCGAAAAAAACAAATGGCCGATAAAATTAAGGAAAGCAAAAGTAAAATTGCCTTTGCCAAACTAAAGAACTGTCCAACTTCTCCAAGAAAAATGCGCTTAGTTGCTAACTTAATCAGAGGNAAAAGGATTGAAAAGGCTCTTAACATCCTAAGATTTAGTTCCAAAGAGGCTTCACGCAGACTTGAGAAGCTTCTTCTATCTGCTATTTCAAATTGGCAAACCAAGAACGAAGGCTTTGAAATAGACAGCTCTGATCTATTCATCAAAGAGATTAAAGTTGACAGCGGGACAATGCTCAAACGATTGAGACCTGCACCTCAGGGTCGTGCTCACCGAATTAGAAAACGCTCTAATCATGTGACAGTAATATTAGAAACAAAAAATAATACGGTAACTAGTTAATTATGGGACAAAAAACAAATCCAATAGGTAATCGCCTCGGGATCATAAGAGGTTGGGAATCCAACTGGTATGGCGGAAATGATTATGGAGATAAACTTGCTGAAGATGAAAAGGTTAGAAAATACATTTACGCAAGACTGGCTAAAGCCAGTGTTTCGAGAGTAATTATTGAAAGAACCTTGAAGCTTGTTACGGTAACTATCACTACTGCCCGCCCAGGAATTATTATTGGAAAAGGGGGCCAGGAAGTTGATAAACTCAAAGAGGAATTAAGAAAAATAACTGATAAAGACGTTCAATTGAATATTATTGAGATTAAACGTCCTGAACTAGATGCATTTTTGGTGGCCTCTAGTGTTGCTCGTCAGATTGAAAACAGAATTTCATATAAACGAGCTATTAAAATGGCTATAGCTGCGACAATGAGGATGAATGCCGAGGGTATAAAGATCCAAATAAGTGGTCGTTTGAATGGAGCTGAAATGGCGAGAAATGAACATTATAAAGAAGGAAGAATACCATTATCTACTTTTAGAGCAGACATTGATTATGCTTTGGTTGAGGCCCATACAACATACGGACGCTTGGGAATAAAAGTATGGATTATGAAAGGCGAGGTTTACGGAAAACGAGAGNTGTCTCCGCTAGTTGGCNTGTCTAAAAAAGCTGATAGGGGANCTAGATCAGTTTCAAAAAATAGAAGAAGAAATTAATATTTAACAGGCATGTTACAACCTAAAAAAACTAAATATAGAAAGGTTCAAAAAGGACGAATGAAGGGAAATGCNGGACGGGGTCACCGCTTGTCCCGGGGNATGTTTGGAATAAAATCTTTGGATTCTAACTTTTTAACATCACGCCAAATTGAAGCTGCGCGTATTGCAGCCACTCGTTATATGAAAAGAGAAGGGCAATTATGGATTCAAATATTTCCTGATAAACCAATCACAAAGAANCCACTTGAGGTTAGAATGGGTAAGGGTAAAGGGGCTGTAGAGCACTGGGCCGCTGTTGTAAAGCCAGGCAGAATTCTCTTTGAAGTTGGTGGTGTTCCTTTAGAAATAGCAAGAGAGGCTTTAAGATTAGCTGCTCAAAAGNTACCAGTTAAAACAAAATTTATAATAGCTAGAGATTTTGAAGCTTAATTAGTTTAATGTTATGAAACAANCAGAAGTTACAAATTTATCAAACGATGAATTACTTGAAAAGCTAAGTGAAATGAGAAAAGCATTTTCTGATTTGAAAATGTCTCACGCAATCTCTCCACTAGAAAATCCAGTCCAACTCCGTAATTTAAGAAGGAATATTGCGAGATTGGCAACTGAAACAACTAAAAGAAATAATAAATAATTGTATTTCAATAAGCAATGGAAAAAAGAAATTTAAGAAAAGAGCGCATTGGAGTTGTCACCAGTAACAAGATGATGAAATCAATCGTGGTTTCTGAAGTAAAAAAAGTTAAGCACCCNATGTATGGAAAGTTCGTACTCAAAACTAAAAAGTATGTTGCTCACGATGAAAAAAATGATTGCAACGAGGGTGATAAAGTTAGAATTATGGAAACTCGCCCACTTAGCAAATCTAAGTGTTGGCGTCTTGTTGAAATTATAGAAAGGGCTAAGTAATATGGTACAGCAGGAATCAAGACTAAAAGTAGCTGATAACACTGGAGCTAAACAAGTGTTAACAATTCGTGTTTTAGGAGGAACAAAACGGAGATACGCTTCACTTGGTGATAGAATCGTTGTTTCTGTTAAAGATGCAACACCTAATGGTACNGTCAAGAAAGGCTCAGTTTCCACTGCAGTTGTTGTTCGNACTCAAAAAGAAGTTAGACGCGCAGATGGATCTTATATTAGGTTTGATGATAACGCATGTGTATTGTTAGATGCTAACGGAGAAATGCGTGGGACACGAGTATTTGGTCCAGTAGCTAGAGAGCTGCGNGATAAGAAATTTATGAAAATTGTTTCATTGGCACCAGAGGTGCTTTAAACAAATTACGATGAAGAAGTTAAAGATAAAAACCGGAGATTTAGTTCGTGTTATAGCAGGTGATCATAAAGGCTCAGAAGGCAAAGTGGTTTCATTACTTATTAATAAGAACAGAGCTATAGTTGAAGGAGTAAATATCGTAAAGAAACATATGAAACCTAATTCCAAGAACCCTCAAGGAGGTATTGTTGAAAAAGAAGCAGCTGTTCATATATCAAATCTCTCATTGATTACTTCAAAAGGCGAAGTTACGCGTGTAGGTTACAAGACTGAAGACGGNAAAAAGATTCGTTTTTCGAAAAAATCTAATGAATTAATCTAATCTCAAATTATGGAATATAAACCTAGATTAAAAAATGAATATAATGGGAAGATAATTTCCAATATGAAAAAAGAGTTTGGTTATGAAAATGTTATGCAAGTACCCAAGCTTAAAAAAATAGTGGTTTCAAAAGGAGTGGGTGCTGCTGTTGCAGACAAAAAGCTTATTGATCATGCTGTTGAAGAAATAACAACNATTACTGGTCAAAAGGCTATACCAACNATTTCNAAAAAAGATGTTGCATCTTTTAAGTTAAGAAAAGGAATGCCAATTGGTGTGAAAGTCACTTTACGTGGCGATCGCATGTATGAGTTTTTAGATCGTCTAGTAACTACTGCATTACCTCGAGTGAGAGACTTTAGTGGNGTTAAAGCCAATGGTTTCGATGGTCGTGGGAATTATAATTTGGGAGTTCNGGAACAAATTATTTTTCCTGAAATAAACATTGATAAGGTAAACAAGATTTCTGGAATGGATATTACTTTTGTCACAACAGCTAGAACTGACAAAGAAGCTAAATCACTCCTAANTGAACTGGGATTACCTTTTAAAAAGAATTAATATGGCAAAAGAATCAATGAAAGCACGCGAAGTAAAACGTGCAAAAACAGTTGCAAAATATGCGGCAAAACGCAAAGCTTTGAAGGAAGCAGGAGATTTTCAGGGTCTTCAAAGATTACCAAAAAACGCATCCCCAATTCGTATGCACAACAGGTGTAAGCTTACTGGGCGACCTAAAGGTTACATGCGTCAATTTGGTATTTCTAGAGTTTTGTTTAGAGAAATGGCTAATAAAGGTTTAATCCCTGGAGTAAAGAAAGCTAGCTGGTAATATNTAAAAGTTAAACTGGTTAAAGATTCANTAAAATTGAAATAAAAAACCAAAAAAAAATAATTATGAATACAGATCCAATTGCTGATTATTTGACAAGAATTAGAAATGCTGTTCGAGCTAACCATAGGGTTGTTGAAATTCCTTCATCAAATTTAAAGAAGGAAATAACTAAGATTTTATTTGATCAAGGTTTTATATTAAGTTATAAATTTGATGAATCAAAGGGCCAAGGTTTTATCAAAATCGCACTGAAGTATACAGAGCAAACTAAGGAATCGGTGATAAAAAGAATTCAAAGGATAAGCAAACCAGGCCTGCGTAAATATGTAGGTTCAGCTGATATTCCAAGGATCCTTAATGGACTAGGAATAGCAATTGTTTCTACTTCACGTGGAGTAATGACCGGTAAGCAAGCTCGAAAAGAAAATGTAGGCGGTGAAGTTTTATGTTATGTATATTAAAATAAATTTACAACAATGTCTAGAATAGGAAATGATCCAATAATTGTACCTGAAGATGTAAGCATTAACATCCATGATGATGAGATCTTGGTCAAAGGAAAATTAGGTGAATTAAAACAGAAGTACTCTTTAATCAGTTTTAAATTTGAGGACAATGTTTTAACATTATCGCGTTCCTCTGATCAGAAGGAGCATAGATCAAGACATGGTCTATATAGAGCCTTGGTCAGTAATATGATTTATGGTGTTTCCAAGGGATGGTCTAAAGAACTTGAACTTGTAGGAGTTGGTTATAGAGCAACTAATCAGGGCAACAAGTTGGATTTAGCACTAGGATTTTCCCATAACATTATCTTAGATATAGCTCCTGAAGTTAAAGTAGAAACAATTACTGAAAAGGGTAAAAACCCTATAATAAAATTAACATCATTCGATAAACAGCTTTTAGGTCAAGTTGCAGCTAAAATAAGAAGCTTTAGGAAACCAGAGCCGTATAAGGGCAAAGGGATAAGATTCGTTGGTGAACAAATTAGAAGAAAAGCTGGTAAATCAGCNTAAAATTAAACTCATTATGACAGTTTTAAAGGTTAATAGAAGGCAGAGAATAAGAAATAGAATCAGAAAAATAGTTAATGGATCTGAAGCACGACCTCGCTTGTCAGTTTTCAGAAGTAACAAAGAGATTTATGCTCAGATTATCAANGATGGAACTGGTTCTACAATAGTTGCCTCCTCCTCTAGAGACAAAGAAATAAGTAAGACCAAGGGTTCAAGAACAGAGATGTCTTNAATGGTAGGTAAATCAATTGGAGAAAAAGCAATTAAAGCTGGTATTTCTGAGGTTTCCTTTGATAGATCTGGATATTTATACCATGGAAGAGTAAAATCATTAGCTGAAGGCGCTAGGGAAGCCGGACTTAAATTTTAAAAATATGTATCAAAAATATAAAAGTGCAGAATTAGTAAAACCCAGTGGATTAGAGCTAAAAGATCGACTGGTTGGAGTTCAACGAGTAACAAAAGTTACCAAAGGTGGTCGTGCTTTCGGGTTTTCAGCCATAGTTGTCGTTGGAAATGAATCAGGTGTAGTTGGCCATGGGTTGGGTAAATCTAAAGATGTTGCTAGCGCAATTTCAAAAGCAGTAGAGGATGCAAAGAAAAACCTAGTAAGGATTCCTGTTCTCAATGGGACTTTACCTCACGAACAAAAAGGAAAATTTGGTGGAGCTCGGGTTAAGTTAATTCCTGCTGCGCCAGGTACAGGGGTAATCGCTGGAGGCGCAGTGCGTATAGTATTAGAAGCAGTTGGAGTGAATGATGTCCTTTCGAAATCTCAAGGTTCTTCCAACCCTCACAATGTAGTTAAGGCTACCTTTGATGCATTGTTGCAAATGCGTGACGCGAGTAAAATTGCTCACGACCGTGGACTTTCCTTGGAAAAATTATTTAAAGGTTAATCATGAAAAAAATTAGAGTAATAAAGCATAAAAGTGCAATAAACAGAACTAAAAAGCAGAAGCTTACCTTGGAGGCATTAGGTTTAAAGAAAATTGGACAATCAGTTGAACATAATGCTTCACCAAATATATTAGGTATGATCGATAAAGTAAAACATTTAGTTTCTGTCGAGNACATCTAAAAATATANAGTTATGGATTTAAGTAATTTAAAACCCGCAAAAGGGTCTGTTCAAAAAGCTGGGAAACGTATAGGACGTGGTCAGGGGTCTGGAAAAGGTGGTACTTCCACAAGAGGACATAAAGGAGCTAAATCACGCTCGGGATACTCCAAAAAAATTGGTTTTGAAGGCGGACAAATGCCCCTTCAAAGAAGAATTCCCAAATTTGGATTTAAGAATGTAAACAGAAAAGCATACCAGGGAATAAATCTAGACACCATTCAGAANCTAGTTGATTCTAAGAAACTAAAAACTAAGTTAGACTTTGATCTTGCTGTAGATTTACGATTAATTAGAAAGAACGAGCTTATGAAGATTTTGGGCAGAGGAGATTTGAAAGCTAAGCTTAAAGTATCAGCTCACAAATTTACCTCTAATGCGAAAACTGCCATCGAAAAAGCTGGAGGAGAAGCCATAGAAATTTAAATTTTATTATGAAATTTATAGAGACGATAAAAAATATTTGGAAGATTACAGAGCTTAAAGATCGGTTACTATTAACCTTTGGTATGCTACTTGTCTACCGATTTGGAGCACAGGTTGTTTTACCAGGGATTGATGCTTCACAACTTGGTACTTTGGCGTCTAAAACTGATTCTGGATTANTAGGACTTCTTAATGCGTTTACAGGAGGAGCTTTTGCAAAAGCCTCAGTTTTTGCATTAGGAATCATGCCTTATATTTCTGCATCAATTGTTGTTCAACTCATGGGCATTGCTATCCCTTATTTACAAAAATTACAAAAAGAAGGTGCTAGCGGCCAAAAGAAAATAACTCAGATAACACGCTGGCTAACTATTGGAATCTGCTTAGTACAAGCACCCGCTTATTTAGCTAGCCTCCCAATGCTTATGGGTGGAACTCAAGCCTTTACCCTTGGCCAAGGCGGAGTTTTTTATTTTTCATCNATTATTATTCTAGTAACAGGCTGTATTTTTGCAATGTGGTTAGGTGAAAAAATAACTGATAAAGGGGTGGGTAATGGTATTTCATTATTAATTATGGTTGGTATTATAGCCACTATGCCATTGTCATTTGCTCAAGAATTCGATTCTGCCGTTCGCCAGTCTCAGGGTGGGCCAATAAAATTATTAATAGAAATAGTTATTTGGTTTGCAATAATACTTGCTTCAGTCCTTTTAGTTATGGCTGTTAGAAAGATTGCTGTACAATACGCAAGGCGTACTGCATCAGGTGCCTATGAAAAAAATATGACTGGATCAAGACAATATATTCCACTTAAGCTCAACGCTTCAGGTGTTATGCCTATAATTTTTGCGCAAGCAATAATGTTTGTTCCAGGGCTNATTGGAGGTTTAGATCTCATTAAAGATACGATTATTGGCCAATGGCTGGTAGCTAATTTTGGAGGTAATAGTATGTTTGGCCTATGGTACAATATAGTTTTTGGGTTTCTTGTAATTGTTTTTACATATTTCTATACGGCAATTACAGTACCAACTAACAAAATGGCTGACGATTTAAAACGAAGTGGTGGTTTCATTCCTGGTATTCGCCCAGGAAGCGAAACTTCAGAGTATTTAGACAAGATAATGTCTCAGATAACACTTCCTGGTTCAGTATTTTTGGCTCTGATTGCAGTTTTTCCAGCCATAATCATGAAGATTATCCCAGGAATGCAAGCTGGTTGGGCATTGTTTTTTGGTGGTACTTCTCTTTTGATCATGGTCGGAGTAGCGATTGATACAATGCAACAAATCAATTCATATTTATTAAATAAACATTATGATGGTTTAATGAAAACAGGTAAAAACAGAAAATTAGCATAAATTATGGCAAAACAACCTTCAATAGAACAAGACGGATCGATCATAGAAGCACTTTCAAATGCTATGTTTCGAGTTGAACTAGAAAATGGACATGTAGTCACAGCTCATATATCTGGNAAAATGCGAATGCATTACATCAAACTTTTACCTGGCGATAAAGTTAAATTGGAAATGAGTCCATACGACTTAACAAAAGCCAGGATAACATTTAGATATTAAAATAATAGAAAAAATGAAAGTAAGAGCATCAATTAAGAAAAGAAGTAGTGATTGTAAGATAGTAAGGAGAAAAGGAAAACTCTACGTTATTAACAAAAAAAATCCAAGATTTAAACAAAGACAAGGATAATTATGGCAAGAATTGCAGGGGTAGATATCCCAAAACAAAAAAGAGGTGTTATTTCACTGACCTATATTTATGGGATCGGNAGAAGCCGAGCNAAGGAAATTTTGGCNTCAGCAAAAGTTGACGAAAGTGTNNTAGTCTCTAATTGGACTGACGAACAAATTGGAAAAATACGTTCAGNGATNAGTAAATACACCATNGAGGGTGAATTACGATCTGAAANCCAATTAAATATTAAACGNNTGATGGATATTGGTTGTTTCAGGGGAGTTAGACATAGATCTGGATTGCCTCTTCGAGGCCAAAGAACCAAAAACAACTCAAGGACGAGAAAAGGAAAGAGAAAAACTGTTGCAAACAAGAAGAAAGTAACTAAATAATACAAGATATGGCAAANTCAAGTGCAAAAAAAAGAAAAGTGGCTGTTGATTCAGTTGGAGAAGCTCACATTACTGCTTCATTCAACAATATCATTATTTCTTTAACAAATAAAAAAGGTGATGTTATATCGTGGTCTTCAGCAGGTAAAATGGGTTTCAGAGGCTCTAAAAAAAATACACCATATGCTGCTCAATTGGCTGCTGAGGATGCTATTGGGACAGCAAAGGAAGCAGGGTTGAAAAAAGTGAAAGTATTTGTAAAAGGTCCTGGTAATGGCAGAGAATCTGCTATCAGAAGCATTCACAATGGGGGAATTGAAGTTACTGAAATAGTTGATGTTACTCCAACCCCACATAATGGATGTAGACCCCCCAAAAGAAGAAGAGTTTAAATTAAAAGATAAAATAAATGGCAAGATATACAGGTCCTAAGACAAAAATCGCTAGAAAATTTGGAGAGCCAATCTTTGGTGAAGATAAGTCCTTCGATAAAAAAAATTATCCCCCTGGACAACATGGAAATAATCGCCGTCGTGGGAAAAAATCTGAGTATGCAGTTCAACTGATGGAAAAGCAAAAAGCCAAATATACGTACGGGATACTTGAAAAGCAGTTCAGGAATTTATTTAAAAAGGCAACAGCTTCTGATGGAATTACAGGTGAGGTTTTACTTCAACTATGTGAATCTAGACTTGATAATGTTGTTTACAGAATGGGTTTATCGCCATCTAGAAGTGGTGCGAGGCAGCTTGTATCGCATCGTCATATTAAGGTTAATGACAGAGTAACAAATATACCTTCCTTTCAACTCAAGGCTGGCGATATTGTCTCTGTTCGTGAAAAGTCAAAGTCTTTAAAAGCGATTAACGACTCATTATCAAATTCATCTACTATTTATGAATGGATTACGTTTAACAGCGATACAAAGTCTGGAACCTTTGTGTCCGCTCCAGCTAGAATTCAGATTCCAGAAAAAATAAATGAGCAATTCATAGTTGAATTATACTCTAAATAATAATTGAAATACAACCAATATGGCAATTTTAAATTTTCAGAAGCCTGATAAAGTCATCATGATTGACTCTAATGATTATGATGGTAAATTCGAATTCAGACCCTTAGAACCAGGATATGGTCTAACAATTGGTAATGCTCTTAGGCGAGTTTTACTATCCTCTTTAGAAGGATTTGCAATAACATCAGTGAGAATTGAAGGAGTAGAACATGAGTTTTCTACAATATCAGGTGTTGTTGAAGATGTGACAGAAATAATTTTAAACCTTAAACAAATGCGCTTCAAAAGGCAAATTGATGAAGTTGATAATGAGTCAGTATCAATTTCTATCTCAGGCCAAGAAAAGATTACAGCAGGCGATTTTCAAAAGTTTATNTCAGGTTTTTCAATTTTAAATACAGATTTAGTTATTTGTAACTTGGATCCCAAAGTAAATATTTCTATGGAAATTACAATTGAAAAAGGACGAGGCTATGTACCTGCTGAAGAGAACAAAAAGAGCTCTGCTTCTATTGGTACAATATTCACAGATTCAATTTTTACTCCAATAAAAAATGTTAANTATAGTGTTGAGAACTTTCGTGTTGAACAAAAAACAGATTATGAAAAGCTTGTATTTGAAATCATAACAGACGGTTCAGTAAATCCACAAGATGCTCTTACGCAAGCCGCGAAGATTCTTATCCACCATTTTATGCTATTTTCGGANGAGCGCATAACCCTTGAGGCAGACGAAATTGCACAAACTGAAACTTATGACGAAGAGTCATTACATATGCGCCAATTACTTAAGACAAGGTTAATTGATATGGATCTTTCTGTACGAGCCTTAAATTGTTTGAAGGCAGCTGAAGTTGATACTCTTGGTGATTTAGTTTCATTTAATAAAAATGATTTGATGAAGTTTAGAAATTTCGGTAAAAAATCATTGACTGAGCTCGAGGAACTTGTAAGTGTTAAGGGTCTGAGTTTTGGAATGGATTTGAGTAAATACAAATTAGATAAAGACTAAAAAAATATCAATCCCTTGGAATTATATTCAAATCTATAAGTAAAAAAAAATAAAGATGAGACATCGAAAGAAAATAAATCATTTAGGAAGAAAAACTGCGCACAGGAAATCAATGTTAGCTAATATGGCCTGCTCTCTAATTGAACACAAGCGTATTAACACCACTGTAGCTAAGGCCAANGCCTTAAAGCTTTTTGTAGAGCCTTTATTAACNAAGTCAAAAATTGATACAACCCACAACCGGAGAATAGTATTTAGTAAACTACGNCAAAAACAGGCTGTATCAGAACTGTTTAGAGATATTGCACCAAAAGTNTCAAATCGCCCTGGCGGATACACTCGAATTATAAAGTTAGGGAACAGGCTCGGCGATAATGCTGATATGGCTATGATTGAGTTGGTTGATTANAACGAACTGTACAGCTCAGACAAACCGAAAAAAAGATCGACCAGAAGAGGTAGGAGTAGTAAGAAAAAGACTTCAGAATCAGTTGTGGAAGGAATTGACAAATCAGAGGAAGAATAAATGTTAATAATCAATTAAAATATTAAGGATAAACTTTTTTGTTTGTCCTTTTTTTGTGCAAATTTGTTANTAGTTTAAATTATTGATGGCAATGAAATACAAATCAAGAAAAAAAGCTGTTTTATTACTAGCCGACGGGACAGTTTTTTATGGTAAAGCTATTGGTAAAGAAGGTACTGCGTTTGGTGAAGTTTGTTTCAATACNGGAATGTCAGGCTATCAAGAGATTTTCACAGATCCATCATACTATGGTCAATTAATGGTCATGGCTAACGTGCATATTGGGAATTATGGTACAAATAATAATGAAGTTGAATCTGATGGTATTAAAATCTCAGGGCTAATATGTAAAAATTTCAGTTATGATTATTCAAGAGTTGNCTCTGATGATAGTTTATTAAATTTTTTTGAAAAAAATAATCTTTTTGCGATCTCCGATATAGATACTAGGGCGTTGGTGAGCTATATAAGAGAAAATGGCGCTATGAATGCTGTAATTTCAACAGAAATTGATGATATTAATNNTCTAAAAGAACNACTTTNTAAAGTCCCNAANATGGAAGGATTAGAGCTAGCNTCTAANGTCTCTACNAAAGAGCCTTATTATTTTGGAGATAAAAACTCAGNTTACAAAATTGCTGCTTTGGATATTGGTATAAAAAAAAATATTTTGAGAAATTTTNCNAANCGAGGTGNNTATATTAANGTTTTTCCATACAATGCTACNTTTGCTGATTTGAGTGAATGGCAACCANATGGATATTTTTTATCCAATGGTCCAGGAGATCCTGAACCTCTAGTTGATGCACAAAATTTAGCAAAAGAAATTATAAAAAGAAACTTGCCTCTATTTGGTATTTGTCTTGGGCATCAGATTATTGCTTTAGCAAATGGTGTTTCAACTTATAAAATGTACAATGGGCANAGAGGTATCAATCATCCCGTAAAAAATTTATTGACAGGNNGNGGTGAGATTACTTCCCAAAATCATGGTTTCGCTGTNGANAGANAAGGAGTTGAGAANCATCCTGAGCTTGAAGTNACCCATATACATTTAAATGATGGAACTGTTGCTGGGTTAGCTATGAAGAATAAAAAATGTTTTTCAGTACAATATCACCCAGAAGCCAGTCCTGGTCCGCATGACTCCTCTTATTTATTTGATCAGTTTGTGGAGTATTTATCAATTAACAGTTAATTATGAGTATTATTAAAAGTATTATTTCTAGGCAAATTTTTGATTCCAGAGGAAACCCAACTATTGAAGTTGATGTCACTACAGAAAAGAGTTTTTTAGGAAGAGCTTCGGTGCCTTCTGGAGCATCTACTGGACAGCATGAGGCTGTAGAGCTGAGAGATGGTGGCGACGCTTTTGTTGGAAAAGGTGTTTTAAAAGCTGTAAAAAACGTTAATGAATATATTTCAAAAGCATTGTTAGGAATTTCAATTTTCGAACAAGAAAAAATTGATAAAATAATGATTGAATTAGATGGTACACCAAATAAATCTAATTTAGGTGCTAATTCTATTTTGGGTGTTTCATTAGCAGTTGCTAAAGCGGCCTCTTCAGAACTCGGGCTACCGCTTTACAGATACATTGGTGGCACTGAGGCAAAAACTTTACCAGTTCCAATGATTAATATTATCAATGGTGGTTCACATAGCGATGCTCCAATTGCTTTTCAAGAGTTTATGATCGTACCAATTNTGGCCAAATCTTTTTCNAATGCAATGCAAATTGGNACTGAAATTTTCCACAANCTTAAAAAGGTTCTTCAAAGCAGGGGCTTAGGAGTTACTGTTGGAGATGAAGGCGGTTTCGCTCCAAAATTAGGTGGTACAGAAGAAGCTATTGAAACGATTGCCAAAGCAACAAGTAATGCTGGTTATTGCTTTGGAGAAGATGTAATGATAGCACTAGATTGTGCTTCCGCTGAATTTTATATAGACGGGAAATACGATTATTCTAGGTTTGAGGGAAAATCTGGTCAAATAATGAACAGTAAAGAGCAAGCTAATTATTTAGCCAGTTTAGTTGAAAAGTATCCAATAATTTCAATTGAAGATGGCATGGACGAGAATGACTGGAATGGCTGGAAATATTTAACCGAGAAAATTGGTTCTAAGGTACAGCTTGTTGGAGACGATTTATTTGTTACAAATGTTNATAGACTCTCAAAGGGTATTGAGAGTAACATTGCTAATTCTATTTTAGTCAAGGTTAATCAAATTGGAACATTAACTGAGACGATAGCCGCTGTTAATATGGCTAAGCAAGCAGGATATTCATCTATTATGTCTCACCGCTCTGGAGAAACAGAGGACTCTACTATAGCTGACTTAGCAGTTGCACTTTGTACTGGACAAATTAAAACTGGTTCTACATCAAGAAGCGATAGAATGGCTAAGTATAATCAATTATTAAGAATCGAGGAACAACTTGGAGATTTAGCTTATTATCCACAAACCAAAGCTTTTAAAAATTTATAGTTTTTTTTATAAATATTTACACCTTTTCGTGAAATAACTAGTGCTCTAAATTGAAAAAATCCTAGCATTTTATTAACTTTACCTTTTTCTTTTTTTATGTCTAATAAAGCGACTTTAAATATTAATGGTCAAGATTTTGATTTTCCTATAGTACAGGGATCTGAGCAGGAATATGCAATAGACATAAGTAAACTTCGCGCTGAAACTAATGGAATAATAACAATTGACCCGGGATTTAAAAACACTGGTTCATGCCAAAGTTCTATTACTTTTTTGGATGGCGAAAAAGGTGTTTTGAGATACAGAGGCTATTCTATCGAAGAATTAGCCGATAAAGCAAATTTTTTGGAGATTGCATACCTACTAATTTTTGGAAATCTACCCTCAACAGAAATTTTAGAAAAATTTCATGAAGACATAAAGGAAAATTCAATCGTAGACGATGATATTAGAAAAATTCTTGATGCTTTTCCAAAATCTGCACACCCAATGGGAATTTTATCTTCTTTGACTAGTGCACTTACAGCTTTTAATCCCTCAAACGATCAGGTTANTAATATAGATTACGAAAGAAGTAGAGCTACTTTGTACGACAATATAGTTAAGGTTTTAGGGAAAATTCCTATTCTTGTTGCCTGGACCTATCGAAAAAAATATGGACTTCCTTTAGAATACGGGGACAACTCTTTAGGCTATGTTGAAAATATTTTGAAAATGATGTTTAAAAAGCCTAACAAGGACTATGAACAAAATCCAATTATTGTTAAGGCGNTAACAAAACTTCTGATATTACATGCAGATCATGAACAGAACTGCTCGACTTCAACAGTTCGAATTGTTGGATCCTCTCATGCCGGTCTTTTTGCTTCAATTTCATCTGGAATTTCGGCATTATGGGGTCCATTACACGGAGGNGCAAATCAAGCTGTTTTAGAAATGTTGGAATCAATTAGAAACGATGGTGGTGACATAAATAAATATATGGCTAAAGCTAAAGACAAAAGTGACCCTTTCAGATTGATGGGATTTGGGCATAGAGTCTACAAAAACTTTGATCCTAGGGCTAAAATTATAAAATTAGCTGCAGACGAAGTTCTAAACGATTTAGGAGTTAATGANCCTATTTTAGAAATAGCAAAATCTTTAGAAGAAAAGGCTTTATCTGACGCCTACTTTGTTGAAAGAAAATTATATCCTAATGTTGATTTTTATTCAGGCATTATATATCGCTCAATGGGTATCCCANTAGACATGTTTACTGTTATGTTTGCTCTAGGTAGACTTCCAGGTTGGATTGGTCACTGGCGTGAAATGCGTTTAAAGAAAGAACCCATTGGTAGACCTCGTCAAGTTTATATTGGCGAGCCCTANAGACCTTTCAAAAGAAATAAATAAAACTCAAAGTCATTTTGATGATAGATCTTAATGTTGTCAATGAAACCAATACTTTAAAAGCGGTTCTATTGGGGATAGCTAACAATAATGGACCTGTTCCTCTANCCTTAGAGTGTTATGATCCAAATAGTTTATATCATGTAAATGAGGGTTCCTATCCAGTTGAGTCTAAAATGATAGAAGAAATTTCTTCATTAGAAGCAGTTTTCNTGAACTACGGAGTAGAAATATATCGACCTGAAATTTTATCAAATTACAANCAAATTTTCGCAAGGGATATAGCTTTTGTTGTAGACGACAAAATAATAAAGTCAAACACTCTACCCGAACGTGCAAAAGAATTTTCAGCAATTAAAGGGGTTTTGAATAAAATTTCTTCAGAAAATATAATAGAACTTCCTGACGATTGTCATATTGAAGGCGGTGATGTAATTTTACACAATGACTATATTTTTATTGGAGTTTACAACGGACCTGATTATTCAAATTTGAAAACTGCAAGAACTAACTATTTTGCCGTTGAAGTACTTAAAACTATATTCCCTCTAAAAAAAATTAAAGCATTAGAGCTTAAAAAATCTAATATTAACCCAAAAGAAAATGCTTTACATCTCGATTGTTGTTTTCAACCAATTGGAAGGGGAAAAGCTTTGATTCACAAACAAGCCTTCTTAAATCAATCTGATTATAACTTTCTTAAAAAATTTTTCGGCACTGAAAATTTATTTCAAATAAATAAAGACGAAATGGCCTCAATGNATTGTAATATATTCTCAATTTCAGAAAATGTAATTATTTCCGACAAGAGGTTTGAGCGGTTAAATAATTGGCTTACAGAAAATGGGTTTTTTGTTGAAAGTATCTCTTTTAAAGAAGTATCAAAGCTAGGCGGATTATTCAGATGTTCAACGTTGCCATTGAAAAGATCATAGTATGTATTTACAAATTACAAGATCAATATTAATGATTCGACCCGTTAAATTTAGAATGAATGAGCAAACTACAGTTAATAATTATTACCAAAAGATTATTCATGATTCAAATCATGAAATTATTAATCAAAAGGCAAAAGAAGAATTTGATCTTTTGGTTAAAAAGTTAAAGGACGCTACTATAAATGTTCTTATTATTGACGACTCAGAAGAATTTGATACACCTGATTCAATTTTCCCCAATAATTGGATATCTTTTCATGAAAATTCCGCAGTTGCTTTGTATCCAATGTTTGCAGAAAACAGACGCTTAGAAAGAAAACTTTCAGTTTTAAAATCTNTTGAAAATCATGGATTTAAAATTAATCATGTTAAGGATTACACGGCTAAGGAGTTAAAATCAATTTTTTTGGAGGGAACGGGTAGTGTGGTTATTGACAGATTTAATATGGTAGCATATTGTGCACTATCACCAAGAAGTAACGAAGATTTATTTTTACAGTTTTGTGAAGATTTTGATTATTCTCCAATTATTTTTTCAGCGTTTCAAACAGTGAATNGAAAGCGAAAGAGAATATATCACACTAATGTAATGATGTGTATTGGGGATGAATTTGCAATTATTTGTCTTGATTCAATAGATAATACAAACGAGCGAAAAAATGTTTTGAGATGTTTAATCGAATGTAACAAAGAAGTTATTTGTATTTCTGAGCAGCAGGTGAAAAATTTTGCAGGAAATATGATCCAACTTATCGGACACAATAACAAAAAATATCTGGTGATGAGTCAAAGTGCTTATGATTCACTTTCATTATNTCAAATAAAAAAACTTCAAAGGTATTGTATAATAATTTCAAGTTCATTAGATACAATCGAAGCTTGTGGAGGGGGAAGTGCTAGGTGTATGATTGCTGAAATTTTTTTACCAAAAGCTAATTAATTTTGGGTTTAAAAAAATGTATCTTTGATTTATAAATAATTATCAATGATTCTTCAAGCTCATTTACAGCGGCATATAAAAGAAGCTTCAAATCATTTGTTTTCCACAAAGATCAAATCTGTAGAATTTAAAAATACTCCTAAAAATTTTGAAGGGGATATTACCGTAGTTATTTTTCCGTTGTCACGAATATTGAAGAAAGATTTAAATTTAATTGGAGAAAAAATTGGTACTTATTTGGTTGATAAATCTGAAGTAATTATAAGTTTTAATATTGTCAAGGGTTTTTTAAATTTAGTTCTTTCTGCTACTTATTTTTTGGATGATTTTGATAAAATTAAATCTGATTCTAATTATGGGTTTTTTGATCAAAAAGGGGATGAGTGTGTTGTTGTTGAGTACTCGTCTCCAAACACAAATAAACCTCTTCATTTAGGACATATTAGAAATAATATTTTGGGGTTTAGTATTTCTAATATTTTGCAAGCTAGTGGCAAAAAGGTATATAAAACTCAAATAATCAATGACAGGGGTATACACATATGTAAAAGTATGGCAGCTTGGCAACTTTTTGGACAAGGTGAAACACCAAATACTAATGGAATAAAAGGAGATAAGTTTGTTGGTAATTTTTATATTAAATATGAAAAGGTGTATAAGGACGAAATCAATGGCTTGCAGCTTCAAGGTTATTCGTTTGACTATGCAAAAGAGAATGCACCAATATTTTTATTGGCTAAACAAATGCTTTTGAAATGGGAAGCAGGAGATAGAAGGGTCAAATCATTGTGGTCAATGATGAATAATTGGGTTTATGATGGATTCGAAAGTACTTATAATAAGTTAGAAGTTAATTTCGATAGAAATTACTATGAAAGTGAAACTTATTTGTTAGGTAAGTCTTTCATTTTAGAAGGGCTTAAGTCTGGAGTTTTTTTTAAGAAAAAAGATGAATCAATATGGTGTGATTTATCAGAATATGGATTAGATCAAAAAATTGTTTTGCGCGCTGATGGAACAGCTGTTTATATGACTCAAGACATTGGTACTGCAATTCAAAGAATTAAAGATTTTAAAAATGTTTCGGCTATGGTTTACACTGTCGGGAATGAACAAGACTATCATTTCAAAGTCCTTTTCTTGATTCTAAAAAAATTAGGATTCGACTGGGCTAATAATTTATTTCATTTAAGTTATGGTATGGTAAATTTACCGAGTGGTAAGATGAAAAGCCGAGAAGGTACTGTGATTGATGCAGATGATTTGATCTCAGAAATGGAACGAACAGCAAAGAAAATATCTGAAAAATCAGGGGGCTTAAGTGGACATTCCGATGATCAAAAAAATCAAACATATTCAACAATAGGATTGGGGGCGCTCAAATACTTTATTTTGAAAGTCGATCCTAAAAAAACAATTTTATTTGATCCAAAAGAGTCCATTGATTTTCAGGGGAATACTGGACCCTTTATCCAATATACATATGCCAGAATTCAAGCTATTTTAAGAAAGTCTAGAATAGACTTTACTAAAAAAACTACCCAAATTATTTTAAACGAAAAAGAAAAAAACATCATCAAGTGTATACAGAATTTCCCTGATACAATTCAGCAAGCTGCTAAGGAATACAATCCATCATTAATTGCTAACTATACATATGATCTTGTCAAGGAGTTCAATTCATTCTATCAAAATTTCCCAATTTTAGGTGCTAGTTCAGTTCAATTGATTGAGTTTAGAGTTCAGCTTTGCAGTGTAGTAGGTGATATTATCAAAAAGGGATTTGGTTTACTCGGGATTAGAGTGCCTGACCAGATGTAATTTATTAATTTTATGCATGGAAAATTAAATTCGTATTTACCAAAAAATTCAGTTCAGATTATTCAAAAATTAATTTCTGAAGACGACTTATCTATAATTATAAAAANAGAAAGAAAGTCTCGACATGGTGATTACAGAAAATTGAAAAACGGGAAACATCTCATAACGATTAATGAGAATTTAAATCAATACCGTTTTCTTGTTACGTTGGTACACGAAATAGCTCATTATTATGCCTTTAAATTATTTGGTAGTTTAATTAAACCACACGGGAATGAATGGAAAAGTACTTNCAAGAAGCTACTTATTCCTTTTTTGAAACCTGATGTCTTTCCGAAATCAATTATTTCTCCTCTTGCCAAGTTNATAAAAAAGCCAAAAGCTTCTACAGACTCCAGCCTCGAGCTCTCTTTAGCTCTTAAATCTTTTGATCATCCCAATAACAAAACTTACATATTTGATTTAGAAGAAGGAACCATTTTTAAAATATCAGATGGAAGACAGTTTAGAAAAGGAAAAAAGATTCGCACACGTTTTGAGTGTAAATCCTTGGAGTGTGGTAGAATGTATTCCTTTTGCTCAAGTGCCCAAGTTGATTTGGTACAAAAGTAAGAGCAGGGTTTTTGTATTTTTTAATGATTCAAGAAAAATCGATTCATAAAGATTGATTAATTTAGCTCTTAAACCAAAATAGTTGAAAATGGATAATGATATTGAAAACAAACAAGATGAGAAAATAAAACACCACAAGGAAGCGATCAAAGTTGATGCTAAAGGGNTATTTTATTCCATAAAAGCTTTTTTAATTGATTTATTGGATTACAGAAGTGACACAGATTATATTGCGACTGTATCAGCAATAAAAAATGATGTTTCAATTAAAGGTGCAACAGCGTGGATTTTAATATGTTCTATATTAGTTTGTTCTGTTGGTTTAAACGCGAATTCTCCTGCGGTAGTAATTGGAGCNATGTTGATCTCTCCCTTGATGGGGCCTATTCTTGGAGTTGGTCTATCAATTGCTACTAACGANATAGANACTCTCANAAAGTCCTTAATCAATTTAATCACAATGCTGGTTTTAAGTCTGTTAACTGCTTTCCTGTTTTTTTATTTTTTTCCTTTACATGAAGACACTAATGAGCTCATGGGAAGAGTAAAGCCTGATATCCGAGATGTTTTAATTGCATTTTTTGGGGGTTTGGCACTAATCATCGCTAGAACAAAAAAGGGGACTATTGCATCAGTAATTTTTGGTGTTGCGATTGCTACAGCTTTAATGCCTCCGCTTTGTACTGCTGGATATGGTTTATCTCAGGGAGAAATCGATTATTTTGTAGGAGCAATGTATTTATTTACTATAAATACGATTTTTATAACATTGGCAACATTTCTTGTTCTAAAATTTTTACGTTTTCCAATGGTTGTTTATGCCAATTCACGNAGGAGAAAAAATATTGCAAGACTTGCAGCAGTGTTAGCTTTTATAATAATANTGCCTGCTGGGNATAAGTTTATTAAATTGTTAAAAGAAACTCGATACGTGGCAGATTTTAATAATTTTAAAGCGCAGGAGATTGAAAATAATTCAAGTCTTTGGTTACAAAGAGCTGAAATTGATTATGATGACAAAACTATAAGCATTACATTTAATGGGGATGTTAATGAAGCTACNAGAACAGACCTGGACAATGAATTAGAGAATTATGAGTATATAAAGGATTTCGAGCTTTTTATTAATGGTAACTCAAACAGAAGCAGTGATAAAATTTTAGAACTGTACGATACAGCTGTTGAAAAGCTTGAATTACGTGATCAAACTATTAAAGATTTAGAATTGAGAATTGACAGCTTGAAAACCCTAAATTCAAACGCAGACAATAAATTATCTGATATAAATTTTTTAAATCTTGCCAAAGACTTAAAAATTCAATTTCCAAGTTTAGAAGTTTTTGGCTATTCCAAATTAATTCAATCTTCAAATTTTCGGACAGTTGACACCACTTTTCTTGCTAAAATTAAATGGAATCTTAACTTAAGTGATTCTTTAAAAATGAAAAAAAGTGCTGATTTAGAATCTTGGCTTCTCGAAAATAAAGTTACAGATGAGGTTTATTTAGTAGTTGATTAGGATTTGTTTGTTAAAAACTGATTTCGAACTTTTTTAAATAAATTTGAGGAATAAACAAAATCGGCAACTGCCAAGTTTTCCGTTTCAAAGATATTTTCTTTGCTGCCCTCCCATTTTTTTTCACCGTTTTTAAGGAATATAATTTTTTCTCCTATTTCCATTACAGAGTTCATGTCGTGGGAATTAATTACAGTTACCATTTCATATTCTTTTGTAATTTCATTAATCAAATTATCAATAACAATTGCCGTTTTTGGGTCAAGTCCTGAATTAGGTTCATCACAAAAAAGATATTTAGGATTATTTACAATTGCACGGGCTATCGCCACTCTTTTTTGCATTCCACCCGAAGCTTCATTAGGCATTTTTGAATAAAATTTAGATAAATTAACTCGCTTTAGAACCTTGTAAGCCCTGTCCTCCATTTCACTATCACTTTGATTAGTAAACATTNTAAGTGGGAACATAACATTTTCAATTATGGTTAGTGAATCAAAAAGAGCACTTCCTTGAAAAACCATTCCGATTTTTGATCGCAAGTCTCGCCTTTGAAAATCATTTAGTTTTGTAAATATTTTTGAATCATATGAAATACTTCCATTATTATATTTAAATAGCCCCAATAAGCATTTTAGGAATACTGTTTTTCCAGATCCGCTTTGTCCAATAACTAAATTAGTTTTTCCTTTATCGAAGTTGGTGGAAATATCTTTAAGGACCTCTATCTCTCCNAAGGATTTTGATAAGTTTTTTACTTCTATCATTAGCTGAGTAACATTTGAGTTAAAACATAATTTAAGATTATAATCACNACACTAGTCCAAACAAAAGCTGTTGTACTTGCTTTTCCAACTTCAAGAGCTCCACCCTTCATATAGTAGCCATGAAATGAGGGAATGGTAGCTAAAATAAATGCAAATATCATGGTTTTTATAAATGCATAAGTCATATGGAATGGATTGAAATCAAGCTGAATACCAGTTATGTAATCATCAAGGCTTGAGAAGCCTCCATAAACACAAGCCGCCATCCCACCAATAATACCTAAAAACATTGCAATTGATATTACGAAGGGATAAAGAAGCATTGCAATTGTTTTTGGAAGCACCAAGTAATTTATTGAATTAACCCCCATGACCTCTAATGCATCAATTTGCTCTGTAACTCTCATTGTTCCTATGCTGGAAGTAATAAANGAGCCAACTTTTCCAGCCATTATTACAGATATAAAGGTTGGAGCAAATTCTAAGATCACAGATTGTCTTGTAGCAAATCCTACTAAGTATTTTGGTATTAAGGGGCTTNCAATATTCAATGCCGTTTGAATTGTTATAACTCCTCCAACAAAGAACGAAATAAATGCAACTATGCCTATTGATCCAATTACTAAGTCTTCAATTTCCTTTAAAATCAAATTTTTCATAACTGACCACTTGGTTGGTTTTCGAAACATTTCACCAATCATTATAAAATAAGCCCCTATGTTGTAAAGGTATGACATACAGTAAATATTATCAGTGGTTTTTATTTAATTACAGACTCATTAATTAAGTTGATATACGNCAATAAATTTTCTTTCCCAATTGAGTTTTTTGAGGATGTTATGAAGTACTCTGGGAACTTTTCCCATTTTTCTCCAAACACCTTTTTATAATTTTTTATTTTTTTTTCAATCTCATTTACATTTAGTTTATCAGATTTTGTAAAAATAATATTAAATGCATTTTGAGTTCTAGTTAGCCATTCCATAAACTCAATATCAATTTTCAGAGGATCGTGTCTAATATCTATAAGTACAAAAGCACAAACTAATTGTTTTCTATGTGTAAAATAAGATTTTATATATTTTTTAAAAAGATTTTTAGCTTGTTTTGAAGCTTTTGCATAACCATACCCGGGCAGATCAACTAAAAACCATTTGTTGTCCATTAAAAAGTGATTTATTAATTTAGTTTTACCAGGTTGGCCTGATATTTTAGCTAATTTTTTTTTATTTGTGATCATATTTACTAGNGAGGATTTTCCAACATTACTTCTGCCGATGAAAGCATATTCAGGAATATTAATATCGGGACATTTGAACACATCCTGACTACTGGCAATAAATTTTGCTAATTTTATTTCCATCAAAGAAATTTATAAACTTTTTAATTTAAGCCAATTTTTAAGAATATGGTTGAAGTGTTTTGGGTGCTCCATCATGGGAGCATGACCGCATTTGTCAATCCAAAACAAATCTGAATTTGGGAGCAATGAGTTAAATTCTTCAGCAACATTTGGGGGTGTAACAATATCATTCTTTCCCCATATTACACAGGTTGGAGTATTTATTTTTGGCAGGTCTTTAGACATATTATGTCTTATAGCGCTTTTGGCAATGGCTAGAATTTTTATCAGCTTACTTTTATCATTTACTGTNTCGTAAACGTCATCAACTATTTCCTTTGTAGCAACTTTAGGGTCATAAAAAACCTCTTGCGCTTTTGCTTTTATAACATTATAATCACTTCTTTTGGTATATCCTCCTCCCATTGCATTTTCATAGAGTCCAGAGCTACCTGTTATGACTAGGCCTGAAATCCTNTCCTGATTCAACATGGTGTAGTATAAGCCTATGTGGCCACCGAGTGAATTGCCAACAAGTATAATATTTTTGTAGTCTTTGAAAGCTATAAATTCTTTGAGATACTTAGCAAAGTATTTAACATTGGTATTTACAAGACCAATAGAGTAAAGAGGTAACTCGGGTAAAACCAGTTTATATCCGCATTGACTGAACTCATTTATTAATTCACTGAAATTACTAAGACCGCCCATTAATCCATGTAGAATAATTATAGGTCGCCCATTACCAATTTCAGTGTAGTTAAATTTCCCCTCTTTTTTTAAGTTATATTCCATNCGGTGAAATGAGGATAGTGTTCAACAAAACTAATCAAATTTATTTAATATAGTTTAAAATTCGAGGCTTCATTAGTTGTATAAGAGCAGCGTTATGAATCAAAAAATTACTTTTTCTATTAATTTAAAGATATAATTCTNCCTTATTTTATATTTATATTAAAACATTGAAAATCAATGTTTTANAATAAATCAGGTATGCTTTTCACCGATGTTATGTGCATTTTGTAGAATTTTTTTATTAAAGTGGTAAAAAGTGGTAAAAAGTGGTAAATATTTTTTAAATTTGAATCTATACTAAACCAACAATTCACAGATTAAAAATGAGTTCACTCATTGGCACATACGAGTGTAAAGCAGATACTAAGGGGCGTTTGATGATTCCAGTAGCCCTACGAAAGCAGCTGGATTTATCCAATGGTTTTGTACTAAAAAGAGCTGTTTTTCAACCGTGCCTGGAGCTATATTCTTTAANAGAGTGGGAGAGCTTGATGCAAAAAGTAAACAAGCTTAATCGCTTTAAGAAAAAAAACAATGACTTTATTCGAAGATTTACCGCTGGAGTACGGACCGTTGATTTTGATTCGTCAGGTCGGATACTGATACCAAAAGAGTTAGCAATAATCGCAAAAATAGAAAGGGACATAATTGTCTCCTCAGCTGTAAATATTGTTGAAATTTGGGATAAATCGCTTTATGAAAAAGCTATTAACGATGCTGCCAGTAATTTTGCTGATTTGGCTGAAGAAGTAATGGGTCAAGATGACGGAAACGGCTTATCATAATCCAGTACTGCTTGAAGAGTCAGTTAGTGGTTTAGAAATAAAAGAAAATGGCATTTATGTAGATGCGACTTTTGGTGGAGGTGGACATAGTATAGAAATATTAAATCGACTGGGTCCAAAGGGTAAATTGATCGCATTTGATCAAGATAAGGANGTTCTTAAAAATATTGTTGAGGATTCAAGATTTCTTTTTTTGAATGAAAATTTCAAAGATATAAAGCGTTTTTTGAAATTCTACGGATTTAAATTGGTGGATGGTATTATAGCAGATTTTGGAGTTTCGTCTCATCAAATTAATTCTTCAGGAAGAGGTTTTTCTTTCCGCTTTGATGGTCCACTTGACATGCGCATGAATCAAGACAAAAATGTATCATCAAAAGATATTGTAAATAATTATGAAGAACAAAAGTTGAAAGAACTGTTAAAGGAGTTTGGTGAGCTGAGACAAGCCTCTTTATTTGCTAGAGCTATAGTTAGTGCCCGTACTTCGNACCCAATTTTGACAACCCTTCAGCTAAGTTCTATTTTGAAAAAGCACATTCCAGTCAGAAAAAGNAATAAAATTTTAGCCCAAATTTTTCAGGCTTTGCGAATAGAAGTAAACGATGAATTAGAGTCAATTAAGTCTTTTTTGATAGATGCTAGTGATTTGATTAAACAAAAGGGCAGGTTAAGTGTAATTTCATATCATTCTCTTGAAGACCGATTAGTAAAGAGATTCATTAGGGATGGGATATTTTACGGAAAGCCTCAAAGCGATGTTTTTGGAAACTACAATGTGCCATTTAAAAGAATAGGGAAATTAGTTTTACCCTCAAGAAAAGAAATTATAAAAAATAATAGNGCTCGAAGTGCTAGGCTAAGAGTAGCCGAAAAAATTTAATAATTAGAATTGAACCAAGGATTTTATAACATATTGAAAGGGAGACATTTATTAGATGATAATGCCTACAAAAAATGGGGCCTTATTATTTTTTGTTCATTATTAGCTTTAGTTATGATTGGAAGTTCTCATATGGTTGATAGTAAAGTTCACCAAATATCACGCATGAATGAAGAGGTAAAGGCTTTGAGGTCAATTTATGTTGAAACCCGAGCTAAACTAATGGAGCTCAAGATGGAATCGTTTGTCAGAGAAAAAATGAAAACAGATTCATTATATCCATCGGAAAGTTCACCAATCAAAATTTTAATTAATTCAAGTAAAGAAAAAATTTAATGTTGACAAGCAAAGAGACCTCTATTTTGAACAAGTTGTATTTTATTTCAGGATGTATATTTCTTTTTGCCTTTCTAATTATTTTTAAATTAATAAATATTCAGTACATAGATGGAGACTATTTCAGAAAATTAGCAGAGAAAAGAGCTATAAAAGATGTTATTATTCCATCAAATAGAGGTAATATTTATTCCCTTGGAGGTGAACTTTTGGCCGCTTCTGTTACTAGATACGATATTAGAATTGATCCCGTTTCTCCATCGGACGCTAACTTCCAAATGTATGCAAATGATCTTTGTGATTCTGTTTCCAAATTTAACAAAAGTTCGTCAGCTAAATTATTAAGTCGTTTAAGATCAGCTCGCGAAAATAATAACCAATANTTTTTGTTGGCAAATGATTTAGGATATTCCGATTATTTAAGATTCAAGTCATTTCCGCTTTTGAAATTTGGTGCTTTCAAAGGCGGGTTAATTGTTGAAGAAAATACCAAAAGGAATTATCCCTTAGGACCTGTTGCAAGAAGGTCAATTGGTTATGAAAAGGTTATTGAAAGCGGAAATAGGATTCGCGTAGGGATTGATGGTGCATTTGGTGATAAATTTTTGCGTGGTATTGATGGTAAACGACTAAAACAAAGTATTGGTAAGGGGCAATGGAAGCCCATTGATGATTTTAATAAAGTTGAGCCTCAAGATGGTTATGATATCCACACAACAATTGATGTTAATATACAGGACATTACTCATCATGCTCTTATGAAGCAGTTAGAATTTTATAATGCTCATCATGGTAGTGCTGTTGTAATGGAAACAAAAACAGGTGAGATTAGAGCTATTTCAAATTTAGGNAAGAACTCTAAGGGNGAATATTANGAAAGANTAAACTATGCAATACAAGAATCNNATGAACCAGGCTCAACATTTAAATTAATGGCGCTTGCAGTAGCCTTAGATGACAGTAAGATTGATACAACTACTGTTGTGGATACTAAAAACGGGGTGGTTTCATATTATGGCAAAAAAGTAAAAGATTCTAGGGAAGGTGGATATGGTAAAATCTCTATTGCTGAAGCTTTTGAAATTTCTTCCAACACTGCCATTGTGAGTACAATTCATAGGATATACAAAAATAATCCCACAGAATTCATTGATGGTCTTTATAAAATGAATTTGAGGGATTCATTGGGTTTGNATATAATTGGTGAAGGTAAGTCGTTAATACCGGATCCAAGAATTAAAAGTACTCTTTGGAGTGGTATATCACTTGAGTGGATGTCATTTGGTTATGGGGTTCAGTTTACACCTCTTCAGACTTTGACTTTTTATAATGCAATTGCTAATAATGGTNAAATGGTTAAGCCGCGTTTTTTGAGAAAGGTAAAATCAATTGATAAAACAATAGAAACATTTGAAACTGAGGTTATTAATAATCAAATATGTAAACCTGAGACAGTAAAAAAGTTACAAGCATTATTAAAAAATGTGATAGAAAAGCCCCACGGAACCGGCCATAATTTGTACTCAGATAAATTTTCAATGGCAGGCAAAACAGGAACTTGTCAAAAAGATTACGTTGACAAAGAAAAATTAAATTATATATCATCATTTTCAGGCTATTTTCCATCTGAGAACCCTAAATATTCCTGTATCGTTGTAATACATGAACCTGATAAGGATATAGGATATTACGGTGCTGACGTGGCAGGTCCTGTATTTAAAAAAATTGCACATAAAATTTTGACAGATTTATCAGTTGAAGAAAATGTTGCTGATATTGAAATGGTATCAAAAGATGTTGAGGTTGATCACAAGAAATATTATAAAATTATTGAAAGCGATGAGTTAACTATGCCAAATTTAATTGGAATGGCAGGTATGGATGCTATATCAATTTTAGAGAACATGAATATGAACGTACAGATTATAGGTAGCGGTTTAGTTTGTAAACAGTCNATAAAAGTTGGTACAAAATTAAAGCAGAAATTTAAAATTGTATTGGAACTGTCATGAAATTATTGAAGGACATATTATATAGAGTATCAATTAAAACAGTTTATGGTCCCACAAATATTTCTATCGCTGATATTCAATTTGATTCAAGAAAAGTATCAGCGAATAGTGTATTTGTAGCCATTAAGGGATCTATTAATCATGGTGCTANTTTTATAGATGTGGCTGTTAAAATGGGTGCAAAGGTGATTATTTCNCAACAATCTGTTGAGAAAAAGTTAGAGGGGATAACTTATGTAGAAGTTGAAAATTCGGCCAAAGCACTAGCCTTGATGGCTACAAATTTTTATCAAAATCCTTCTGAAAATCTAAATCTCATAGGCGTGACAGGAACGAATGGAAAAACCACAGTTGCAACTTTGTTGTACAATTTGTTCAAAGCTTCTGGTTTTAAAGTTGGTTTAATTTCTACGGTTAATATTTTAGTGAATGACAAATCTTTCAAGACTCATCACACAACACCAGACTCTTTAAATATAAATTTTTACCTAAATAAAATGATTCAATNNGGTGTTGATTATTGTTTCATGGAAGTGAGTTCTCATGGAATAGACCAATTCAGGACCTATGGTTTGTCTTTTAGAGGGGGAATTTTTACAAATCTCACTCATGATCATTTAGATTATCACAAGACTTTTTCAGCCTATAGGGATATTAAAAAATCGTTTTTTGATAAGTTACCCAAATCCGCATTTGCACTAATTAATTTTGATGATAAAAATGCTAATTACATTACTCAAAACACTTTAGCAATGATTTATTCATATGCTCTAAACTCATCTGCAGATTATACAGCTCAGATTTTAGAAAAGCAACTTAGTGGCCAACTTTTAAAAATTAGTGATTTAGAAATATGGGTTAAGTTAATTGGAAAATTTAATGTATACAATTTAACGGCAATCTATGGATGTGCTAGGATACTCGGTTTAGAATCAGAAGCAGTTTTAAAGATTATCAGTAATCTTGAGAGTGTTGAAGGGAGATTCGAATTTTTCATATCCAAATCAAAAATTACGGTCATTGTTGACTATGCACATACTCCAGATGCACTTAAAAATATTTTGGTAACAATCAATGAAATTAGAAGAAAAGACCAAAGTTTAATTACTTTATTTGGGTGCGGAGGTGACAGAGATAAGACCAAACGTCCAAAAATGGGAGGTATAGCTGCAGCTTTGAGTAATAGTGTAATTATAACTAGTGATAACCCAAGGGCTGAGGACCCAAAAGCAATAATCAATGAAATTGAAGTTGGAGTAGATTCTAAAAACATAGATAAAGTTATTTCAATTTTAGATAGAAAACAAGCTATTAAAACTGCTTGTAGGATAGCAAGCGCAGAAGACATTATTCTTTTATCAGGGAAGGGACACGAAAAATATCAAGAAATCAATGGCGATAAAATAGTTTTCAATGATTTTGAAATAGCAAAGGAATGCTTAAAAAAATTTAAAAAATAGAATGTTATATTATTTGTTTCAATATTTAGAAAATGANCATCAAATTCCTGGAGCTTCGCTNTTTANTTTTTTGACTTTTAGAGCATCTTTTGCTATTATTTTGTCTTTATTAATATCTACAATTTTTGGTAAAAGAGTAATTAAATTTCTAGAAAAAAAACAAGTTAAAGAAAGTATTCGTGATTTAGGTTTGGCGGGAGAAAGTAAAAAAGTCGGCACTCCCACAATGGGAGGACTGATTATAATTTTTTCAACGTTAATTCCCGTCGGGTTATTAGCAAAATTAGACAATATATATATTATACTATTACTTATCGCTACCGTTTGGATGGGTACTATTGGCTTTATCGACGACTACATTAAGAAGTTTAAAAAAGATAAAGCAGGACTAAAAGGTAAATTCAAAATAATAGGGCAGGTTGGGCTAGGACTTATCGTTGGACTAACTTTATTTTTTCACCCGGAAGTCACAATCAAAGAAAGGGTTCCGATTGCACAAGTGGAATATAGTGAATCAAATAGTAAATTGGTTGAAAAATCTTATGTAGAATTTAAATCAACTAAAACAACAATTCCATTTTTTAAGGGTAATGAATTTGATTATTCTGACTTAATTAAATGGCTTGGCTCTGAATATAAATCCTACTCATGGATTATATTTATTTTGATAGTTATTTTTATTATTGCGGCAGTTTCCAATGGTGCAAATTTAACTGATGGTATTGATGGCTTNGCTGCTGGAACTTCTGCGATAGTAGTTTTAACTCTTGGAATTTTCGCTTGGGTGTCTGGTAACATCATTTTTTCAGATTATTTGAACATAATGTATATCCCAAGGGTTGAAGAAATTACAATTTTTATAGCATCTCTGGTTGGATCNCTAATTGGTTTTCTGTGGTATAATGCTTATCCAGCTCAAGTTTTTATGGGCGACACTGGGAGTTTAACAATTGGTGGAATTATAGCGGTAATNGCCATTGCAGTGCGTAAAGAGTGGTTAATTCCTTTGCTCTGTGGGATCTTCCTGTTGGAGAATTTATCTGTGGTTTTACAAGTTGGTTATTTTAAGTTCACCAAAAGAAAATATGGTAAAGGGCGAAGAATTTTTAAGATGTCTCCGCTTCACCACCATTATCAAAAAATAGGTTATCATGAAAGTAAAATTGTAACTCGCTTTTGGATTATAGGCATATTATTAGCGATTTTAACCTTCGTAACTCTGAAAATAAGATAAATGAAAAAATTAGTCATTTTAGGTTGTGGTGAAAGTGGCTTAGGAACTGCTCTATTAGCAATTGAAAAAGGTTTTAAAGTATTTGTCTCTGATTCCGGCCCAATAAATGATAGATACAAACAGGACNTNATAAAAAATAGAATTGATTGGGAGCAAGGTAAACATACTGAATCAAAAATATGTGACGCAGATTTAGTAATGAAAAGTCCTGGTNTAAGCACAAATTCACTTGTTGTGAAACAACTTTTATCTAAAAATATACCTGTGATTTCAGAAATAGAATTCGCATTCAAATTCACTACATCTAAATTAATTTGTATAACTGGTAGTAATGGTAAAACTACAACGGCAATGATGACTTATAATATTTTGAAGGAAGCAGGTTTTAACGTAGTATTAGCTGGTAACATTGGTAAAAGTTTTGCAAGTACAATTGAACTCAAACCAGAATATTTTGTTTTGGAGTTAAGTAGTTTTCAATTAGATGGGATTATAAATTTTAGTCCTCATATTGCTGTGATTACCAATATTACTGAAGATCATTTAGATAGATACGATAATAAGTTTGAAAATTATGTAAGATCAAAGTTTCGAATAGTTATGAACCAAACAGAGGACGACTATTTGATTTACAACTCTGATGATCCAGTTATTCAAGCTTACATCGATTCTAATACTATCAAACCTAAATTAATTCCTTTCTCTGTAAAAANAATATTATCAAAGGGAGNATTCTTANACAATAACACAATAAAAATTATAAATAAAAAAAAAACAATTCTTATGCCAACAACAAACTTATCTCTAGATGGAAAGCATAATGTAAAAAATGCTATGGCTGCTGCTACTGTTGCCAATTTACTTAAGATTCGCAAGGATACAATCCGCGAAAGTTTAGAATGTTTTCAGGGTGCTGAGCACAGACTAGAACATTTCCTTAAGATAAACAAGGTGCAATATATAAATGATTCAAAAGCCACAAATGTGAATGCTACTTATTATGCTTTAGAGAGCATGAATAGTCCCACAGTTTGGATCGTTGGAGGAGTTGATAAAGGAAACGATTACANCTCTTTGTATCATTTTGTTAATGAAAAGGTGAAGGCTATAATTTGCTTGGGTAAACAGAATGAAAAATTATTTGAGAATTTCGAATCTATGGTAGAAACTATAGTAGAAACCAGGTTAATGACTGAAGCAGTAGGAATTGCATATAACATTGCAAAAGCTGGAGACAATGTTTTGTTATCTCCAGCATGTGCCAGCTTTGATCTGTTTGAAAGTTTTGAGGATAGAGGCCAACAATTTAAAGCTGCGGTAAGACAATTATAAATGAAAAGGGCAATAAGTAAATTAAGAGGGGATCGTATGATTTGGGCAATTACAGCATTACTAGCTATTTTTTCATTTTTACCAGTTTACAGCGCCGCCAGTAGCTTGGCTTATTCAATTGGTGCTGGTCATACTTTTAGTTATTTTATCAAACATTTTTTTCATCTTTTTTTGGGCTTTTTAATTATTTATGCTGTTCACAAGGTTCCATACCGTTATTTTAATGGCTTATCTGTNTTGATGTTTCCTGTAATTGTAGTTCTTTTAATTTTGACAATTTCACAGGGATNGACAATTGGTGGNGCTAACGCAAGCCGTTGGATTCAAATACCTGTAGTTAGTATTTCTTTTCAACCTTCTACCTTGGCTGCATTACTTTTAATGGTATTTTCAGCTAGATTTTTGTCAAAATTAAACCCACAAGAATTTTCTTTCAAAAATTCAATTGTTAAATTCTGGCTTCCTGTTTTTTTAATTTTAATTTTGATTTTACCAGCCAATTTTTCAACAACTGCACTGATTTTTTCAATGGTATTGATGTTGGCTTTTGTAGCAGGTTATCCACTAAGATATCTTGGATTAATTTTTGGCTCTGGAATTATAACTTTAGCTCTTTTTATTGCTTTAGCCAAAATTTTTCCAAATTCTATGCCAAACAGAATTGACACATGGAATAACAGAATATCTAACTTTTGGGGTGGTCAGGAAACAAGACAAGATTATCAAATTGAAAAAGCTAAAATAGCAATTGCTAGTGGTAAAATTTATGGAGTAGGACCTGGTAAAAGTATACAGAAAAACTTTTTACCAGAGTCGTCATCTGATTTTATTTTTGCAATCATAATTGAGGAATATGGTTTGTTTGGTGGATTATTTTTGCTTCTACTTTATCTTTTATTATTGTTCAGAATAGTCATAGTAGCTCAAAAGTCTGAATCAGAATTTGGTAAACTTTTAAGCATAGGAGTGGGAATACCAATTGTCTTTCAAGCATTTATTAATATGGGGGTAGCAGTCGAGTTATTTCCNGTAACCGGGCAAACTTTACCGCTAATTAGTAGTGGCGGAACTTCAATATGGGCAACATGTTTGGCTATTGGAATTATTTTAAGCGTAAGTGCACGAAGGGAAGAATTAAAAAAAGAACAAAGAGAAGAGGNAAATCCTCTTGAAATTTTAAGTGATGCCATCTGATGAGAGAAAATAAAGTTATTATATCGGGTGGTGGTACTGGAGGTCATATTTTCCCTGCAATATCAATAGCAAATGGATTAAAAGAAATATTTCCTGAAATGAAGTTTTTATTTGTTGGTGCCAAAGGAAAAATGGAAATGGAAAAAGTTCCTGAGGCTGGTTTTTCAATTATAGGGTTATGGATTTCAGGTTTTCAAAGACATAAAATTTTAAAAAATATTTTATTTCCATTAAAGCTTTTGGTTAGTATTTTTTATTCCTTTTTCATCATAAANAAATTCAAACCTAATGCTGTTATTGGGACGGGTGGATTTGCCAGTGGTCCTATCTTATTTGTTGCCTCTCTATTAAAAATTCCAACACTAATACAAGAACAAAATTCATTCCCTGGACTAACAAATAAATTTTTAAGTAAAAGAGCAAATACTATTTGCGTAGCATATGATGGATTATCGAGGTTTTTTCCGAGGCATAAAATTAGATTAACAGGAAATCCAGTTAGAAAAGATATATTGAACATTGAAGAAAAACTTTTGGAGGCAAAAGACTATTTCAAATTTAAGAAAGGGAAAAAGACACTTTTGGTCTTAGGCGGCAGCCTTGGATCAAGAAGAATTAATGAATTGATTGAGGCAAAGTTAGTTTTTTTTAAAAAAAATGATATACGGCTAATATGGCAGTGTGGTCAACTCTACCTTGATGAGTACGTAAAATACAATTCCAGTTCTGATATCAAGGTTGTGTCTTTTATTGATAGAATGGATTATGCCTATGCCATTGCTGATTTTATTATTTCAAGATCTGGCGCTAGTGCAGTATCAGAGTTATGTGTTGTTGGGAAACCAGTAATATTTATTCCATCTCCNAATGTAGCNGAGAATCATCAAACTAAAAATGCTGATGCAATATCAAAAAAAGGAGCTGCTTTATTAATTAGTGAGGATTTATTGGATGAGATATTTGAAAATGAATTTACTAAGCTACTCAGTTCTCAAAAAATTCAAAACAAATTACAAGNTAACCTAAAAAAAATNGCAAGGACTTCAGCAACTGAACTCATTGTGGAAGAAATCACAAAACTTTTGGACTCATGAATTTAAATTCTTTTAAATCTATATATTTTTTAGGTATTGGAGGTATCGGCATGAGTGCTTTAGCCGACTATTTTCACAATCTAGGCCTAATCATTGGAGGATATGATAAAACTCAAAGTCAACTTACGGATTCTTTAGTTAGCAANGGAATTGAAATAATTTTTAGAGATTCAGTCAATTTAATTGGTAAAGAATTTCGTGATTCAAAAAATACTTTGATTATTATTACACCTGCAATTAATGGAAGAAATAAAATTTTAAACTTTTTTACATCACAAAATTTTAAGGTTGTTAAAAGAGCTGAAGTACTTGGAATTATCTCAAGTAAATCCCGTTGCTTAGCAGTAGCTGGAACCCATGGCAAAACAACTACAAGTAGTATTTTAGCTCATTTGATGTTCCAATCAAATAAAAAAATCTATGCATTTCTAGGGGGAATATCTATGAATTTTGCATCCAATTTTTTTCAAAATGGAAGTGACTTTTCAGTTGTGGAGGCAGATGAATTTGATAAATCATTTTTACACTTAAGACCAGAAATTGCGTGTATTACTTCAATCGACTCAGATCATATGGATACATATGGAGACAAAAANAATCTTGAGAATACTTTCAAAGATTTTTCTAATAAACTTGTTTCAACTGAAAAATTATTTGTTCATGATAGTGTTAGTATTAAGGGAGTTAGTTATGGTGTAGATACTAATACTGATTATTCAGCGAAAAATATTACATATGAGAATGGATTTTATGTATTTGATTTAAAGACTCCAAATGGGATTTTTAAGGAATTTAAATTACCTATGCCTGGAAAACATAATTTGTCCAATGCAGTTGTTGCCCTGGCTATGGCATTATACTGCGGTTGTAATGAAAATGATTTAAAGAGAGGTCTTAAGAGTTATATGGGCGTTGAAAGAAGATTTTCGTACATAATAAATAGAGGTTCATTAGTTTTTATTGACGATTATGCTCATCATCCTCGCGAAATTGAAGCAGTTGAAAAGGCAATCCGAGAAATCCATCCAGGAAAAGAAATTACTGCCGTTTTTCAACCTCATCTGTATAGTAGAACTAGGGACCATATTGATGATTTTGCTTCAAAACTATCAAATTTTGATGCTGTTTTATTGTTAGATATATATCCTGCCAGAGAATTACCNATTGANGGAGTAANTTCNAAATGGCTTTTAAAAAAAATCAAATCNAATATTAANCAACATGTAAAAAAAGAGNATCTCTTNGGNGAAATAAGAAAGATAAATAATCCAGTTNTAGTAACCATGGGAGCTGGAGACATTTCTTTAGAAGTTTCAACACTTTCAAAAATGTTAACTAATGCATAGATATTTAAATAAAATAAAGATTATTGCAATGTTTTTACTTGTAATATTTTTATACTCATTTTCATCTATCAGAAATAATAAAAAGTCTGTAAGTGATATCAAAATTTATTTTATTGGTACCGATAATTTTTATATTAAAAAATCTACGGTTGATAAATTACTAGTTCAAGATACAGACTATATAAAATGCTTAACAAGGGATCAAATTAATTTGAATTTATTAGAATCAAAAATTANATCGCACGAAATGATCGAAAGTGCTGAAGTTTATCTCTCCATCAATGGANAATTGAAGNTTAATATANTTCAAAGGCAGCNAATTGCAAGAGTTGTTACAAATAAATCATATTACATTGACAGTAAAGGTAAAAAAATGCCTTTGTCTTATGAACACAGTGCAAGAGTTATGTTGATCCATGGGATTTTAAATAACTCAAATTTTGATTCAATATTTAGCTTAATAAACGAAATTAAAAATGACAAATTTATGAGCTTGTATGTCACAGATATATTGATTAATAATAAAAATTTGATATCAATGAAGCTGAGAGATTGCAGTTTTGATGTCATTTTAGGTGATGCTACTAGCTTAAGTAATAAAATTAGAAACTTTAAAGCTTTTTATCAAAAAGCAAAATCAAACAATATTTTGAATAATTATAAAACGGTGAATTTACAATATCATAAACAAGTTGTAGGAATTAAATAAAAAAGCTATGGAAATAGAAAATATATCAGTAGGATTAGACATTGGCACTACTAAAATAGTAGCAATGATCGGAGAAAAAAATGAATACGATAAGCTTAAGACCATTGGAGTTGGCAAAGCAAAAAGTCTTGGAGTACACCGAGGAGTTGTTAACAATATTACACAAACAATTCAATCAATACAACAGGCTGTTAGTGAGGCTGAGACAGTTTCAAACACAAAAATTAAGGGAGTAACTGTTGGAATAGCTGGCCAGCACATTCGCAGTTTGCAACATAGTGATTATATAACAAGAGAAAATGCNGAACAGGTAATCAACAGCGANGATATTGAACGTCTGATTAACCAAGTTCATAAATTAGTTATGCTTCCGGGAGAAGAAATAATTCATGTCTTGCCTCAGGATTTTAAAGTGGANGGTCAAGCAGAAATTAAAGAACCAATTGGGATGTATGGAGAGCGTTTAGAAGCAAATTTTCATGTGGTTGTAGGACAAGTCTCCTCAATTCGTAACATTGGTCGCTGTATAAAAACGGCTGGCTTAGAACTTGAAGGAATAACACTTGAACCCTTAGCCTCAGCCAAAGCAGTTTTGAGTCAAGAGGAAAAGGAGGCTGGTGTTGCTTTGATTGACATTGGTGGAGGTACAACCGATCTTGCAGTTTTTAAAGATGGAATAATTCGCCACACTGCGGTAATTCCATTTGGNGGTAATATTATTACAGAGGATATTAAAGAAGGATGCTCAATTATTGAAAAACAAGCAGAGCTTTTAAAAATCAAGTTCGGTTCTGCATGGCCTGGTGAAAATAAAGACAATGAAATAGTTTCTATACCTGGTTTGAGGGGAAGAGACCCTAAGGAGATTACATTGAAAAATTTATCTAGAATTATCCACGCTCGCGTTGTGGAAATAATTGAACAGGTTTACGTAGAAATAAAAAATTATGGTCATGAGGAGCAAAAGAAAAAATTGATAGCTGGTATTGTTTTAACCGGTGGCGGTAGTCAGCTCAATCACTTAAAACAGCTTGTTGAGTATATAACAGGGATGGATACACGAGTTGGTTATCCAAATGAGCATTTAGCTGGAGACAGTGATAGCGATATAACAAGTCCATTGTATGCAACAGCAGTAGGTCTTGTATTGGATGGCCTTGAGCGCCAGGTTAAACAACCTGTTACAGAACAAGAANATGTGGAAACTGAAATACCTGAGGAGGTGAGTTTAGAAAAAACTAAAGCAGGTTCTAGAGGCTTTTTAGAAAAACTTACAGAAAGGGTTAAAGAATTTTTAGAAAATGCAGAGTAATTTAAAATTGGAAAAATGAGTAACAATAAAGATTTTGGAATACATTTCGATTTGCCAAAAAATCAATCCAATGTGATTAAAGTGATTGGAGTTGGTGGGGGTGGTAGCAATGCTATAAATCATATGTTTAAACAGGGAATTAAAGGAGTTGATTTTGTAATTTGCAATACGGATTCACAGGCATTAAATAGTAGTGGTGTTTCTAATAAAATTCAATTAGGAGTAAGTCTTACAGAGGGACTGGGAGCCGGAGCTAACCCTGATATCGGCGAGAAAGCAGCAATAGAAAGCTTGGAAGATATTAAATCAATGTTAACAACGAACACAAAAATGGTTTTTATAACCGCAGGGATGGGTGGTGGCACTGGAACAGGTGCAGCTCCGATTATTGCTAAAATGGCTATGGATCTGGATATTTTAACGGTTGGCATAGTGACCACACCCTTTCATTTTGAGGGTAAGATTAGAAATATTCAAGCTAACAAAGGAATTGAAAAATTAAGGAAAGTTGTAGACTCTTTGGTGATTGTCAATAATAATAAATTAAGGGAAGTGTATGGTAATTTAGGATTTAAAGCAGGATTTTCAAAAGCCGATGAAGTTCTTTCAACAGCTGCTCGAGGAATTGCCGAGGTTATTACTCACCATTACACTCAAAATATTGATTTAAAAGACGCCAAAACTGTTTTAAGTAGGAGTGGAACTGCTATCATGGGAGCATCAACTGCTATTGGTGCAGGNCGTGCCAAAAAAGCAATTACAAATGCATTAGATTCTCCATTACTTAATGATAATAAAATTTCAGGAGCTAAAAATGTTCTGCTTCTTATAGTTTCTGGCTCCAAAGAGATAACGATAGACGAAATTGGTGAAATTAATGAATACATTCAATCAGAGGCTGGTTATGGAGCAAATATAATAATGGGTGTAGGCGAAGACAATAATTTAGCTGAGGCTATTTCTGTAACAATAATTGCTACTGGATTTAACGCACATCAACAAAATGAAATCACTAATGTTGAGCCTAAAAAAGTTGTACATGCTCTAGACAATGACCAGTTAATCGGACTAGAGTTTGATTTTAGTGAAGGTTTTATTGAAAATAAAAAGGATATTTCAAACAATCAAATCACTGATGACGGTGATTTTGTAAGTGAAATAAGTGATCGGCAAAATTCTGAGGCTATTGATTTAATTCCAACAAGTGAAATNATTAAGTCGTTTGATGTCGAATATGAAGAGTTGATGGGAAATGTTTTAGAAGATAATTTCATTATCAATGAGATATCCAGCATTCAAGATAATAAAGATAAGGATATNAATGAAGATCAAACAACATTGAGTTTTGATTTGCCAATTTCAGAATCTGTGAAGAAGTTGAGCGATAATAAAAATACAGAGGTTTTCAAATTAGAGGACAATGTAAATAATGTTGAAATTGATGAATACATTGAATTAGTACCAGTCTCAAAGGTTTGTCCCGCTGGTGAGGAGACTTTCACGCTTGACGATCATATTTTATTGNAAGAGACTGATCAGGAATTTGTTATGGATTCACCCGCTGTTTTTGATGAAATTGAACCTGAAGATGATTTAGAACAAGATATGGTGTTAACTAAAATTAAAATTAGGGAAAGTAAAGTTTCCTCAGAGCCTGAGGTTTCTGCCAATCCATTTGACAACCCAATTTCTAAAACGTTAAGAGATCGAGCTGATGAGCGCAGAAAAAAAATGAAAGCATTTAATTATAAGTTTAATATTACAAAAATAGACGATTACGAAAAAGAACCCGCATATAAACGGCAAGGAGTTGAATTAACTGATTCTGGTTTAGAATCTGAGACAAATATATCAAGAACTTCAATTTCTTCAGATGAGAATGAGGAAGATCAAGTACGATCAAATAATTCATTTTTGCACGATAACGTAGATTAGGCAAAGTGAAAAAAAAGGACCTAAAACTTTAGGTCCTTTTAATGAGTTAAAGTAAAATTATTTCTTTATAATTTGGTGAATTTCTGTTTTTGAATCAGACGTTAGCTTAATAAAGTATATTCCAGCGCTGAGTTTAGTTAAATCTAGCTCACCATTTGTAGCAGAATTTTTTATTTCCAATATATTTTGACCAATCTGATTTATAATTTCAACTTGTTCAATTGGAGTATTTCCTTCGATGAACAAAATGTCTTTGACTGGGTTTGGATAAACTTTAAAGTTTTTTAATTGTGTATCGCTCACGCTCAATGGATCATTAGCACCCGTTGTGAAACTTTGTATATTGGAAAGAGTGGACCCTGCGACGTTATTTGCTTCTATGGCCCAATAATATGTAGTATTTGGTTGCCACCCCTCTTGAGCTGTAGTTCCCCAAATAATATCTACATCTGGTAATACACCTGCAACAGCTTCACTGACTGTTGTAGCGGATGTACCAAACCAAAAGTCAAATGATGTTGCTGCATCTCCATCATTTGAGGGAGTAAAATTAAAATCAATCATTTTTGTATTATTTTCGCTCAGCATTATTTCAACGTCAATTGCACCATCAACTGGGATCATTTCTAAGACAGTTTCGGGAGGGTTCCCTTGAGGTTGTTGTAATATAACGTTATCAATTTTCCATCCCCAAGCTTGTGCAGTTGCCTCACTGAATCTAAATCTAACTTGTGCATTAGAGACACCTGCGAGCTGCTCAGTAACATCTATGAGCGCTTCTCCATAATCCCAATAATAACCATTGGCATCTACAGCTACAGTAGCTTCTGAGTACTCTGCAACAGTTATCCATGTGTTTCCGTCGAAGACCTCGACAAATCCAGATCCATTATAGCCAATTGCAGAAATCAAAATAAAATACCCATAAGACAACTTTATTTCTGTTAAATTTGAACAATCAAAGACAGGGCTTGTTAATGATGAATCAACCATTTCAGCACCAGCATAACTGTTGCTGTCAAACAGAGCATTATTTCCAGATCCACCAGCATATTGCTCCATAAAGCCATTACCAGCTGTAAATAGCCACAGAAAGTCAGGGTCATTTGTAAAAGTCCAAAGCTCTGACTGAGCAACGCCAGAAGACTCGTTTGTCCAACCTGAGGGAAGAGATAAATCACTATCAAAAGTTTCGTTTAGGACCTCTTGCGAGTTTATTTCAGCGAAGAATAATAAAAAAGTAAAAAGAGTTAGTGAAATTTTTTTCATAAGCTTATATATTAATTATATTACAATTTAGTTACGTTTTTCCTTTGAAACAAAATTTTAACTTAAATAAAAGATTTTTATAAAAGTTTGAAGATAGTTTTTTAAATTGCAAAACAAATTTTTATAAATATGAACCTACAGGACAGAGTTATGATTGCATTGAAAAGCGCAATGAAGTTAAAAGATTCAACAGCTTTAACTGCCTTGAGATCTGTGAAGTCTGCAATTTTACTAGCAAAAACACAAAGTGGCTCTAAAGAAAACCTTTCTGAGATTGAAGAGGTAAAATTATTACAAAAGCTTATTAAACAACGCCGCGACAGTGCTGAAATATTTTCTAAGCAGAATCGATCTGACTTGGCAACTCCTGAGCTTGAGGAAGCGCAAATTATTAGTCAATTTCTCCCTGAAATGATGAGCGATACAGAAGTTGAAAAGTTTGTTATTGATGCTATTAGTGATTTAAAAGCCGATGGGATGAAAGATATGGGAAAAGTAATGGGCTTTGTGACTAAAAAGTTGTCTGGGAAAAGTGACGGTAAAACTATTTCTTTCTTTGTAAAAAAACAATTAAATAATTAGTTATAAAGGCTGCGTAGCTCAATTGGATAGAGCACTGGATTTCGGCTCCAGCGGTTGTAGGTTCGACTCCTGTCGCAGTCACGAATTATCTTCAAGGATAAAAAATATTTTGCGATTCAGTTTTGAAAAAACATATCTTGTTTGATTTTGATGAATTGATTGGTTTATCAAATGATTTATAAGTTTTTTTATCAGTTTGACCATAACCACAATTAGAAGCATTGGGTATTATGCTATTATTGGGGGTGGTATATTTTTATTATCTTTGATAAGATACAGAAAACAAAATTTTATGCCCTCTTTAAATGAGTCCACTGCAGTCCTTGGAACTCGCAAAGCAAAACATTTGCTAAGGCGTGCATGTTTTCACTATTCAAAGTCAACATTAAATTATTTCGCAAATTTAACACCGTCTCAGGCAATCAACGAGTTATCTGTGCAACCTACAAACTTTTGGCTTGACCCTTATGATACAACAACCAATACACAGGATGGTTCTAATGATGGCTTCTGGATACATAGTGGAAATCCACCCTCCTCATACCCATATGGTCAAAATAAAAAGCGGTTGATTATTTCTGGCTGGTGGTGGTATAACATGCTAAAACAAAACACTTTAAAGCACAAGCTTATTTGGTTTTTACATACTTGTTTTACTGTTTCAAAAGACGGTGGAGCTGGGAAATCCGCATACTTTTATGACTACTTGCAGCTCTTAGATTTTTATGCATATGGTAGCGTAAAAGACTTGGCAAAAAAGATTACTTTCGACAATGCAATGCTTCAATATCTTGATAACACTACTAATAACAAAAATAATCCCAATGAAAACTATGCGAGAGAATTTTTAGAGCTTTTCACGATTTTAAAGGGACCTCAAATTGCTGAAGGTAACTATACTAATTATACTGAGTTTGATATTCAGCAAGCAGCAAAAGTTTTCTCTGGAATTAAGGTTAAGGCTGATAGAGACACTTTTGATCAAGATACCGGTATACCATGCGGATATGTCAATATTAATCAACACGACACCGGATTAAAAACATTCAGCAGTGCATTTAGTAATCAAACAATTCAAGGCGGTACTAGCGAAGCTGGTGTTGTTGACGAGTTGAGTGATTTTGTCGAGATGATATTTTCTAATGATGAAACTGCAAAGTCGTACTGCAGAAAATTATATAGATTTTTTGTTAGAAGAGAATGGACCCCAGATATTGAAAATGATATCATAACTCCTTTGTCCCAACAATTTATTAATTCTGGTTACAATTTGTTAACAGTTACTCAAACGTTGTTAAAATCTCAGCATTTTTTCGATGAAGATAATTCAGACTCCACTGATGAAATAATTGGAGGTATGATTAAATCTCCAGTTCAGTTTTTGACTGAAATAGTATCATTTCTTGATATTTCAGTTCCTAATCCGGAGGCTTCAAGTGCAAATCCTCCAGCAACTTGGTCTACGGATCAATTAGATTTTTTCCATTTTTATCGAAAGTTTTGTCATGACAGTTTTTTTCCAGGTACTGGGATGAGTATATTTTCACCAGATACAGTCGCAGGTTATCCTGGAGACTATCAAGCTCCAGATTTTGATCGCAATTGGTTCAGTTCAAATACAATCGTCGCTAGATACAAGACAATGGAATCATTTATTTCTGGTCAAAACAGGGTTATTGGATTATTAACAAATAATAACGGAAATAATTATTATCAAAACATTAAAGTGCAGTTTAACTCTCTTAGTTACATATCTAACAATATATCGGATCCATTCGATTCATATGGCATTGTTGTAAAACTCATGCAGCTATTTTTTTGTGAGACTTTAGATTCTAATCGTATAAATTATTTTCGAGAAATTTTAGACGATAATAATTCAGGATACTGGGCCTCTGCATGGGCTGACTTTCAGGCTACTGGTAATGATGTTCAAGTTAAAACACGTTTAGATGAACTTTTCACTAAACTTATTAATGCAGCTGAATTTCAGCTAATGTAAAATTTAATTATGAAAAGAAGACAGTTCGTAAAATTAACTAGTACTGCATCTGCAGCAGGTCTCCTTCCCATAGAGCTAAATGCATCTTATCGCTTCTTGAATAATAATTTTAATTGTGATTTTTCAAACCGTAAAATTGTTTTAATTGATCTCAAGGGTGGTAATGACGGCTTGAATACGGTCATTCCATTAAATGTTTATTCGGATTATGTAAATATGCGACCAACTGTTCATGTTCCTTCATCACTAGCTTTACCCCTCAGTAACCTTGATTCTTCTCTTCTAGGAACCAATCAAGATATTGCCTTTCATCCTGCATTTTCTGGAATGTATGATCTTTTTGAAAAAGATCAGCTTAGAGTTATACAATCAGTTGGTTATCCATCTGCTAATAAAAGTCATTTTGCTTCTATTGATATTTATAATACTGGTAATGATGGCAATAATTGGAATAATGGTCAGTCAAGCGGTTGGATAGGTCGTTTTATAGAAAATCATTACTCAGATTTAATACCATCTGTTTATCCCATGGGTATTCAAATTGGTTCAAGAAACACTTCACTTGGTTTTCACGGAGAAAATGAGCATGGATTGGCAATGAATTTAAGTGGACAAGATTCAGAGAATTTTTATTCTGTTTTAAGTGGTCTTTCTGGTCAATATCCAACAAATTATCCAAATTCTCATTATGGCAATGAGCTTGAATTTATAACTAATACAGATGCTATTTCTAACACATACGCACAAGCGGTATCAAGTTCATTCAATAATGGTAGTAATTATTCAGGCTCTAATTATCCTGATACTGATCTTGCTGATCAATTAAAAACAGTTGCTAGGCTAATTAGAGGCGGTATTGAAACAAAAGTTTATCTGGTAAGAATTGGAGGTTTTGACACTCATAACGCTCAAGTTCAAGGTAGTGGTGATATTTTAGGAAAGCACTATGATTTATTGGATGAAGTTTCTACTGCTATTGAAGCATTTATGCGAGACATTACTCACGATTCAATTGGAGATGATATTGTTGGTATTACTATTTCTGAGTTTGGTCGAAAAGCACAAGAAAACGGAAGCCTTGGTACTGACCACGGTGAGGTTGCCCCTGTATTTGTTTTTGGTAAGCCAGTCAATAGTGGTATTTCTGGCGTTAATGTCGACTTCAGTGAAGCCTCATCTGCTAATAATTATCAAATTGAAACAGTTCAGTTTGATTACAGACAAGCAATAAGTACATTGATGCAAGATTTTCTTTCTGCCAGTGATCAAAATATTAACAATACATTTATGGAAAACATTACCAATGCTAGTTTTACGGACTCTAAAATTCAGGATCTTTTGAAACCATCATATATAGTTCCCGAATCATGCCTAAATCAAAATTTATCTTCCGCTGATCATATTTTAAAAGATTGGCTTGTTTTTCCTAATCCCTTTGTAGACTTTGTTAACATAAAATCGTTAAGGACTTTTCCACAAACTAATAATCATTTTGAAGTAACTAATCAATTTGGCCAAATAATATTTAAAGGTGATTTGAATTTATCTCAGGGTCATACTAGATTAAAACTCTCAAGTTTAAATGTTGGATTATATATACTTACGATTAGAAATAGACAAAGAATACAAAGTTTTAAAATCTTAAAGTCTATCTAATTAGACTAGAATTATAAAGCTATTTCTAATTTTTCTTTTCTTAATGTTTAATCTAATGATCTTAATGTTACAAATGCTTTCCAGCCTAAAATAGCAATATGAAATTTATTTACTTTGGTTAAATCTATTTTTTTTTTAGTTAGACTTGGAAGGATAATTTTATTTAGTTTGGCAAGGATTTTAAAAACTGATTTCATAACTTAAAAATAAAATTTCTTTTTTGATTATTTAAGTTTTTTATTAAATCTTGGTTTATATTAGTTAAAAAAAATCGTTGTGGATATTCTACTTTTAATAATCGGCTTTATTTTCTTACTGATTGGAGGTGAATATCTAGTTCGCGTTTCAGTAGCGTTATCTTCTAGATTGAAATTATCTAAAATGATTATTGGATTGACAGTTGTATCTTTTACAACTTCGTTTCCTGAACTATTGGTGAGTTTAAATGCTGCATTAAGGGGAGCTACATCTATTGCAATTAATAACGTTTTAGGCTCAAACATTGCCAATTTAGGACTTGTTTTGGGCATCACTACCATCTTTGCTACAATTCACATTGATAAATTATTTTATAAATTTTATTGGCCATCTATGATTTTTTTCTCCCTGCTTACCTTTTATTTTCTAGTAAACGATAATAGGTTAAGTTCGCAAGAAGGTTTTATCCTATTTTTTGCTTTAATCTTATTTATATTTTTTTTGATAAAATATTTTGGAAATTCAACTATAGCATTTGACCAAAACTTGGAAAGTTTATTGCTTACTTCAAATACCAAGATTGTAATATGGCTTCTGATTAGTTGTTGTTTACTTTATTATGGCGCTGAGTGGTTAGTTGAAGGTGCTGTTGACCTGGCGAAAAGATTTGGGGTTAGCGAAGCAGTAATTTCAGTTTCAGTGGTTGCATTTGGAACTAGCATTCCGGAGCTTTCGGCGTCTATTATCGCTGTTATAAAAAAAGAAAATGCACTTTCAATTGGTAATTTAATTGGCTCAAATATTTTTAATTTAGGTTCTGTTCTTGGGCTCACAGCAATAGTTGATGATATAATTGTTGAGGATTTAAGTATTTTGTCCAGAGATATTATTTGGATGCTTGTATTTACAGCAATTTTACTTCCTCTTGCCGTAATTAAAAAACAAAATAAATTAGGTTTCAAGGAGGGATTAGGTCTTGTTGTACTTTACACTGTTTTTATGATTTCAGTTTTTTCAGTTAATTACTAATATATTCAACTAGCATTTCTTCATTTATTATACTAACGCCATTGGGTATGTCAAAAGTACCACCAATTAGATTCACTAGTGTTGTAAGTTCATTTGATATTTCAAATCCTTGCAGAGTCTCAGATTTAACCAAACCTACCGACTTAGCAAAATAATAATTTGAAACAATAATTTCTTGGTTCTCAATTATGGGAATATTTTGTGATATTCCAAAAATTGAGAAAGTTCCAGAAACTGATATTGAAATTTCAAGCTTACCTTGAAAAACATTCTCATAACTAGTTTCATTAATATTAATATTTTCGTGCATATTTATCTTTGAAGTGGAAATTTCATAACTAATATCGATAGGAATCTCATTTTCTTGAATATTGAATGAGTTGGAGTAATTTCCATACTCTACAAACATAATTTCACCTTCACTTGCCTCAAGGTCTAAAATAGTAATATTCGCTAGATCGAAATTATTTAATCCAAAATCTACTGGTAAATCTGATGTATCTAAAGTTCCATCAAAGGTTAAAGTTGTTGGTGTAGGAAATAAATATCCATTAGTTAATATTCTATTCATACTTCCATTTACAGGGGATCCTTCGTTTGCCGACAATGAAAAATGATTTTCATATTCTTCTTCAATGTAAATAGAGTCAGAGGCTAAATAATTCAATTCATCAAAGTTTTCACTTTGACTGTTGACACTGTATTTCCAATATCCATTTGAAGGGAAAAAGTTTTCAGATGTATTTGTATTCGTATTATTTTCATTGGTTGTATCACCATACGGTTCATCACTACAACTAAATATTATTACTAACAAGAATAATAGTAATCGATTGTTCCTCACTGGTTAAGATTTTTATAAATGTACAAAAAACAACTGATTTAAAAAGCTATAAATTAAAGGCAAAATTTATTTTTTATTCATTTTTTTTATATACTTTTCGAGTGCCATGGTCATTGAAGGGTTTTCTTTAGATGGAGCAGAAATATCAACACGTAACCCCTTACTCTCAACTGCTTTAGTGGTAGAATTTCCAAAAACTGCTATTCTAGTACTTTTCTGTTTGAAATCAGGAAAATTATGGAAAAGTGAGTCTATCCCTGATGGACTGAAAAAAACTAGGATGTCATAGTAAACATCAGCAAGATCAGATAAATCACTAATAACAGTTTTATAAAAAACAGCTTGTTTACAATTTACTCCAAGTTCATCAAGAGCTTTTGGAACACTTGATTTTAATTTGTCAGAGGAGGGAAGGAGGAAGTTTTCATTTTTATATTTGCTGATTACATTTAGTAGTTCTGTAAACGTACGTTTTCCAACATAAATTTTACGTTTTCGATAAACCACATATTTTTGAAGGTAATACGCGACAGCTTCAGATTGGCAAAAGTACTTCATGGTGTCTGGTACTTTAAAGCGCATGGATTCAGCAACTCGGAAAAAATGATCAACAGCATTTCTGCTAGTTAAAATTATTGCGGAATATTTTGTAAACTCAACCTTTTGGAGCCTAATTTCTTTTGTAGAAACATTTTCGACATGAATAAACGGACGAAAGTCGATTTTGACTTTTTGGTTTGATTGTAAGTCAAAATAGGGGGAATTCTCAACTTTTGGCTCAGGCTGCGAAACTAATATGGTTTTTACTTTCATAGACAGATTAATCTATAGATAATTTCTCTCAACTAACTGATCATAAATAATAATGAATAGACCAATTTCCAGGGTGCAAATATATAAAATAAAATAAAGAAAATTACTCAACACAAGGTTAAGATTTAGTTGAACAAATTTAAAAAGACCTGTAAGGTATAAAAGAGCAGAAATTAGTAATGTAAAAACTACTGCCTGGGGATTATAATTTAATCCGAAGATAATCGTTAAGTTTAATGGTAAAAGTAATACACCAATATAATTTAAGCGATTAATTTGAAGAAAAATTAGCGATCTAAAAATTTGTTTCATATTTAATATTTTTCCAATAATATAATTTAGAAAGATCTTTGAAGTCATTATCAATATAATAACGCTAATTGCAATTGAAAAAATTTTAAAATTAATTTTAATAGGTTCGTAAAAACATGAATAATATATGAAAACGAAAACTGAACTATTTAAACAAAAATTAAAAAGCAAAAAACCGTTAAAATTATCAATAATAATTCTCTCTTTTTCGTAAATTCTAAGATATTTTGAGCTAATTAAAGATTTTAAAAAGTCCAAAAAGCGTACCTTATTAACAAACTTAATTAGTGTTAAAATTAAAAGGCTAGCTAAGGAACAAAAAACAAAAAAGTCATTGGAAATTAAATACCTGTGCATACGCAAAATTAGAAAGAAAAATTGTAATTAAAGATCCATCAAAATAACTTATTTTTGTCAAATAAGTAAATTTAGTGAAAGATACACTTATAGTAATTCCGACATACAATGAAATTGATAATATCGGACTTCTTATACACGATATTTTTAGAATCGCCAAAGACGTAGATATTTTGGTGGTTGATGACGACTCTCCTGACAATACTTCAGGTTTAGTTACTGATCTTCAAAATAAATTTATTGGTAAATTATTTCTTCTTATTCGTAAATCGAAAATCGGTTTAGGAAAAGCATATATTGATGGCTTTAAATGGGCACTAAAGAAGAGTTATAAGTTTATTATTGAGATGGATGCTGATTACTCCCACAATCCTAAAGATCTAATAGATTTACATAAAGTTTGTAAAAATAATGATTATGATATAGTTGTAGGGTCTAGATACATAAACGGAATCAATGTTGTGAATTGGCCTTTTTCAAGAATATTACTTTCATACATTGCATCTTTTTATGTTAGAATAATTACTAACATGCCAGTGAAGGACCCTACCTCTGGTTTTGTTTGTTATAAAAGATCTGTTTTAGAATCGTTAAATTTAAATCAAATAAAGTTTGTCGGATATGCATTTCAGATTGAAATGAAATATAAAGCATTTAATAAAAACTATAAAATAAAAGAAATACCTATTATCTTTACTGATCGAGTTAGAGGGGTTTCAAAACTTACAAAAGGAATAATTGCTGAGGCTGTTTTTGGAGTTTTATTGATGCGATTTAAAAAAATATTGGGAAAATTGTAAATGCAAAAAAATTCTACTTTAATTAAAAATGCCAGATTAGTTAACGAGGGTTTAACTCTTGACCGCGATATATTAATTGTTGACAAAGTGATTACACAAATATCAAACTCAATAAGTGTAAAGAGTCAAAACACTAGGGTAATTGATGCTAAGAATAAATTTGTTCTTCCTGGAATGATTGATGATCAGGTTCATTTTCGAGAACCAGGACTAACTCACAAGGGTGATATTTTTACTGAATCTAGAGCTGCAATTGCTGGAGGCATAACTTCTTTTATTGAAATGCCTAATACAAATCCACAAACAACAACAATAGATCAATTAAATAAAAAATTTAAAATTGCCTCCAAGTCGTCATTCGCAAATTATTCGTTCATGTTTGGAGGAACGAATGATAATTTAAACGAAATAATGAAAGTTGACTCCAAAAAAGTAGCTGCTCTTAAACTTTTTTTAGGCTCGTCTACCGGAAATATGTTGGTAGATAATCCTAAAGTTATTGAGCAGATTTTTTTAAATACCGACCTATTAATTGCTGTACACTGTGAAGATGAACTAACAGTAAGAAAAAATATGAAAACATACTTAGATAAGTATGGTGATAATATTCCTGTTAAATATCATCCAACGATACGAAGTGAGGAAGCATGTTACATATCATCATCAAAGGCTGTTGAATTGGCAAGAAAAACTGGAGCTAGATTACATGTTTTTCACATATCAACTTCAAAGGAGTTGAGCCTTTTTAAAAATAGTTTACCATTGAAAGACAAACGAATTACGTCCGAGGTTTGTGTGCACCACCTCTTTTTCAATGATAATGACTATGATGACAAAGGGGTTTTTATCAAATGGAATCCGGCCATCAAAACTGTAAAAGACCAACAAGCACTTTGGGAAGCAATTAAAGATGACAGGATTGACGTAATAGCCACTGACCACGCCCCACATACATTACAAGAAAAAGCAATGCCATATAACAAATGTCCTTCGGGTGGTCCATTAGTTCAACATGCTGTAGTTGCTCTGCTAGAAGCATATCACGATAAAAAAATCACAATTGAAAAATTGGTTGAGAAAATGGCACATAATCCTGCGATTTTATTTCAAATTGAAAAAAGAGGTTTTTTGCGCGAAGGTTATTTTGCCGACTTAATAATAGTCGATCCAAATAGTCCGTGGACAGTTAAAACAGAAAATATTTTATATAAATGCGGTTGGTCTCCATTTGATGGTTTTAAGTTTAAATCTAAAATAACACATACCTTCTTAAACGGTACTCTAGTTTATAAAAATTCTAAGTTGTGTGACAAAAGTGTAGCAATGCAATTAACTTTCAACAGATGAGAATAATATTAACTTTAATAATTTTGGTTATTGTTCAATCTTGTAAAGACTTTAACAATAAAAAACCAGAGAATTTAATTTCTGAGGACAAAATGGTTGAAATTTTGTTTGATTTGGAAATCATCAATGCTGCACGTGGAGAAAACAAAAAAATTATTGAAGAAAAAATCAGCAATGTTAATAATTATTTGCAAAATAAATATAAAATTGGGATTGATCAATTTGAAAATAGTATTTCTTATTACAGCAGCGATATTTTAAAATATAGTACGATAATTCAAGAAGTTGAACAGAAACTTGATTCTACAAAAAATTTGATCCAGAAAAAAATTAGTGCTAAAAGAAATCGTCAGGATTCGTTAATAAATATTAGTAAAAGTGATACTGGTAATTTAAAAAAAAATAGCTTTACCTCAAGTCCTATTTATCGCGAGAAAAAACTTCGCAAGAATGTTCAAAAGAGTCAATAATTGAAGAAAATTGAAATCCCTTTAATCTAGTTTTTATCTTTTCAGATGAAAAATTATGACTTCTCAATAAAGTTACACACAAGGCTTTGCTAAGTACTCTTTTTCTACGTGTCATTTTTGACACAATCCAATCAATTTTAGAGCCTAAATTTAACAGATATTTAGGGGCTAACAATGGCGCAGACTTGATTCCAAAAAAATTTGCAATAATTTTATAGACCCTTTCATGAGTTAAATTTTGGTTTACCAAAACAAATCTTTCGTTAATTAAATTCGATTTAATTAAACAAACCATTGCATGAGTGACGTCAAAGACACTAACATACCCAAAAGATCCTTTTACGCACAAACGTTGACTGTTAAATATCTTTTTAAATAATATTCCACTACCTGAATTCCAAAATCCAGGACCAATTATAAAACCCGGGTTAACTATTATTGCGTTTAAGCCCTCTTGCATTCCACGCCAAACCTCCATTTCACCCCCATATTTTGTAATAGCATATAGACTTTGGTTTTTATTTCCGTCCCAGTAATTGTTTTCATCAATTATTTCATCATTGTATGCAAGAGTTGCAACACTGCTCACATGACATAATTTTTTTATGTTCTTTAGTATGCAGAGGTTAACAATATTTGATGTACCTTCAATATTTATATTTCTGAGAACTTGATAGTCTGACGAGTCGAAAGAAATCATAGCTGCACAATGATAAACAATTTCAACTCCTTCAAAGGCCATTGTTAGACCGGGTAAATCATTTAAATCTGTTTCAACCCATTCTATTCTATTATAAAGCTCATCACTTTTTTTAGTATAATAAGAGAAAATAATCTTAACTTTATTAAGATTTGAACTACTTCTGTGAATAGCTCTTATTTTTTTATTTGTTTTTGTTAGTTCGTACAATAAATGACTTCCAACAAGTCCTGTTCCACCCGTGACCAAAATCATTGTACTAAATTAATGAATTTTCTTTTTTCATCATTAATGAATAATTTATCTTTGTAGATATAATTTTTATATATGAAGAATGATTTTCTTTCTTTGTTGAAATGGAGAGGTATGTTACAAGATCATATACCTGGATTTGCAGATCACTTAAGTGTAGAAATGCGTTCAGCATACATTGGCTTCGATCCAACTTCAGATTCTCTTCACATTGGCAATCTAGTTCCTATTATGCTTTTAGCTCATTTTCAGAAGTGTGGGCACAGACCAATCGTTTTAATTGGAGGTGCAACAGGCATGATTGGTGATCCTTCAGGAAAGAATTCTGAACGTATTTTATTGGACGGAAATACTCTTGCGAAGAATCAGAAAGCTATAAAGCATCAATTATCTCGTTTTTTAGATTTTGATAAGAGCAAAAAGAATTCGGCGATAATTCTCAATAATTATAATTGGATGAAAGATTTTTCGTTCATAGATTTCACAAGATCTGTTGGTAAGCATATAACTGTAAATTATATGATGGCTAAAGACTCCGTAAAAAATAGAATATCCTCAGAAAATGCAACCGGAATGAGTTTTACTGAATTTACTTACCAGCTTATCCAGGGTTATGATTTTTTACATCTTTTTAAATCAAATAATTGCACTATTCAAATGGGTGGAAGTGATCAATGGGGAAATATAACAACGGGAGTTGAATTGGTTAGAAGAGTCTTGAATGGAAAAGGCTATGCCATAACTTGTCCATTAATTACTAAATCTGATGGATCAAAATTTGGCAAGACTGAGGAAGGAAATATTTGGCTTTGCGCTGAACGAACATCTCCTTATAAATTTTATCAGTACTGGTTGAACAGCAGTGATGTGGATGCAGAAAAATATATTAGAATCTTTACTTTTTTAAAAAAAGATGATATTGATAATGTCCTTAATTTACACAAAAAAGAGCCTCATTTAAGATTATTACAGAATCGTCTTGCACGAGAAATTACAGCTTTAGTACATAGTAAAAATGACCTGATTAATGCTGAAAAAGCATCTAAAATTTTGTTTAGTAAAGATTTTAAAAAAGACATACAATCCATAGATAAATCACTATTTTTAGATATTTTTGAAGGAGTTCCAACTGCACAAATTCCAAATAATAGAATAAAAGCAGGGCTAGATATGATTTCAGTATTATTTGATGAAACTAAATTCTTGTCCTCTAGAGGAGATGCACGGCGGGCTTTGAACGAAAATTCAATTATGATCAACAAGGAAAAAGTTGACGAAAATTATAGATTGACTAATTCTGATTTGATTAATGACAGTTATATTGTTATAAATCGTGGTAAACGAAAGACCTTTATAATTCAGGTTATTTAAATCTAAACCACCATTAAATTACAGCCCCTAACTTCAGATTGATCAAATCGCCCAAGTAGCTCAAAATAACCATTCTTATGAATCATTCCCAAATCTTGTGTTGCAATAAAAGCACAGGAGTCTATATTTGCTAAATCAATTATGTTGATTCCTCCTGATTTTTCAATCGGTAAAATAGACAATGCGTCTTCAGTATCTCTAATTAAGATTTTCATCCAAGGCGGTGTTTTAAAAAGTCCGTTATTTTTGGAGTATGCTTGCGATAATATTTCTGTCATCCCATACTCACTGTGAATAGCTTGCACACCAAAGCCTTTTTTTAAATATTCGTGAAGCTCGCTTTTTATCAATTCTTTTCGTTGTCCTTTCATACCACCAGTTTCCATAATTATGGTGTTTTTTAAGTTAAATTGGTGAAATTCAATTAGATCTAAGAGAGCAAATGAAACACCAATTAAAATAGTTTTTTGCCCACTCTGATCTAGCTCTTGGATCGTGTCTTTTAGCTCTTTTAAGTTATTTAAATAAAATCCGCTCTGTGGTTTTTTTGATCTAACTATCATATCATTTACCATATAAACTAGCGATGAACCATTGCGTTCTAAGTATGAGGGAAGTAAAGCGAGTATAACATAGTCTTTGATTGGACCATAAAAAAATTCAAAACATTTTCTAAAGCTTTTTCTATATATTTTGGGATTCGTTAAATAGTGTTTGCTAGCGTTTTTGTTTGTAGTTCCACTACTTAGAAAGGTTTTTTTTGTTTTCTTTTTTGTTGATTTTACAGTATGCGTTTTAAAAAAATTAATTGGTAGAAAAGGAATGTCTTCAATTTTTTGAACATCACTTGAATTTATATTTAATAAGTCACAAAAGGATCGATAGACAGGGTTATTTTCAAATTGAATATAAAAAATTTCAATAGCTAAATCACTAAATTTTTTTTCCGAATTAAGATTAAATATTGATTTTAAATCCATAGAACTAATTACAGTTGCAAAAATAAAAAAAAGAGCATTATCAAAATAACGCTCTTTTTTTTATTTTGAGTAAATAATTATTGTTTAATAAACTTTTTTGACCATATCAGATTGCCCTGAGTAAGCCTTATAATATAAATACCACTGCTAAGGTCTGATAAATCCAACTTTTGATTTTTAATTTTTGTATTTATCAGTTCTTTCCCAAGTAAATCAAAAACTTGAGATTTTATTTCACCTAATTTGTTTGATTTTATGGAAATTATTCCAGAAACTGATGGATTTGGAAATAAAATAAAAGAATAATCTAAATCAGAAAACTCATTATTATTCAGAGTTTCATTGAATGTTTGCGTGATAGTTAAGTTGTCTATTAAAATACCTTCATTTGCTGAAGAGTCAGACTGTCTAAGACCAAATTGGGTAATTGTAGTTCCTGGATCATCCTCATCATTACCATAAATTGATGGATCTGTCTCACCATCAGCATTTATCCATAGCTGTGTGGTATTTTGAGCTTGATCATATTTTACTGTAGCTCTGTATGTGGTTTCAAAGTCTAAGTCCCCAGGCCAAATAACATCTGCAGTACCATTTTTTGTGGAAATACCCACAGTGAAGTCGCTTGCTGCATCATTAGCACTTACAATATCTATCCTTGCTCTGTAATTAAAGCCATCGTCTTTAAAAAGTGCAAAATATTCGAAATCGCTTCCAGATATAGGATTTCCAGGATCATTTACTGAGAAATCAAAAGCATAATATATGACGCCCTCAACTGGATCAAAAGTTACCCCAGCATCTTCACTTGGGGTTCCGTGTTGAACGATCGCTTGACCATTTGTTACTAAAAGATCTCCCTCATTTCCTGAAAAGTTATTCCAATTTGGATAAGAGGTTAATGAACCATCAGGGTAATCGAATGGATCATTATAAGGTAGAGCTATTGATGGATTACAGTTTGGACTGCTTATTGATCTTATAAAATTACACGAGCTGTTGCTCGGATCCCCAGTAAAACTTACAACATAATCTGTATTTTCTGGAACGCCACTAATTATAATAACCCCTTCTGGAGTTACAGAAGGGTCATCTCCCTCAATAGTTCCCACACCTCCAGTATCGATTACATATGACGTAGTACCTCCGCCCGTAAAGCTCAGCGAAGTGGAGTATGTGTCAGAGTTCTCAGCTGTATTTGAGTCACATGACGAATTGATAGTATCTATGTAAAGATCACATGGAAAATTTACTTCAAAAGAAACAGTTTGATTAACTGCAGGGCTGATGGCTTGGTGGCTATCATCAACTAATTCCATATAAATGGAGTAGCTTTCGCCATCAGCTACATTGATTGTTTCATCAAGAGTATCATATTTCATCGGCTGTTCTTGATTATTTATTGTCCAATGGATATGTCCATCCGCACCTGAATTTAATTCACCTATGTTGAAGTTTGCTACAGAAACAGAAACAATGACTGAAGTTGTGCCAGAATCAAATTCTTGATTATTTGATGGGGAAGTAATAGTCAATATTGGACCAGAAACACAGCCATCATACGAGCCTACTGTGTCCCATCCTGAATTGCTCTCTCCTACTATCCATTCAGAATCCTCAGAATTGGTACCAAATGATGCGAGCGGAGTTGGATTTGGGCCACATACAGTCGATTTTCTTGTCAATGTGTGATTTTGAGTACCATTCGAAATTCCTGCAACTTCCCATCCATTACCAGGATCAGGACCCATATCACCAAGGGCATCAATAATTGTATAGTCGCTTGCTGTAGCACCTGCCAGTGTAAGTGCCATAAAATCATCACCATTTGATAAGTAAGTGAAGGTTTGGTCTGAGTGTATTGATGGATCAGCAGACCCGTGAGTAATAACATAAACATCACCACTTTGTATAATTGTACCTGCGGCAAATATTATATTATCTGGGTAATCAAATTCACCAGTTGTATTACAACCATTACTGCATGATGATACAGAATAATTAGATAAATCAATATCTGCATTTGTCCCATTATAAATTTCTAAGAATTTATGGTTAGAACTTCCCTCACCATATTTACTAATGTAAAGTTCAGTTACTTGACTGTAAGCAATGCAGGAGAAAAGGGCTGTTATTATAATTGAGTAGAAGTGTTTCATTAGCTATTATTTTTATTGATTAATCAAAGATAGACTTTTTGATTTTTAATCTTTATTTTTTTTGTGTTCAAATATTTAACAAAATGAAAATTTTTAGTTAAATAATTTTTAATTTTCAATTTGTTTGAGGAAGCAGTTCCAAAATTTATTGTTTTCTCAATTTAAAATTCTAAATTTATTGTAGCAAAATTATTTTAGTTATAAATAAAAATATTAAGATACTAATTGTTGATGACGAGCCTGATATTCTTGAAATATTGAGTTACAACTTAAAATCTGAGGGCTATTCAGTATTAACTGCTACTAACGGTCAAAAGGCAATTAAAAAAGCTAAGAAAGAAAAACCAGAGCTAATAATTTTAGATGTCATGATGCCTGAAATGGATGGAATTGAGGCATGTGAAAAAATAAGAAAAATTCCAGAGCTTGAAGAGACAATCATAACTTTCTTGACTGCACGCAGTGAGGATTATTCATTAGTTGCTGGCCTTGAAGCTGGGGCTGATGATTATATCTCCAAGCCTATTAAACCTAAGGTTTTAATTAGTAAAGTAAAGTCACTATTAAGGCGCAAAATTAGCGATCAATCGAAAATTAAAGATGAATTAATACAACTTAAAGGACTCACAATTGATAAAGAATTATATAAAATAATTCACCATGGTAAAGACATCATTTTACCAAGAAAAGAATTTGAACTGTTATGTTTACTGACTTCTAAGCCTGGTAAAGTTTTTAAGAGAAAAGAAATTTTGACTAAAATTTGGGGTGAAGATGTTATTGTTGGTGGTCGAACTATAGATGTACATATTCGAAAACTTCGCAGTAAAATTGGTAATGATAAATTAACGACTTTAAAAGGAGTGGGGTATAAGTTTAATGACTAATGAGCTCTTATAAAAACAAAGCCTATATTTTTAGCGCACTAACAGCCTTATTAACTTCACTGGTTTTAATGCTATTTTTTAGTATTTTTTTGTATTTATTTGATTTGCTTGATGCCAAGTCGTTAATCTTTTCTTTCTTACTAAATTTTTTAGTTATTTTTTTTATTTTTCATTTTCGCTCAAAGAAATACATGTTCAAAAGAACAGAAAAAATATATAATGACATATTGACTTTAGAGTCAAATAAATCAGCAGTAGACAAGCTACTTAGTTCAGAGGATATGGATTTATTGACAAACGAAATAAGTAAGTATATAAGCCTAAAAAAGAAACAAGTACAATCATTAAAAGACCGTGAAGAATTTAGAAAAGAGTTTGTAGGAAATGTTGCACACGAGCTAAAGACTCCATTATTTACTATTCAAGGTTATATTTCTACATTATTGGATGGCGCATTGAGTGATCCTGAGGTTCTAAAAAAATATTTAAAAAGGGCTGACAAAGGGGTAGATAGATTAATTTATATAGTAAGGGATCTTGACATGATTACAAAGATTGAATTTGGAGAGTCAAAGTTAAATAAATCGAACTTTGATATTTTTGAATTAATATCAAGTATTTTTGAAGATCTTGATATGAAAGCAAAAAAAAAGAATATATCATTAGTTTTTAAGGAAAAGTCTGAAAATATTTCTGAGGTATTTGCTGATAAAGAGAGAATTCAGCAGCTTATCACAAATTTAATTGTTAATTCGATTAAATACGGTCATAAAAATGGAACGACTGAAGTTGATATTGTGAACACAGGCGAAGAGAAAATACTAGTAAAAATTTCAGACAACGGAGAAGGTATTGAAGAAGAACATATTCCAAGAATTTTTGAAAGATTTTACAGGGTTGATAAAAGTGGAGCTAGAAGTGAGGGCGGGTCTGGTTTAGGACTTTCAATTGTTAAACACATAATAGATGCTCATGATGAAAAAATATTTGTCGAAAGCAAATACGGAATTGGCAGTGAGTTTTCATTTACTCTGAAAAAATTTATCGTAAATTAATATTCTAATTAAAATATCTGTATATCATTGGGTAGTAAAAATAAATTAATAAGATTTAAAGAAAATGAAACATTCCCACATGTTCTTCAGCCATCCAGAGAGGAATTGATAGATTGTAAATTTCCATTAAAATATAATTGGAATTCAAGGTTTTTCAAAAATAATAACCCAATAATTGTTGAAGTTGGTTGTGGAAAAGGTGAGTATACTGTTGGTTTAGCCAAAAGTAACCCAAATCGAAATTATATAGGAATTGATATTAAAGGGGCTCGTTTTTGGAAAGGCGCTAAGATTGTTGAAAACGAAAAACTTGATAATGTGGTGTTTATTAGAACACAAGTCGAACTTATTGATAAGGTTTTTGGAAGAAATGAAGTAGATGAAATTTGGATTACTTTTCCGGATCCTCAAATAAAATATAAGAGAACTAAACACAGACTAACAAACATGACTTTTTTAAAAAAGTACAAGTGTATTTTAAAAAAACAGGGGGTAGTGCATTTAAAAACCGATAGCGGGTTTTTACATGGTTATACCATTGGAATATTACATGCATTGGAAGATGAAATTCAATATTCAAATAACGATATTTACAAACAGGCGGGTAGTCCATCTGAAGTTACAAATATTAAAACATTCTATGAAAAAATTTATTTAGACCAAGGTAAACCAATCACATATTTGAAATTTAAATTTAAATAAATTTTGAAAGAAAATTTTTTTGAAAGATGTTATCAAATTGTAGTTCAAATTCCATATGGGAGAGTCACTACCTACGGTAGTATTGCTAAGTATTTGGGCGCAGCTAAAAGTGCTAGAACCGTTGGATATGCAATGGTAGCTTCTCATACCAAAAATATTCCATCACACCGCGTTGTTAATCGTAATGGATATTTAACAGGAAAGCATCACTTTGGAGGATGTAACTTAATGCAGCAGCTTCTCGAAAATGAGGGAATAATTATCGTAAATGATCAGATTCAAAATTTTGAAACTGTTTTTTGGGATCCTTCAAAGGAAATCTAGTTTTTTTATTAAATCAAGCGTATATTTGTAAATCGTACAACGTTTATTGCAATTCATTGAAAATTAAAAAAAACGATATTATTTCAGCCATTGAGTCAATTAAAATTGCTGGCGAGAGCAAAAGCATAGTTGAAAATAATTCAATTCAAAACATTGTTATTTTTGGAGATGAGGTTATTATTGATATATCCACAAGCAACCCAGCTCTTCAGGCTCGTAAACGCACTGAGGCTGAAATCAAGAAAGCTATTCACAATTTGGTTTATTCCAAAGCCAAAATAAAAGTGAATTTTAATTTAGAAAAAGCGAAGTTAGAAAAGCCTCAAATCAAAGGCAAAAAAATTCCTGGAGTAAAGAATATTATTGCTGTTGCATCTGGTAAGGGTGGGGTTGGAAAATCTACAATTACCTCAAATATTGCTGTAACACTCTCAAAAATGGGATTTAATGTCGGGGTTTTAGATGCTGATATTTATGGGCCGTCAATACCAATTATGTTTGACGTTACAGATCAAAAGCCTTTGTCTGTAAAGGTTGGTAATTCTTCCAAGATGAAGCCAGTAGAAAACTACGGTGTAAAAATATTATCTATAGGATTCTTTACTAAACCAAACCAGGCTGTAATTTGGCGTGGCCCAATGGCAGCAAAGGCTCTTAGTCAGATGATTTTTGATGTAGATTGGGGAGTTTTAGATTTTTTACTTGTTGATTTACCTCCCGGAACAGGAGACATACACCTAAGCACAGTTCAGGCTTTACCTATTACAGGCGCTATCGTTGTAAGTACTCCTCAAAACGTTGCACTTGCCGATGCAAGAAAAGGAGTGGCAATGTTTAACCAAGAGAGTATTAATGTACCTGTTTTGGGGATTGTAGAGAATATGGCATATTTTATCCCAGATGAACTTCCTAACAGTAAATATTATATCTTTGGACAACAAGGCGCAAAAAATCTAGCCTTTGATTTAGATGTAGCTTTTTTAGGTGAAGTTCCATTAGTACAAAGCTTGAGAGAATCAGGTGATTTTGGAAGACCTGCAGCTTTGCAAGAAAATACTGCATTGGAAGATACATTTGTGAAACTAACACAAAAAATGGTAACAGAACTAGTAAAACGTAATAAAAATATACCTCCTACCGAAGTTGTGAAAATTACAACGATGGCAGGTTGTAATGCAATTAATAAATAAATAAAAGTATGAGCTCGAACGAAATTCGTAAACATGTAGAAATAGCTTTGGACGAAATAAGACCCTTTCTTCAAAATGATGGGGGGGATATAAACTTATTGGAAATAATAAATAATGAAATAGTAAAAGTCCAGCTTGTTGGAGCTTGCTCGTCATGTACAGTTAACCAAATGACACTTAAAACAGGTGTTGAGATGACAATTAAAAAGCATGCTCCACAAATTAAATCTGTAATTAATATTCAGGACTGAGTACTATGATTAAAACAGATATCTTGATTATAGGTGCCGGTCCAACAGCATTATTTGCTGTTTTTGAGGCGGGGCTTTTAAAATTGAATTGTCATTTAATCGATGTACTTGCACAGCCAGGCGGACAATGCTCAGAAATTTATCCCAAAAAGCCCATTTATGACATACCTGCGCATCCAGAAATACTTGCGGGTGAATTAACAGAAAAATTATTAGAGCAATCAAAGCAATTTAATCCTGGATTCACCCTTGGCGAAAGAGCAGAGACCATATCTCGCCAAGATGACGGTAAATTCATTGTAACTACCAACAAGGGAACAAAACACTTAGCTCCTGTAGTGGCAATTGCTGGTGGTCTTGGTTGTTTTGAGCCACGAAAACCTAATATCAAAGATATTGAACGGTTAGAGGATAAGGGAGTTGCGTATATAATAAAAGATCCCGAAGTCTATAGAAATAAAAGAGTAGTAATTGCTGGCGGTGGCGATTCCGCTTTAGATTGGACAATTTTTTTAAGCAAAATTGCTAAAAAAGTAACCTTAATTCATCGGCGAAATGAGTTCAGAGGTGCTCTTGATTCAGTTCAAAAGGTTCAAGAACTAAAAAACTCAGGAAAAATTAATATTATTACCCCTGCTGAAGTAACTTCCATTGAAGGGGATAATTTTTTAGAGTCAGTTACGTATACTACTAGAGACGGCGAACAACAAAGTTTGGCTACTGAAGCTTTTATACCTCTTTTTGGGTTGACACCAAAATTAGGTCCAATAGCTAATTGGGGTCTAGAAATTGAAAGAAATGCTATCAAGGTAAATAATGCTCTGGATTATCAGACAAACATTCCAGGGGTTTTTGCAATCGGAGATATTAATACTTATCCAGGAAAATTGAAATTGATTTTGTGTGGTTTTCATGAAGCTACTTTAATGTGTCATGCGGCATACAAGATAATTAATCCTGGTAAACGTTATGTCTTAAAGTATACTACAGTTACAGGAGTTGATGGTTTCGATGGAACAAGAAAAGAAGCAACAAAAAATGTAGTAAAGTCAATTCAATGAAATCTAATGAATTAGATATCTCTTTAAAAATTGTTGATCGAAAAGGAAATGTCCACATTGTCGACGCACCGATTGATATGGGATTAAATTTAATGGATATTGTGCGAATGTATGATCTTGCACCTGATGGTACGATTGGGGTTTGTGGTGGTATTGCAATGTGTGCTTCATGTCAATGTTATATTTTAAGTTCACATAAACTTCTTGATAAAAGTGATGAAGAAGAAGCGATGCTAGGTGATGTAATTGAAGTTAAAAGAAATAGTCGGCTAGCCTGTCAAATTCAAATTAATTCTGAGTTGGAGGGTCTGGCTATTGAACTCGCACCTGCGGAATTAGATTAATTTAATTTTTGAATTGCAATTGGTAAAATTCTTTCTACAAATTTTGTGTAGGCCAGTGATGATGGATGTAAGCCATCGTTAGCAACCAAATCAGGATTTTCAAGTCCTTCTCTAGTTATATCAGTTATATAGACATAAGATATATCATTATCATTACAATAATTTTCTGCATAATTATTATAGCTGTCAAGTTGATTTGAGATAAAACCGCCAGCAAAATTTTGGGCATATGGAGTGTAAGAATAATCTGGAATTGAGATTACAATTATTTTTGAGGAATCTTGACCAGCTAGAGCAGAAGCGATTTCAACTAAGTCTATAAATTCAGTTTCATAAATTGAAAATGGTTGTCCTTGGTATTGATTGTTAACACCAATTAACAATGTTACAAGGTCATAATCTGAACTTGGGCTATTGTATTCAATGGCAGAAATTAAATTTGTAGTTGTCCAACCAGTTTGAGCAATAATATCTAATTCAAAGCTATCTTGATAGTCGAAATTTGCAATTAAACTGTCTTTAAGTTGTTCAGGAAAGCGACAGCTTTCACATACACTGTGACCAATAGTGTAACTATCACCCAATGAAATAATTTTAAAATTTTGAGCAGGGTTATTTTCAATTATTTCTTGTATGTTGTTATCGCTGGTTGAATTTATTGATATATCAGTTTCATAGTAGCAAGAATTTACAAGAAATGATGAAATAAAAAGTAAAAAAGGGAAAGGAGTAAATAATCTTTTATTTGAATGCATTTATTCCAGTAATATCAAGACCAGTTATTAGCAAGTGAATGTCATGAGTTCCTTCGTAAGTTACTACACTTTCTAAGTTCATCATATGACGCATAATACTATAGTCGCCTGTAATACCCATCCCTCCAAGTATTTGGCGTGCATCTCTGGCAATCTTAAGTGCCATTTCTACATTATTTCTCTTAGCCATCGATATTTGTGCGGAGCTTGCCTTATCTTTATTCTTTAACTGTCCTAATCTAAATGCTAATAATTGAGCTTTGGTAATTTCAGTGATCATTTCAGCTAATTTTTTTTGCTGAAGCTGAAATCCAGCGATTGGTTTATCAAATTGTATACGCTCTTTAGCATATCTTAAAGCAGTATCGTAACAATCCATTGCGGCTCCAATTGCTCCCCAAGATATTCCATATCGCGCCGAGTCCAGACAGCCCAATGGAGCTCCTAAACCTGATTTATTCGGTAGTAAGTTTTCTTTAGGTACTTTAACATCTTGGAAAATAAGCTCACCTGTGGCGCTAGCTCTCAATGACCATTTGTTGTGAGTTTCAGGTGTTGAAAATCCTTCCATGCCTCTCTCAACAATAAGACCATTTATTCTCCCGTTTTCGTCTTTAGCCCAAACAATAGCAATATCACAAAATGGTGCATTTGAAATCCAAAGTTTAGCTCCATTTAATAAAAAATGATCTCCCATGTCCTTATAGTTAGTTGTCATTCCTCCAGGATTACTTCCGTGATCTGGTTCAGTTAGGCCAAACGCCCCCATGTATTCACCTGTTGACAACTTTGGTAAATATTTTTGGCGCTGTTCTTCATTACCATATTTCCATATTGGGAACATCACAAGGGAGGATTGAACAGATGCAGTACTTCTAACTCCCGAATCGCCTCGTTCAATTTCTTGCATTATAAGTCCGTATGATATTTGATCTAGTCCTGCACCTCCATAGTTTTCTGGAATGTAAGGTCCAAATGCTCCAATATTGGCGAGCCCTTTGATGATCTGCTTTGGAAATTCAGCTTTTTGTGAATATGACTCAATAATAGGTGAGATATCTTTTTTTACCCAATCTCTAGCCGCTTCTCTAACTAGCTTTTGCTCTTCGCTGAGTAACTCATCGAGATTGTAATAATCAGGTGATTCAAATAAATCTGTTTTCATTAGTAGAATTTTACTTAATTAAGGGGTATTATATCAAATGATAATTCATTAAGAATATCAAACAAATTTAATTATAATATTAATTAATTTATCGGATTTTTGATAAAATTCTTTTAATAAATTTATATCAATTTGTAAACAGGTTAATCAAGCCTTCAGGTGATTTTATGTGAATTTCTTTTTTTGCTCTGTCTACATTTGTTATAAATTCGTCGGTGATGGGTATTAAAATTTCAATTCCACGACTATCAATTACAAAGAGTGATTGTGCTGTTTGGTCGTTCACTCCGACGATATTCCCAATTTTACCATGGTTATAATCAATTACGCCAAAACCTATAATCTCATGGTAATAAAATTTATTACCAATTAATTTTGGTAAGGTATCTGTGGGTAAAAAAATATTTTTATTTATTATTTTTTGGGCTTTAGTTTCACTGTCAATATCCTCAAATTTGATTCTTAACAAATTAGATTTATGTAATTTTGAGTTATCGATAAAGTATGGAACTAGTTTGTTATCTATTTCCAAAAATAAGAACTCTATTTTTTCATAAGTATTAGGCTGATCAGTGTCGATTTTGGCTATAACTTCGCCTTTGAAGCTGAATTTTTTGATGATTTTACCAAGCTTATAGCAATCTTTTTTTTTCATAAATTGGTTTTAAACCTAGAGTTATTGCGGTTTAAATATCAAAAAAACAGTACTACTCTTCTTCAGACTTCTCAATTTTATCAGTAGTTACTTGGTCCTCAGAGTCGTTGTCATCATTTGTTTTTTTAGAAGCTTGAGTCCTAGCTTCATTAGCAACTATTTCTGCAGCTTTTGCTTTTGCTTTTTTTTCTTCGTCTGCTTTTAGAATAGATGATTTTTTTGACTCTATTTTGGATTCTTTTTCTTTAACCCAAGCTTGGAATTTTTTTTCTGCTTGATCCTCAGTAATTGCACCCTTTCTAACTCCCTCGGCTAAATGCTTTTTGAGCAGAACTCCTTTATATGATAAAATTGCTCTAGCAGTTTCAGTTGGTTGGGCACCATTTTTTAACCACTTTACAGCACTGTCAATATTAAGATTGATGTCAGCGGGGTTAACGTTTGGATTGTAGGTTCCAATTTTTTCAAGAAAACGTCCGTCTCGCTTAGAACGTGTGTCCGCTGCGACAATCCAATAGAATGGTTTGCCTTTTTTTCCGTGTCTTTGTAGTCTTAGTTTTACAGGCATAAGTATTAATTTGTGAGGTACTCGACCCCGGTTATTAATTAGTCGGCAAATATAGTATATTTTTTTAAATGAAACTTTTGTTTTTTTTTATATTTTTGGATATTAACTATTAAAAGTGCCATTGCGTTTTTACATTAAAGTTTGTTTATGAGGTTTTATTTTAAAGTTTTATTATTATTAGCTTTTTCTTGTCAAGACGATATTCAAACTAATAATCCCACTTTTCAGGGGCTTAGACATGGTGATTATGTATGGAAGTCTACTGCTAGAACAGCAACTGTGCAAAGTACAGGTATTTTTAATATATCTGGCAGTGATGGCTATGGTACTATGGTAATAAGCCTCCCAGATTTCAGTATTGGAACTTTTAACTTGGGTCCTGGAAAATCGCCAACTGTAACTTACACAGAAAATAATATTACTTATTCAACTCAAAATATAGGTAATGAATATCCTGTTTATGTTGGTGATGGTAAAGTAACGATAGTTTCAATTGATGTTGTAAATAAAACAATAACAGGTTCTTTTTACTTTAACTCCTATGACGAATCTGGTTTTAATTACATGAATTTCTCAGAAGGTGTTTTTTTTAAAGTCCCCTACATCGAACTTTAAATTTCTTTTTTAAAATCGTTTTTATAAAATTGTTTAGTAAGAAAAATTTTGTTCATAAATATAAAACTTGACAAAAGAATTTAATTTAAAATAATTTTATATTTATATACTTCATTATTTAGCTTGATCCTTATATGTATTTAATATTTGACACAGAAACTACAGGACTTCCAAAAAAGTGGGATTCTCCAACAAGCGATGTAAATAATTGGCCCCGCTGTGTACAAATCGCTTGGCAACTACATGATGATATGGGAGTTTGTATTGATCACCAGGCGTATATGATACATCCTGACGGATTTAATATTCCATATGATGCGGAAAAAATTCATGGAATTTCAACTGCCTTAGCAACTTTGAAGGGAGATTCATTAGCTGGTGTTTTAGAAAAATTTAATGAGGTGATTTCAAAATCAAAGTTTATTGTTGGTCAAAACGTTGGTTTTGATATCAAAATAATTTCTTGTGAGTTTTACAGGGTTCAATTAGAAACCAATCTAAAAGATTTAAAAGTTTTGGATACATGTACTGAAGTTACGGCAAATCTTTGTAAACTTCCAGGTGGCCGTGGCGGAAAGTATAAGTTACCAACTCTAACCGAATTGCATTATTTTTTATTTGATGAAAAATTTATTGAAGCACATAATGCAACTGCTGACGTTGAAGCAACAGCACGCTGTTTTTTCGAGCTTTTAAGGAGAGAAATTTTTTCAATTGATGAATTAGATTGCGAAATTGAATATATTAAAATTTTTAAAAATAAAAATTCACTGCCAATACAATTATTGGGTCTTCGCCATGAAAATTTAAAGAAACAAGCATTTAAACTTCAGGAAGCTGAAAAACAATCATTGAAGAACAATAAAATTGATAACGATGGCGATTTACCTCAGGTTATGGCAGATGCAGAAGTAATTCATTTACATAATCATTCCCAATTCTCTGTGCTTCAATCTACTATAAGCATAAAAAAATTGGTTAAAATGACATCGCAGAACAAAATGATTGCAGTAGCATTGACTGATCTTGGCAACATGATGGGTTCTTTTCATTTTGTTAAGGAAATAAAAAATTACAATAAAAATCTTTTATCAAAAAAAGCTCAATCTAATGAAAATGATGAAGTAATTGATCTGAAACCAATTAAGCCAATTTTAGGTTGTGAATTTTTTATTTGTGAAGACCATAAAAACAAATCTCATAAAGATAACGGATATCAGGCTGTTTTTCTAGCAAAAAATAAGACAGGATATCAAAATCTTATAAAAATGGCATCTTTAGCCTACACTGAAGGGTTCTACTATGTTCCACGTATTGACAAAGAAATTGTAAAAAAATATAAGAGTGATATTATTGTTTTGTCAGGCAATTTAAAAGGTGAGATATCATCGAAGATTTTAAATGTTGGCAAGGAACAAGCTGAGCAGTCATTGATGTGGTGGAAAAAAGAGTTTGGAAAAGATTTTTTTCTTGAGGTAATGAGGCATGGACAGGATGATGAGGACAGGGTGACACCAGTCTTGATTGAGTTTTCAAAAAAACATGATACTTCATTAGTTGCAACAAATAATATTTATTATTCTACAAAAAGTGAAGCTAATGCTCATGATATTTTGTTGTGTGTAAAAGAGGGCGAAAAACAATCTACTCCTATTGGTCATGGAAGGGGATACCGTTATGGTTTACCGAATCAAGAATATTATTTTAAAGATTCCATGTCAATGAAGAAATTATTTAGAGAAATTCCTGAAGCTATACTCAACATGCAAATCATTTATGATAAAATTGAAGAATTCGAGTTAACGCGTGAAGTATTATTGCCAAAATTTAATATTCCAAAAAAATTTGTTGACATTGGAAGTAGTAATGGGAATGAAAAAAAAGCAGAAAATTTATATCTACGCCATTTAACTTACTTGGGCGCAGAAAAGCGCTATGGCATTATTTCAGATGACTTAAAAGATCGAATTGAATTTGAATTAAATACAATACAGAAGACAGGCTATCCAGGCTATTTTTTAATTGTTGAAGATTTTATAAAGGAAGCACGAAACCTGGGGGTTTCTGTTGGACCTGGAAGAGGCTCAGTTGCTGGATCAGTTGTAGCCTATTGTTTATGGATTACAAATATAGATCCAATCAAATATGATTTACTCTTTGAGAGATTTTTAAATCCCGATAGAATAAGTATGCCAGATATTGATATTGATTTTGACGATGAGGGCCGTCAAAAAGTTATTGATTATGTTATCAAGAAATACGGATCCAACCAGGTAGCTCAAATTATGACTTATGGTACAATGGCTGCAAAATCGTCGATACGTGACACGGCCAGAGTTTTAGACTTACCATTGAATGATGCGGATAGGATTGCAAAATTAGTGCCTAACATGGCTAAGCTAAACAATATTTTCAATAGTGATGAAAATAGTTTGAGGCAGAAGTTTCGTGCTGAAGATATGGAGCTAATTAATCAACTATTAACAATTTCAGAGGGTGATGATCTTGAAGCAGAGACCATTAATCAGGCTAAAGTTCTTGAAGGTTCTTTGCGCAATACTGGTATTCACGCTTGCGGAGTAATCATTACACCTAGTGACATAACCAATTATGTACCAATCGCAACTGCTAAGGACTCAGATTTATTTGTTACACAATTTGATAACGCTGTTGTTGAGGACGCTGGATTATTAAAAATGGACTTTTTAGGTCTGAAAACACTAACGTTAATAAAGGATACTGTAAAAATAATTAAAGCAAAGCATGGTATATCACTAAATCCAGAGGAATTCCCTTTGGATGATAAACAAACTTACGAACTATTTCAACGTGGTGAAACAATTGGTATTTTTCAGTACGAATCCGCCGGTATGCAAAAGTACATGCGCGATTTAAAACCATCTGTTTTTGCAGATTTGATTGCAATGAATGCTTTGTATAGACCTGGTCCACTTGAATACATTCCTAGTTTTATAAGAAGAAAAAAAGGAGATGAAATTATTTCATATGATTTACCTGAAATGGAGGAAATATTAAAAGAGACATATGGGATAACTGTTTATCAAGAGCAAGTTATGCTATTATCCCAAAAATTGGCAGATTTTACTAAAGGTGAGGCAGATGTTTTACGTAAAGCAATGGGAAAGAAATTAAAACCTGTACTAGACAAAATGAAGCCTAAGTTCATTGATCAGGCTAGTGAAAAAGGGTTTGATTCGGAAAAATTAGAAAAGATTTGGACTGATTGGGAAAAATTTGCTAGTTACGCCTTTAATAAATCACATTCAACTTGTTATGCTTGGATAGCTTACCAAACAGCTTATCTAAAATCTCATTATCCAGCTGAATATATGGCTGCAGTATTATCGAATAATATGAATGATATAAAACAAGTTTCATTTTTTATGGAGGAAGCCAAACGCATGAAATTGAAAGTTCTTGGTCCTGATATTAATGAAAGCTATTATAAGTTTTCGGTTAATAAAGATAATGCGATCCGTTTCGGCATGGGAGCAATCAAAGGAGTTGGCCAGGCTGCTGTAAAAACAATTGTTGATGAGAGAAAAAATAATGGCCTTTATAGATCTATTTTTGATCTTGCTAAGAGAATTGATCTAAGATCAGCGAACAAAAAGGCTTTTGAAAATTTAGCTAATGCAGGTGGATTTGATTGTTTTTCAAACACCCACAGAGCGCAATATTTTCATCACTTGGGTAATGATATAACATTCATTGAAAAAATATTAAAATTTGCACACAGGTTCCAAGATAGCCAAAACTCATCTCAAATTAGCTTATTTGGAGATTCAAATGAAAATCACTTTACTGAACCTGATATTCCTCCCTGTGACCCATGGGATACTATGAAAAAATTAGCAAGAGAGCGGGAGGTTGTAGGAATATATATTTCTGGTCACCCACTAGATGATTTCAAAATTGAAATGCAAAATTTTTGTAATGCAAAAGTGGAGTTATTTAATAATCTTGGGTCTTTGTTAAATAAAGAATTAATTTTTGGTGGAGTGCTGACAGATGTTCAGCACCGAGTTAGTCGTCAGGGTAAGGGATGGGCAAGTTTCACCATTGAGGATTATACTGGCAATTTTAATTTTAAGATTTTTGGCGAAGAGTATCTTCGCTTCAGACATTTTTTGATGTTAAATAATTTCTTATTTGTACGTGTATTAGTTCGTGACGGGTGGGTCAACAAAGAGACGGGAAAAAAAGGAAATGCAAGAATTCAATTTAATAGTTTCCAATTATTACATGATGTTCTAGATTCATACGCAAAAAGACTTTCAATCCAACTAAACATTAGTGATCTTGATGATCAAATGATTTCAAAAATAGATAATTTGTTAAAGGGTCACAATGGTAATCATAATTTGAGTTTTGTTGTTTATGATAATGATGAAAGTTATAAAGTAGACTTTAAAAGTCGCAAAAAGAAGATTAAAATTTCTCAAGATCTTTTGAATGATTTGGATAGAGAAAAGGTTTTTTATAAACTAAACTGATTTTTTAATATATTAATTATAAATTAATAAAAACTATTTCATGTTTATTTATAATAGTTTAAATTTGATATAAATATCTCTACAAAAAAATAAAATATGGCCATAGAAATTTCAGATTCTAATTTTGAAGAAACAGTTTTAAAAAGTGATAAACCAGTAATGGTTGATTTTTGGGCTGCTTGGTGTGGACCTTGTCGCATGGTTGGACCGATAATTGATGAATTAAGTAATGAATACGCAGACAAAGCTGTAATTGGAAAAGTTGATGTCGATAAAAATCAAGAATACGCTGCTAAATACGGAGTTAGAAATATTCCAACCGTACTAGTGTTTAAAAATGGAGAGGTTGTTAAACGTCAAGTTGGGGTTGCTACAAAAGAAACATACGCAGAAGCAATAGATAGTTTACTTTAGTTGAATCTATTATCATATTATAAATCTAATCCTTGCTGAAGGTTTTTTTATATGAAACTTAGAATGATTAAAAATAAATTTCAAAGTAATTCAAACCTTTCAAGATTCGATTTAATTTCTAAGACAATTGCTGAGGGTTATATTTCAGGATCTCATAAAAGTCCTTTCAATGGCTATTCAGCTGAGTTTAAAGAACACAAAAGTTACATAAACGGAGATAGTGTAAGACACGTTGACTGGAAATTATATGCCAAAACAAATAAATTATTCACTAAATGTTTTGAAGAAGAAACAAATGTGCTTTGTCACATAATTTTAGATATTAGTTCTTCGATGTTTTACCCAGAATATGACTTAAGACCTGATTTAAATTTCAACAAAATACAATTTTCAGCCCTTGCATCGGCAGTTTTATTAAATATTTTAGAAAGGCAACGTGACTCTACTGGTTTGAGTTTATTTTCAGATAAATATAATTTTTATGCCCCTGAAAGGGGGTCTAAGAGTCACTACCAGTTATTAAAAAATAATTTAGAGTCATTATTAGAAAACAAATCTACAACTAGTAAAACACGAATTCACGAAATATTACATCAAATTGCTGAAAAATTTAAACGCCGAACAATGATTTTTTTATTTACAGATTTACTTCAGTACAATGTTCAGAACAAAGAACTTTTTGATGCTTTAAGACATTTGAAGCACAACAAACATGATTTAACACTATTTCATGTATATGATAAAAAAACAGAACATAATTTGAATTTTGGTAAGGATCCAAAGAGGCTTGTTGATGTTGAAACAAAGGAATTTGTTGATGTTTTTACCAAAAGTTATCAATTTAAATACAATAAAATGATTAATGATTATTTTAATATTTTTCGTTTGAAATGTGCACGATATAAAATAAATTATGTAGATGTTGATATACATCAAAATTTCGATATTATCATGAAGACTTTTTTTGAAAAGCGTATGAAGTTTTTTTAAAAAAGAAATAAAAAGATTTGTCGAATTAAAAATGCAGTGTATATTTGTTTTCGCTTTTTAGCAACGGTTTGGTAGTTCAGTTGGTTAGAATACCTGCCTGTCACGCAGGGGGTCGCGGGTTCGAGTCCCGTCCAGACCGCAATAATTAAAATTAAAAAATGTTGTGTTGTGGTAATCTTAAAGATTACCATGGGTTTGTTTAAGCCACTGATAAGCTTTCCATTAAATTGGAAGGCTTTTTTATTAGGTATTTCCTTTTTTTATGTGTTTTTTAATTATTCTCTTTCTTTCTTCTTGTACAAGAGGGTGTTTTCTGTGACCCCAAATCTTTTTTCTTGCAAACCTTGAACTCTCCTCTAAATTTACAATGGGGAATGGATAGTCTTTTCCCAAAGAAAAATTATAAAAACTTTGTTCCATTTGGCTCATTTTCCACGGTTCGTGAATATGTTCAGAGGGGATGTTGATTAATTCAGGAACCCACTTTTTAATAAATACTCCTTTAGGGTCGTGTTCTTTTGAGTTTTTTACAGGATTATATAATCTAATCGTATTTATACCAGTGGTTCCTGACTGCATTTGGAACTGAGGATAATGTATACCAGGCTCGTAATCAAGAAAAAGGTTTCCTAGATGATAAACTCCATTTCTCCAGTCTTGATCCAAATTAAAAGAAAAAAAAGACACTAGTAGTGCTCGCATTCTAAAATTTAGCCATCCCGTTTTTTGTAGTGATCTCATACAGGCATCAATTAATGGGTATCCTGTTCTTCCATTTTTCCAGCTATTTATATGATCTAAGTTATGTGAGTGTTTCAATATTTCATACCCTTTGTTTAAACATTTGGTTTCATAGGTACATTCCATTTCAAATTTTTGCACAAAATGGCAGCGCCAATGAAGTCTGGAAAGCATGGCATATAAAGGTCTTTTGTTAGTTTGTGTTTTCGCATGCTTATTGATAAATTGAAAAACTTGCCTTGTACTTAAATTACCCCAGCTTAGGTATGGTGAAACTCGGCTACAGCTTAGCCTACTTTCTCTAGGCTTGGATATATAATTCTGATAATTTTCTCCTCTACCGGAGACAAAAGATCTTAGGTATTTCCACGCATTTGATTCACCTGGAGGTTGAAGCTCAGCGGGATAATTTTCAAACAGGTCTCTTAGTTTTTTTGGAATTTTAAATGGGTGTGTAAATTTTATTTCATTTCCTTTTTTAAAACTATTATCAATATTATTTTTCAAAACATATGATTTCCACAGTTTTGCCCAATTGTCTCTATTTTTTATTCCTCTAATCACTCCATTTCGTTGAAATTCAATCCAATTAATACAACTTTTTTTTAGTAAAACCGTTACATTTTTATCACGATTCCAGGACTTAATAACACCATTTTGCTGATAGCTAAAAACATTTTCAACTTTAAATTTGTCTTTTAGGTAGGTAAATATTTCTATTGAACTTCCGTAAAATATTTCAGCCTTTTTATTAAATGAATAAAGTGATTTATTAAAATCGTTAATTGAATGATAAATGAATTGTTGGTGCCGTAAGCTTACAGAGGGATGCTCAGCAAGATCTTTATCATAAATATAAATAACTATATACGGAATTTGATGTGACTCAGCAGCTTGAAGTGGAGCGTGATCTTTGGTTCTTATATCTCTTTTTAACCAAACAATATTAATTTTTTTCTTTCTCAAAATAAGTATTCGTATTAAACAAAATTATAAAACAAAAAAAATTAAATTATAAGTTTTAAGATAGATTTATAAAAATAATTGATAGGGTTTTAAATAAAAATAATGAATATTATTTCTTAATAATACGTTTAGTAACTAGTGAATTTGTATTCTCGATTTCAATTAAGTATATGCCTGTTTCAAGGGAGCTTAAGTCAATGAAGTTTTTATTTTCTGAAACTAGGATCAGCTGTCCAAGCAGATTGCGAATTTTAATACTTTGAGTATTGTAATTGCTTACTATGTGTAATATATTTATGACAGGGTTAGGATATATTACTAATGAGTCTGTAGTATTATTCAAAGTTGACAATGCATCACTGTTTACTTCGTTCGGACTTCCATTTTCATTCAAACAACTCCATGATTCAGATAAATAGTTGTCTAAATCAGGTGCAATTAGTTCTAAAGTATTTCCGGTTCCATCTGCACAAGTGGGCCATTCCGAGTCTTCCACCAGACAATTAGCCTGAATATTTAGTCCAACCAAGGTGTCACCATATTCACCTGAGATAAGAACTGCTCCTGTAGTATCGACAATTTCCCATGAAACTTCTGAAGACCAAGATCCGTCAGTCCAGCTAAGCTCTATTATTTCTCCATGTGTAATTTCAAATTCTATGCTGGCTGAAAATCCATCTTCAAAAGTTGCTTGATTGTAAATAGTTTGTCCGTTGGCAATAATATCGACTGCATTCCCTTGCCAACCATCACCATAAGAATCAAACATGTTTAATGTATGCGAGCAGTTTGGAGTAGGGTTTTCCACATCATAATAGACCTCATCCATAAGTTTATTGGCTGAATTGAATAACCTTATTGCGTCTGATCTACCTAAACCAAATCCAAGTTCTCCAATAAATGTTATTTCTGGAAATGCGGTCAAGAACTTATTTTCATCTTTAACAATTATTAAAAATCCGTTGCCATCAATTACTGTTCCTTCAGGTATCATAAAAATGTGGTTTGGGTTTTCGTCCCTAATTTGCCAATTTGAGAGATCAACAGATGATGATTTTGGATTATATAATTCAATCCAATCTTCTGGATCGAATTCTTCACTTGATCGATAATTAAACTCGTTAATTATTATTGATTCGATTTCAACACGAATACTCTCTTCATAAAGGCAAACTTCTAAAGCATCCTTCACAACTACATTGTATAGCCCACTTGGAAGATTTTCAAAAAGGTTATTTTCTGAAAAATTTTGGCCTCCATCTATACTATATTGATAGGGAGCGATTCCCGAACTTGGAGAGATTGATATAGTACCATCATTTGAGACAACCGAGGGTACGCCTGAAGAAACAATATCAACAGAAATCAATTCACATGCTTCAACTGAAATTGATTCGCTATATGAACAGATTCCAAGAGCACCTTGGATAACGATTTCGTACATACCGGGGGATAAATCAGTAAATGAATTGGTATCATAAAATGTCATACCCCCATCAATGCTAAATTGAAATGGGCTTAAGCCTGTTTGAACAATAATTGAGATTGCACCATCATTCGAGTTGGTGGAAGTTGCATTAGTAACATTAAAATCTGCTGTTATTTCACATCCTGCATTATCTAGGCAGAAAACTTCTTGAGTAAAGTTATCAAACTCACCATCGTTTGTCAAAATTATATTTCCACTAGAGTCTTGAACTAAAAAGTTTCCTTCCCCATATCCACAGCATATTCCATCTCCATACGAGTCGAAAACATCAAGAGTGTAGCATGAATTATAATTTACACAAATATTTTCTGTGTAAACTTCAGTTCCTGAACTTAGAGCGCCTGTGGCTACAATTTCGTTGGTGCTATTGTCATACAATTTCCACGAAGTTTCCTGTGGGTAATTGTCGGCATTAATAATCAGAGTAATGATATCATATGTTGAATCTAGCGATGTAGTTGTGTCAACGGAATCAAAGATAGAGTTTCCATTGGTTTGATTATTTATAGTTACTAGATTTAAAGATATTTCATTAAATTCCTGAAGGTTGTTATCAACAATTAGTTCAATTATATTTTCTTCTCCAAATGGAATATCAATATTGTAATCCGTTGTACTGATTGAAGATCCATTCACTATTGTTTCAATTCCTAATTCATTTATGGTCGTTCCACCACTATTGCTAATTTTGACATCAAGTTCTATTATTTCGTCGCATAATACCGTTAAATTTTCGATTGAAATTAATCCATCAAATTCTGGTACATTACTTATTACTACAGTCAAAGAATCATTGTTTTCATATTCATCGAGTGGATGACTTACATTAACAGCGATGTTATAATCTTCGATATTTGAAAAATTTTGTGGAATGGAAAATTGGTAGTTTGATTCACTAAATGGCTCCAGAGTTTCATTTATAGTGATGATTTCAATTGATTGGTTATTAACTATTAACTCAATGTTAAAATCTGACATACTGTTTAAACCATGATTTGCAATCTTAACTGTTACGATTTCATTGTCTGTCAAGCTGGATGAGGATTGCGGACTAATTAGTGCCTCAACCCCAAGATCAAAATCTCCATTAATTTCCGCCCAAAATGAAACCCAGGGTCTAGCTTGTTTGATTGCTAATTGCTCTTGGGCAGTTACTTTATATTCAATATCCATACCAAATCCTTCTGCACCAACCACATCATATAATATTGAAAATTCGTCATGAATCACTGTCAGATAATCTCTCATTTGGTCAAGATAAATTTGATCCATGACAAGCTCACCAGGATTTACTAAATTTGATAATCTTAAAACTAAATAGCCCCCTCCTTGAGTAGGATCTCTGTATAATAAAATCTCTTCAGGCACTGAGTTTGGATCAGGATTTGTTATGAGCGACTCTCCAATTTGTGTGTTTAGGTAAAAAGTGTCTTCAGTTTCGTAAATTGGATCTATGCTAATACCAACTCCGTTAGATTGTTCTCCTTGGAAGTTTGGATGGCAAAGCAAACCCATGGCTGCCATGAAATGGTCAATTCTATAAAAATCTCTCTCTTCGTAGGCTCTAAAGTTCCACATGCTTGCATAAACTTGCTTTACAGATTTTGAAATGTGTCCTTCATCTGGGTATTGCGTCTTTGAAGTATATAGTCCAGCACCACTAAATCCTGGTAAGTCCTCGTTATTTGTACTAGATCTAACTCTAATTGGAGTGTCAATGGGAAATGCGTCTTGCATAGTTTGTAAATCCTCTAACATCCATTGCGGCATGGGAGCGTCTCTAATAGCTCTTCTAAAATCATCAAGGCGTTGATTTCTAAAAATAATATCATTCTGAAAGGCAGGATTATCAATAATGGTTTGTACTTCTTCGTAAAAATTGTTGTATAACATGAACTGGTCGTAGAAGTAGAAGGGTATTCCAAAACCATTTGGAATAGTTCCATCAGGAAGTTCAAATGTCCTCATAGTTCCTAAGTTAGCGCATTTTGCACCAAATGAACTGGACATTTCAAAAGTGATGTCATCAAGAGGTTTTATTTCTGTGATACTCAGATCCCGTATGGGAGTTTGAGGCTCTGTTGGTCTTAAGTCCTCATACCAATCGTTAACTTCGGATAGTGTTGCCTCTCTTATTTCATATTGGTCACTTTCAACCCTGTAATAAATGTATCCATTAAGTAAACTAGATATTTCGCTGTTAGAGAGTGGATTAGCTATGTATGCATTTGGTACATTGTCTTGGATCGCTCTCAAATTTACATGTGATAAAGGGGTTTGTATCACAGAAGTAATGATCCCACCTACACGGGGAAGTGAGTTAGGTAAGGCATCATATAAAACAATATCTCGACTGCCTGGTGTTTCGTTCAAATCTTGCATGTGTTTGAAGAATCCATAACCCTCTGCTTCATGAAAAGGAATATAGTTAACTTCAGCGAAAACATCCGTCTCTAACACGACATCAAATCTGGAGTCTGTAAATTGATCAGCGTAATTATTAATATGATCATTTTCATCAGCTTGTCCAATAAAATGATTCATATTATTTTGTAAAAATGGCATACTGGCAACGAGCAATTCATATGTTCTTTGCGTTTCCTCAAAGTTGTATGCATTTCCAAAAGAAAAATTGAAAGAATAACTACCTATTACACCAGAGGGCAATATGTCATTTGGATTAAAAACGATTTCTCCAGAGCCGTCATCTCCACTCACAGAGGCACCAATTCCGTTCCAAAAACTTGCGTGAATTACATAGGTGTTACTGTTAATGAAGTAGACTTGTGGTTCATCTGTATCTCTATTTAATATTCCAAACTTTACATAAAGTTGGTCGTCTAGAAATGGTGCCCAACCGACATTGTTAACAGTTGCTAATTGATTAAATGTTTCTGCGTTTGGGATAGATGTTGTGCCATCAACTAAATTGATTGGCGGTGCAAAGTTAAAAGGTGAGTCTGTAGGCATATTATAAAACTCAGTAAGGTCATCTATTCCATCACCGTCATAGTCATCAGGGGTGGCTATATCATGTGCCGTAATGGTATATTGTTCCAAAGGGTAAGCAGCAGCTGGTTCTGAAATTATCATGGTTCCATCAACGCCAATGGTCAAAGAGGTAGCCCAATTGAACGTTGGACTGTGTTGTGCATGCAAAATATAGTATTTATCAGCTTGACCTTGAATTGATAATTGAACCTGGCCAAATGTATTGGCAGAATAATTATCAATATTAACCGGCTGGGCGAAAACAAAATCGCATAAACAAACCACAAAAAAAACAGGTAGTATATTTTTTAAAATATTATCCTTATTAAATATACATTTCATGTAGCAAATATTTTCAATTTATTGTAAACAAACAAAATTTGACTCTATTAATTCTAAAAACTTATTATCATTGTAAATGACCACTCTGTAAATGCGATTATAAATATCTGAACTATATGAACCAATACTTTGGTCTGCAAGAAGTCCAGAAAGTACTCCGGTTGTATTGCTGTGACCAACAACAAGAGCATTTTGTTTTTTTGCAATCAATAACTTTGATAGTTTTTCAAGATCATCAGGATTGTAATAAACAATCGCATTATCTTTTGAGTTAGAAATCCAAGCAGCAGTAGATCTTGTTCTGTCAAAATCAGTGGTATAGATCACATCTAGATTTTTATTTTTAAAAAACTTTTTCAAATTTTTTGATCTCTTGAGACCACACTTGCTCAGCGGAGGATCGGATTGGTCGCTAAATTTTAAATCTTTTTCTGAATGTCTAATTAGGTAAATTGTAAATTTTTCGTTCTGATCCTGTCCATGTAGATTGTCTGAGATAGAACAAGATGAAATAAGAAAAATAAATATTACAAAAATTTTTTCCATTTTATTTTCTTTTAAATTCAAAAATTTGTCCACTGACACTCATCTCAAATGATGATTTTTCTTCACTAAATTGTATTTCTAAATCAGCTTCTTCAAAAAGAAATTTTCCGTCCCCATCATTTGTTAAATATAAATTTGGCTGACCATCAACGACAGCTACAAGTTCGTTATTTTCAACAACCATTTTTATTACAACTGGTATCATAGATGAAGAGTATTCTCCAACGTATGCAGAGAGATTTTCAGCGTTTGTAGCACCTATTTCAGGAGTCCAGGTGTTATTTGACGAGTTCACATCAGGAAGAACGAAATCAGGATCTATTTTGACCCTTTTCAAAGGTTCATCTGAATCGTATTTAAAGGTCCATTTTTTGTTTCTTTTCCAAATTTCTACTGGTAGTTTATGCCTACTTTTAGCTCCACTTTCAGTTGTAAATTCTATAATTACAGGCATTGGCATTTGTTGCATATTTTCAATAGTAACAATTGAGCCCTGCGATGGATCTCCGTTCACATATTTAACACGTGTAATTGCTTGATCAAGTTTCCAATTGTTAATAAACCAACCTCTCCAAAACCAATTAAGCTCTTCCCCTGCTACGTTTTCAATTGTTCTGTAAAAATCGTCAGGGGTCGGGTGTTTATAGGACCAACGTTTGATGTATTCTTTGAAAGCTTCATCAAATCTTTTTTCACCTAGGACTTGTTCTCTAAGTAAAATGAGACCTTCACTTGGCTTGTAGTATGCCAGAAGACCTAGATTTATTTCTTTCATATTGTCAGGCGGGGTTGCTATAGGCTCTGCTTTTTCTCTCAAAAGATAGCTTGAAAATCTGTGCATATTTCGTTTTGGTTCTTTATACTCCCCATCGTTGAATTCGTCAGTACTCAGTTCATTAATAAATGTGTTGAAACCTTCATCCATCCATGCGTGAAGTCGCTCATTGGAACCAACTATCATTGGAAACCAAATATGTCCAAATTCGTGATCAGTTACTCCCCATAATGATTCATTTTTCCTTTCCCAATCACAAAATACTATTCCAGGGTATTCCATTCCGCCTTGATTCCCCGCCACATTTATTGCGGCTGGGTAGGGATACTCTGTCCATTTATTTGAATAATGTTCAATAGAGGCTTTGGTATATTCAGTAGATCTAGCCCAGGAATCCATAGAATTACTTTCTACTGGATAAACGGACATAGCTATCGATTTTTTTCCACTCGGTAGATTAATTCTGGCTGCATCTAAAATAAATGATGTAGAAGACGACCAGGCAACATCTCTTGAGTTTTCAATTTTAAACTTCCAAGTTATCCTATCATTTTCAGATGGGCGGGAATATGGG
>PBJR01000011.1 GCA_002721175.1 Flavobacteriaceae bacterium | reverse complement strand
TGTTGAACACTGGGGCTTATTAAAGATTGAAGTGTTTTTAGGGATCTGGATTTTAATATTTACAGGGCTAGTTTTATATATTTTTGGAGTTATTAAATTTCCTCATGACAATCCGATTAGTAGTTTTTCACCGCTCAGAATTTGTTCTGGATTATTAGCTTTTTCATTTGTAATTTATTTAGGCTATGGCTTCAAATTTAACTCTGAGACGGGAACGTACAATCCTCTGATGCTTTTAAGTGGTCTTGCTCCCCCTGTTGGCCATAGTATTTTCTTTCCAACCGATACACCAAATAATTTTAAGTCATTCAAAGATTTTAAAACGGGAGTGGATTATGCCAACCAGCTCAATAAACCTATCATTGTAGATTTTACAGGTTATGCATGTGTCAATTGCAGATTAATGGAGGAACAGGTTTGGTCTCATGAATCTATCAAGCCATATTTTCAAAACGAATATGTGCTCATATCTTTATATGTTGATGATAAACAGGAATTACCAGAGGCCGAGAAATTAACATTGCAACGGGCGGACGGGGGATTGAGAAGTCTTAGAAATTATGGTCAGAAATGGGCTTATTTTCAAACAGAATTTTTCAAGTCCAATTCTCAACCCTATTATGTCTTATTGAGTCCTGACGGACATACAATTTTGGTTCCTCCTGTGGGTTATACAAAAAGTATCTCAGATTTTGAATTATTTTTAAAGTCGGGATTGAAGGCTTTCAAATCGATGTAATATTTTTCGTTAAGTTATTAAATCAATTATTTTACTAAATTTGGCATAACGCAGGACAGGAATAATGTTTGATAGTTTTTTAAAGTTTGTAAAACTTGGAACAGATCATATCGTAAATTTTAACGACTATGATCATATATTATTTGTTATTATTTTCTCTATTCCTTTTATGTTCAAAGACTGGAAGCGTCTTTTGGTTTTAATTACACTATTTACTTTGGGACATACGCTCAGCCTTTTGCTGGGAGTTTATGACGTTGTAGATTTAAACATCAATGTTACAAGTTGGCTAATCCCCCTGACAATATTTTTTGCTGCATTGTATAACATTTTCACTGTAGGCAGGCCAATTAAAAATCGTATTTATTTAATTTATAGCATTATTTTATTCTTTGGTTTTATTCACGGCCTAGCTTACACCAATACTTTTTTAGGAGTTGTTAGCTCAGACGAAAATGTATTTATTTCAATCATAGAGTTTGCAATTGGTATTGAAATAGGCCAATTAATTATTGTGGTAGCCGTATTGATTTTAAACTTTATTTTCCTAAGCATTTTCAGATTTTCAAATAGGGATTGGGTTTTAGTAATTTCTTCTATTATACTAGGATTAATTTTACCATTGATTTTTAAGAGCCCTTTGTTTTCTTGATTTAAAAATTGTTTTTCATTATTAAACATCCTATATTCGGCAGTCTTTAAGTAGGTTAAAAATGTCTGAAAAAAAGCAATTAAAATACGACAAAGCGTATTTGCGTATGGCTAAGGAGTGGGGTAAATTATCCTATTGTAAGCGTCGTCAAGTAGGCGCTATTATCGTTAAAGATAGAATGATTATTTCAGACGGCTATAATGGTACTCCTACCGGATTTGATAATATTTGTGAGGATGACCAAGGCTATACCAATTGGTATGTACTTCATGCCGAGGCTAATGCTATTTTAAAAGTTGCGGCTTCCACGCAATCATGCAAAGGGGCTACTTTATACGTAACGCTGTCACCGTGCAGAGATTGTAGCAAGTTAATTCATCAAGCTGGAATAGTCAGAGTGGTATATTCAACAGCATACAAGGATATGTCTGGAGTTGAATTTTTAAAAGATGCAGGCGTAGAAGTTTGTTTTGTTGATATTTAAGAATTTTAAATAAAAAAACCCGCTATTGGAGCGGGCTTTTTTATTTATTGAAAGTTCTGTTAGTAATTAATAACTCTCATTGTTTTTGTTCCAAGTTCACTGAAAGCTTTAATGATATAAACTCCCTTACCAAAAGTGGACATATCAATCGTTTCAGAAGATTTGGTTGTTGTTTTTTCAGAAACAACCTGCCCTAGCATATTGTAAACAATGATCTCAGAAAGCGGAGCATTTGAAGAATTAATTGTAACTGCTTTGGTTACATCGTCATAGAAGTAATTCATCAATGCTTGTTCAATATCTTGAACCCCTAAGGACTCGCTAGTAACTGCTAAATCATCAACCAATAGTACAAACATGTCTGATACATTGTGATGCCTAAATCCGATGTAGACCTCGTTGCCAACCATTGCTGAGATGTCTAAGGACCTTTCGGCAAATAATCCGCACCCAGGCTCAGGGGAAACTCCACCAGGACCTGGTGTTCCAGGTGGAAAAGTTTCATTGAAACTAACGGCGGATCCTAAAAGGTTAGAAACAGTGGGCTCAGTACCAATATAAACTGAATAATTCTCAGAACACCAATTTGGATCACCGCCCATAGCCTTCCATGTCAATTCGGCATCATTTACATTAGTTAAATCAATTGGTCCAAAAATCACCCAGTTGTCTGGGAATAAAATAGTACCGTTAAGCCATGAATAAGATGCAGCATAGCGATTGTCTGCAATGCCATCTCCATCCGAGTCAAAATTCGCATTATTCCAATAATTATTATCTCCATCAGAATCAAAGTAAGCATTACATGCCTGCCAAGCATCAAAATCTTCAAAGTCATTAGAATATGGTAGCGAGTATAAACTCTCACAACTTGATGTTGTATACTGAGCTGGGCTATCATTGCTTGGAATGTAGTCGCTGAAGTTGCCCCCACCACAATCTGATCTCATTGCAAAGTAGTATGTGCCAGCTGCCAAACCACTCAGAGTGTGAGGGAATGAATCAAACTGATAGACTGTTGCTGTACCATCGCCTGGCGTGAATGTGGTAGAACTATACTCTAATTCATATCCAACAACAGATGCATCGTTTGTTCCATTAAAATCAATTCCGTCATTAGTCATATTCCATTGTGTTATGACAGGAACTGGGCACCCTTGGGAATAAGAAAATTGTGTTAGTAAAATTGTTATAAACAGTAAAGTAATTTTTTTCATAAGCAAAGTTTTAAGTTTTTAATTAGTTCTTAAAGTTATGAAATAAATTCAAGTTCTAAATGTCTCTGAAGGAATTTTAAAGGTTTTTTGTTTTTTTATCAATTATTTTTGAAAGCCTTAAGATATTAACAATTAATATTGCGCACCCAGCCGTTAGGGCACAAACCGTTGCCGTAAAACTGTCCCCCTCCAAAGGAGATTCAAGGTTGATTTTTGTGATATTTATAACACATATGATTAGTGCTATAACAGAAACTATATAAGTTGCAATTTTCATTTAAAGCAAAAATTTAATATTTGAGGTGAATAGTTTTACGGCAATCGCCAGGAGAACAACCCCAAAAATTTTCCTTGTAATGTTGATACCGTTTTGTCCAATTAGCTTTTCAATTTTAACAGAGGTTTTTAAAACAATAAATATAAAAATTACATTAATAATTACCGCGACAATTATATTTTCTGTACTGAATTCTGATTTTAGGGAAAGTAAAGTTGTGAGGCTTCCAGGGCCTGCAATTAATGGAAAAGCAAGCGGAAATACAGTTGCATTTAGTGAGAATTCTTCGTCTTGCTTGTATAGCGTTATACCCAAGATCATTTCCAGAGCAATAAATAAAAGTATGAAGGCACCAGCAACTGCGAATGAGTGAACATCAATACCTACCAGTTTTAAAATACTTTCTCCTACAAACAAAAAGACAATCATAATTACTCCTGCAATGATTGATGCTTTTTCACTTTGAATATGACCAGCTTTTTTTCTTAAATCAATAATAATTGGAATATTTCCAATGATATCAATTACTGCAAACAACACCATGAAGGCCGTAAAAATTTCTTTTAAATTAAAATTCATAAATTTTTATATTGAGCCTGCAAAGGTCGCTAAATTATTTAGATTTTGATACAAGAAAACAAGAATAATTTTGTCGTAAAGGTTGTATAAAATATTATATTAGGGGCATGTTTCAATTAGGTAATACAATTGTTTCAGAAGCGATATTAGATAATGAATTTGCTTGTAATTTAAGTGCTTGTAAAGGAGCTTGCTGTATTGATGGCGATGCAGGTGCGCCCTTAGAGGAAAAAGAAGTGGATATTTTAAAACAAAATTATTCAAAAATAGAGCCTTACTTATCGACAAGAGGTCAAGAGGCCATAAATAGTCAAGGACTGTTTGTGACCAATGATGAAGGTGGATTAGAAACCCCTCTGATCGGCGGGGCTGATTGCGCTTATGCCATACGAGGTCGTAACAAAACTGTTCATTGTGGGATAGAAGAAGCCTACAACCAAGGTGATATTGACTGGAAGAAACCTGTTTCATGTCATTTATATCCCATACGTGTAACTAATTACACTGACTTCTCAGCGATCAATTACCATAAATGGGGAATTTGTGATTCAGCATGCCATTTAGGTAGAGAGCTACAGCTTCCTATATACAAATTTGTTAAACAAGCTCTTGTAAGAAAATTTGGTCACAAGTGGTATAGTGAACTTGAGGAGATTGCAAAAAAGCGACACATTCAAACCTCTGACTCGCGAATTAAAAAAAAAGATGGCTAATTTTTAAGTTTTTTGACTTTTGTTTTTTTACAGAAGAGGACGTTTTTAAATTATTGAAAGTCAAGTATTTAGAAAAATAAACTTAAAAAAAGATGTAAGAAAAAACTTACTTGTTGTTAAAAACTTGGCACCAATGTTTATAAAAATGACTTTTATTTAAAGCAACAATTTTAAATCTTTGTTAGGCTTGAATAAATAGTTATTCAAACAAAATAAAACCAAAATAACCAAACTAACAATGCCTAAGTAAAATTCATTTTACAAAAACAAAAGCCAATTTGTTACATTTCTCCCAAGATTTTCAATCCTTGGGTATGTTGAAAAAGCAGTTAAGGTAATTTCATAGATTGCCAAAAAGCTCCAAGTCTACTAGCAAAATTAACAGATACTTTTTAGCATTTAGTTTAGACCCAAATATTAGAAATTTATGGATATAGAACACATAATTAAGAGGGATTTTAGCACAAATCCATTCAAACTTGGAAAGATTACATCTGCCATTCAGAAGGCCATGAACGCTGTTGGTAGTGGAGAAGAACAAGATGCACAAAACGTTGCTTTGTCAGTTTATCAAAAACTACTTGAACGAAAAAAAGAGCATATAGAATACGTACCAACGATCGAACAAGTACAAGACATTGTAGAAACTAAGCTTATGGAAAGCAGCTTTCCGGAGGCAGCTAAAGCTTACATACTTTATAGAAATAAAAGAACTAAACAGCGAGAGTCAAACCTATTTGAAAAGCGCATAAACTTAAAGCCATACGAGTATCCTCAACTTTATGAATATGTTCCTGCAATTAGACACTCCTACTGGATCCATTCGGAGTTCAATTTTACAAGTGATATTCAAGACTTCAAATCTAGGCTAACACCAACAGAGCGAAGTGCTATTAAAAATACGATGCTTGCAATCTCACAAATTGAAGTCGCTGTTAAATCCTTTTGGGGAGATTTATATCATAGAATTCCAAAGCCAGAAATTGGGTCCGTTGGATCTACTTTTGCCGAGAGTGAAGTGCGTCATGCTGATGCATATTCTCATTTACTTGAAATCCTTGGCTTAAATTCTGAGTTTAAAGAGCTCAAAAAGAAACCTGCCATAATGAAACGAGTACGCTATTTAGAAACAGCCCTCAAAAACTCGAAAAGCGATGATGACAAGGAATATGCTGAGTCTATTCTTCTATTTTCACTATTTATCGAACATGTTTCGCTGTTTTCACAGTTTTTGATTATTATGGCTTTCAATAAGCACAAGAATATGCTTAAGGGAATTTCAAATGTTGTTGAGGCAACATCAAAAGAAGAGCAAATTCATGGTGACTTTGGAATAGACCTTATAAAAATTCTTCGTAAAGAACACCCAGAGTGGTTCACGAATGAGTATCACAAACACATCCAAGAAGTCTGCAGGGAAGCTTTCAAAGCTGAAAAAGATGTTGTGGATTGGATTTTTGAAAATGGGGAACTTGACTTTTTACCAAAAGCGGTAATCAATGAGTTTTTAAAGCAAAGATTTAATAATTCTTTAGAAAGCATTGGTATCGAAAAAGTATTTGATGTAGATCAAGAATTAGTATTGCAAACGGAGTGGTTTGAAGACGAAATCATTGGTACAAAACATGGAGACTTTTTTGTGAAGCGCTCTATTAACTACAGCAAAAGAACACAAAGTGTAACAAGCGACGACTTATTCTAATATGGAAAAAAAACTAGCAGGAAGCAAGCAACAAATAAATCCAAATGAGGATTTAATCCAGGCTAGAAAAAAGTCAAAAGAAAAGCACAATGCCATGTCTGAAAACCCTTTCTACTGGCTCAACGAGAATAGCAGAAAGTTTTTGGCAGCTGGTTATTTGGGAGAGGGTATAGATGCTGAAGAACGAATTGCCAATATCGCTAAGCGAGCAGGCGAACTGCTAGAAATGCCAGATTTTGCAGATAAGTTTTATCATTACATGTCACAAGGTTATTATTCTTTAGCGTCCCCGGTTTGGTCAAACTTCGGGAAAGAAAGAGGATTGCCTGTAAGTTGTTTTGGTTCACATATAGACGATGACATTGGTAATATACTTTATACTCAGTCAGAGGTCGGCATGATGTCTAAGTTAGGTGGTGGGACTTCTGGTTATTTTGGAAAAATAAGACCACGAGGCGCAGCTATTAAAAACAATGGAGAAGCTTCCGGTGCTGTACACATTATGCGTTTATTTGAGTCTATGGTAGACGTTGTCAGTCAGGGTTCAGTACGAAGAGGTAGGTTTTCTCCATATCTTCCAATAGATCATCCAGACATTATGGAATTTTTAGAAATCGGAACTGAAGGCAATCCGATTCAGGAACTAACCCATGGAGTTACTGTGACAAATAATTGGATGCAAGAGATGATTGACGGGGATGTTGAAAAACGTAAAGTTTGGGCCAAAGTTTTACAAAGTCGCGGCGAGATGGGATATCCTTACATTTTCTTTACAGACAATGCTAACAATGGAGCACCCGACGTATATAAAGACAAAAGCCTTCCAATTTATGCCAGTAACCTATGTACTGAAATTATGCTTCCTTCAGACCATGACTGGTCTTTCGTATGTGTTTTATCCAGTATTAATGTGCTACATTATGACAAATGGAAAGACACTGATGCTGTTGAAATTATGATTTATTTTTTAGACGCAGTGATCACTGAGTTTTTGGAAAAGTTAGAACGTTACAGAGATTCTTCAGACAGAGATGACCAACAGACATTTTTATTCATGGAGCGGGCATACAATTTTGCAAAACAAAACAGAGCTTTGGGTATGGGTACATTGGGATGGCACTCTTTGTTGCAATCCAAAATGCTTGGTTTTGATAGTCAAGAAGCACACAATCTGAATGTTGAGGTTTTTAAAGCTATTGGGGATAGGTCACAAGAAGCATCTCAGTTTTTAGCTCAAAAATTTGGAGAACCGGAGCTATTGAAAGGCTATGGAAGAAGAAATACGACCCTTAATGCAGTGGCACCAACCACTTCCTCTGCTTTTATTTTAGGACAAGTATCACAAGGGATTGAACCCATATGGTCAAATATTTATGTTAAGGATATTGCTAAAATAAAAACTACAATAAAGAATCCCTTTTTAACGAAACTCCTCGAAGAAAAAGGGATGGATACTCCCGAGGTTTGGAGAAATATACGAGATAGAGACGGTTCTGTACAGCACTTAGATTTCTTATCCCAAAATGAAAAAGAAGTATTTAAGACATATTCCGAGATAGACCAATTAGCGATAATTTATCAGGCTGCTAATAGGCAAAATTATATAGATCAAGGGCAGTCACTAAATATTATAGTCCATCCCGATATGCCTACAAAGGATGTTAACAAGATACACATCACGGCATGGAAGTTGGGACTTAAATCCTTGTATTATCAGCACAGCATGAACGCCGCTCAAAAGTTCAAACAAAACAAAGAGTGTGTAAGCTGCGAAGGATAATCTTCAAAACGGATATTATTTTAAAATAATACTATAAAGTTAGTCTAAAGATTTATCACTTGCCCTTTGATATTCGTCAATTAAGTTTCCAGTAGCTTTTAAAAAGTCTTTTGTCTCCAGAAGTAAATTGAAGTATAGAGTTGTATTCTTTGGACTCGACTCATCAGTTGTTCTAGTCCTTTTTACTTGTGATTCGATATCAGATTTTAATATATTATATATATTATTTTTTTGTTTTCTAACAGCATCGATTTTATCAAAAGATTGTTTTTTAAAAGAATCACCTGCGTTTGAAAATAATTCGATTATCGCATCGCTAATCTCACTTAGCTCTTTAATTTGCTTAAACTTGAGCTTTTTGTGGTTATTATCAACATGTTTATATGTTACTTTTGATATGTATTCTAGAGATTGTGTCATGTCGTGAAGGTATCCTAAAATATCAATGTAGAAACCACTTGCTCCTACACTTGACTCGTCTAAATTCTTAATAAAATAAAAGATATTATCTCTTAGTTCATCAACTTCTTTAGAAAGTTTAACAACTTGCTTTTTATTCTTTTTTAATAGTTTAGAATTTTCAGTTGCTAGTCCGTTTATTGCATTGTTATAAATACCTTTAGATCTTTTAAGTACGTTTGAGATATTTTGAGCACTTTCTTGAATAACTCCCTGGATGGAGCTACTTTCAGAAGTTTTTAGGATATCTTGTTTTGACAAGACAGAAGAATTGTTTTTGTGGGTTAGATAATTTCTGTAAAGAATTACAGCAGTTAATATTAAAAATATTGGGATTACTACTGCCGGATTCATGCTAATTAAAAACACGACAATTCCTGAGGCAATAAACGCACCTAAAGCAGTACCAAACCACCCCCCAATGACGTTAAGAACACCTGCGACCCTGTAGACTGCACTTTCTCTGCCCCAAGCTTTATCAGCAAAAGAAGTACCCATTGCAACCATAAATGTAACATATGTAGTTGAAAGAGGAAGTTTCATTGTAGTTGCAATTGCTATCAATATTCCTGCAACCATTAGGTTGACAGATGCTCTAATAAGATCAAATGCAGGAGCATCTATACTTTGATCTTTTGTGAGGACAATCTCAGGAGTTTTGAATCGATTATCTATGTTTTCTTGAATAGACATAGGAATAATAGCATTAAAGTATTTAGATAATTGTGTTGCTACTTTGACTATTCCTCTAGAAACAAAGTTTGGTTCAAATTTTTCGTGTGTTTCGCTTTGACGTGATAAACTAATTTCAGTTTCTGCTACTGTTCTTGCTTTTTTTGAAAATAATAGAGTCACTACCATTATACCCCCTGAAATAAATAATAGTAATGGTTCCGCTGGGACTTTTTTATCTAGAACCTCCATTGAGAATTGTGTAGCTTCAACTCCAGAGGCAGCCCATGCTTCATATGAATGATATGCTGCCATAGGAACTCCAATAAAGTTAACAAGGTCATTTCCTGAGAAAGCAAGTGCTAGACCGAAAGTACCCACAGCGATAACAACTAATAAAATTGTTTTTTTTGTTATAGCCTGAAAAACAAAAGAAACAATAAGCCATAGGGCAAAACTAGCTCCCATTATATAAAACTCGTTACCTTCAATGGATCCTTTTAAATCTTTATAATATGGAGTACCTTTCAATCCTTTTAAGAAAATAAAATATGTAATTGCAGTAAGTGCGATAGCTCCAAATATTACACCGAAATTTTTGATTTTCTCTTGAGTTTGAAATGTAAATATCAATCTTGAAGTCCATTGTACAATTGCACCAACTGTAAAGGCTATAAATATAGACATCACAATTCCACTAACAATTTGGAGTGCTTTTGTCGTATTGATATAATTCACCAAATCACCAAAGCTCTGTCCATCATTAGCCCCAATTTTAATTAAAGACATTATTACAGCTGCACCTAATAAATTAAAAACAATCGAAACAGTTGTTGAAGTTGGAAGTCCTAAAGTGTTAAAGAAATCAAGAAGTAATATATCTGTAATCATAACAGCCATAAATATGTACATGATTTCATTAAAGCTAAACATTGCAGGAATAAATATTCCTTTTCTAGCAACTTCCATTAAACCACTGGAATATACTGCGCCAAAAAATATCCCTAAACTGGCGACCGTCATAATCATTCTCATTGAAATTGCTTTCGATCCAATTGCTGAATTTAGAAAGTTGATAGCATCATTACTGACACCAACTACAATATCGATTGTCGCCAAAACCGTGATGGCGATCAACATAAATATATATATATTATCCATAGTATTTAATTCAGCTATATTGGCAAATATCATAATTTATTTTGTTTGTTAAAAAATCATTATTAAAAATGGAGATCAAAACCAACTCTGAAAGTCATATTATCAGACTCATTGTCTTCTGTTGTATAACTAATATCGCTTTGGATTTTAAGTTTATGCCCAACAATAAACTTATTTACACCAAGAGTGTATTGGATAGTGGGAAGTTTATTAGTAACTTCTTCGTATTTAACGGTTGTATATCTAGCAGCAATTTCGTAATTGTTATCAAATAAATATCCAGCTTGAAGGTTTAGCGCATTTCCGGTTAAAACAATATCACCAGTTGGTGTGACTCCGTCCGCCTCAGTTGCAACCTCATCATCAGCAGTTCTTTTAGCATATTCACCCATGAATGAAAAAGCATTATGTTTATACATTGCATCAACAAAAATTGTTGTTTGATCAGTTTCGTAAAATGACTCATCATTACGTATCATATAATCCCCTGCAAACCCTCTTTCTCTTACAGCATCTTCATTAAAGTTATAAGTAAATCCTAACATTAGCTTAGGTCTTTCTTCGCGCTTCAAATCAGATTGACTATAATCTCCTTTTGATTTAAACGCTCCAAAGGGGAGCATTTCCAGTCTCGCTGTATATTGTAATCCACCAATGTTACCTTCACTTACATTTCTACCCTCACCTTGTGATAATGATAGCTTTTCTCTAATCAAAAATTCATCTCCAAGTTTACTTTTGTGGCGTAATTGTATACCTAAATCACGGTCAATATTAAAGCGACTATTTAATAACGATCGATCAATTAATTGTAAATTTCCAGAAGAAACTACTCGTTCAACGTTCCCAGGTAGTTTTGTTTGTCCTGCCCAAAATTCCCAGTTTTTAGCAAACTTCCATTTGAGAACAGCATCTAAAATGTAACGGGGGGTATTACGGTTAAAATCATTAGCACCTGAAATATCTCTGTTTGATAAACCTAATTCAATTTTATAAATAAGATTTTTATTGTAAGCAAAGCCATCAAATTTTAGTCTCGCTCGTCTTACTATAAAGTTGTGCTCTCCACTTTCATAAATATCACCATTGTGATCCCATGAAGACATTGATCTTACTTGAAAACGAGGTGCGAATTTTACGCTAAATGTACTATCTTTTGCAGTAAAATTAATTAAACCTTTTCCGAAAGATGTATCGCTAATTTCTTGTGATTGTAAGTTGAATGTAAAAAGAATAGCTCCAATAATTAGAAATTTGTTTTTCATTTTAATTGACAATATTTTTTCAAAATTAAATATAACTATTGCTATTAATGATTAATTAAATTTTACATTTAGTTTAAGAAAAGGTTAATAATATTTCAAAATTAATGGAGTTTATAAATATTTTGTTAACATTATAAATTAGTATCTTGCAATTATGACTAACATGATGCAATGGGAGCAATTATTGTCCTTAAAGCGCCACGGTGATTCTAACAAACGTCTCAGAAATGAGCAGGACGAAACTCGTCTTGGGTTTGATGTTGATTATGATCGTATTATTTTTTCACCAGAATTTAGAAGTCTGCAAGACAAGACACAAGTCATTCCTTTATCATCTACAGATTTTGTTCACACCAGATTAACACACAGCTTAGAAGTTAGTGTTGTGGCAAGATCTTTAGGAAGAAAGGTAGGTCAAAAAATTTTAGAGAAGCACCCTCATTTGAGTGAAGTTCATGGCTATAAATCCAATGATTTTGGTTCCATCGTGGCAGCAGCAGCATTGGCTCACGACATTGGGAACCCCCCTTTTGGACACTCAGGCGAGGATGCAATTAGTCATTTTTTTAAAAGCGGGAGTGGCAAAAAATATAAAGGTGAACTAAGTAAAAATGAGTACCAAGATTTATGTGAATTTGAGGGCAATGCTAATGGCTTTAAAATTCTAACTCAACACAAGCAAGGCCGCCCGGGGGGGCTTAGACTAAGTTATGCCACGTTGGGATCTTTCACAAAATATCCTAAGGCATCTTTACCAAAAAATGATTACAAGAACGTTTGTTACAAAAAATATGGATTTTTTCAAAGTGAAGCTTCGATGTTTGAAAATATTGCAAGCGAATTAGGATTACTAAAGGATTTATCAACCAACCAGTTTTGTAGACATCCGCTAGCCTTTTTGGTAGAAGCAGCAGATGATATTTGTTACACCATAATTGATTTTGAAGACGGAATTAATTTGGGTTTGATTGAAGAAGAGTTTGCTCTAGAGTATTTAATTAAACTGGTTAAAGGCAATATACAAAACGAAAAATATAATAATTTACCTGATAAAATGTCCAGAGTGAGTTATCTAAGAGCGCTAGCAATTGGAACCCTTATTGATGACGCGGTTAAAGTTTTTATAGAAAAAGAAGAAGCGCTGATGAAAGGAGAAGTTACATTTGCACTTTTAGAAAAAAGCCAATATAAAGCTCAAATGGATGATATCATAAAATTAAGCATTGAGCGAGTTTATAACTCCAAGGAAGTAATAGACAAAGAGCTATCTGGGTTTGAAGTAATCAATGAGCTTTTACTGCGATATACCAACGCAGTCAATAATTGCTACCATGAAAGTGGGAGTCATTACGATAACCTTATATTAAAATTAATGGGCTATGAGTTTAATCATAAAGATGAATCATTATACAACAGGTTAATGACTGTTTGCTCCATTATTGCTTCCTATTCAGACAGTAGAGCAGTGTTAACATATAATAAATTAAAGGGGTTGAATTTTTAGCTATGGATTTTGATGACAATTATTTTATGAAAAAGGCCTTGATGGAAGCAAAAGCTGCATTTGAAGAAGGCGAGGTTCCCGTAGGTGCCGTTATTGTAGCTAACCAAAAAATTATCGCAAGGGCACATAATTTAGTTGAACGACTAAACGATGTTACGGCTCATGCTGAGATGCAAGCGATTACCTCCGCCTCTAATTATTTAGGTGGTAAATTTCTACATAACTGCACCCTTTATGTGACTCTTGAACCATGCCCAATGTGCGCTGGAGCACTTTACTGGAGCCAGATTTCTCGTGTAGTTTATGCGGCTGATGATAAAAAAAGAGGAATGAATGTGATGGGTTCAAAATTACATCCTAAAACAACCATAAAGGGAGGGGTTTTAGCAGAGGAGGCTTCTGATTTATTATTGCGGTTTTTTAATGCTAGGCGTAATTTAAACTAAGTTTAATCTTTATTAAACTTATTCATTTTTTCAATATTTTCTTTTGTTAACATGTAGTCAGAAATTTTTTTATTTTTCCAGCGGTAATATGAAAATAGGGGAAAGACAATTAAAAAAAGTCCAACAACTCCAAAACCAATATATTTCTCATCAAGCTCAGAATTAGTTACAACTCCAACAACAATACTAGTTAGAGAAGCAACAAATAATATCCAAATTAAGGTTTTCATTTAAGTTTTATATTCAACTCATTAAGTTGGCTTTTGTCAATAGTGGCAGGTGCATCTATCATTACGTCTCTTCCAGAATTATTTTTTGGGAATGCTATAAAATCACGGATAATTTCTTCACCTGCCAANATTGCAACCAAGCGATCTAAGCCGAAAGCAATTCCGCCATGCGGCGGTGCCCCATATTGGAAGGCATTCATTAAAAAACCAAACTGTTTTGTAGCTTCTTCTTTTGAAAACCCGAGTAGTTTAAATATTTTGGCCTGGGTCTCTTTATTATGAATACGAATTGAACCTCCAGCAATTTCATTTCCGTTTAGAACTAAATCATACGCATTCGCTTTCATGGCTCCTGGGTCTGAATCGATCAGATTTAGATGTTCTTTTTTCGGTGCAGTGAAGGGGTGATGCATGGCATGATAAGATTTTGTTTCAGCATCCCACTCAAGTAATGGGAAGTCAATTACCCATAGGGGAGCAAATTCCTTTGGGTTTCTTAAGCCTAAGCGATTTCCTAATTCTATTCGCAATGCGCTTAGTTGAGAGCGTACTTCATTCGTTTCNCCACAAAGNACGCAGATGAGATCTCCTTGTTTCGCTGAAGTAACCTTAGCCCANTCTGACAGATCAGATTGATCAAANAATTTATCAACAGACGATTTAAAACTACCATCATCATTGCATCGCACATAGACCATTCCTGATGCTCCAATTTGGGGTCGTTTTAACCAATCAATTATTTTATCAATTTCTTTTCTGGTGAACGAATTTCCCCCCGGCACAGCAATTCCTANAACCAGCTCTGCACTATTAAAAACATTGAAATCTTTGTGTTGGGCTACTGAGTTAAGTTCTCCAAATTTCATTCCAAATCTAATATCTGGTTTATCATTTCCGTAAGTTTCCATGGCATCGTTATATGTCATTCTCGGGAATGAATCAATTGAAATGCCATTGATTAATTTAAGGAGGTGTTTAGTTAAATTTTCAAAGGTATTTATAATGTCTTCTTGATTAACGAATGACATTTCACAATCAATTTGAGTAAACTCTGGTTGTCGATCTGNCCTTAAATCCTCATCTCTAAAACATTTTACAATTTGGAAATATTTATCTATGCCTCCAACCATTAAAAGTTGCTTGAACGTNTGTGGGGATTGCGGCAAGGCATAGAATTCGTTTTTGTTTAGGCGACTTGGTACGACGAAATCTCTGGCACCCTCTGGAGTCGATTTGATTAGATAAGGGGTTTCAACTTCAATAAATCCTTCATTTGACAAATAATTACGAACTTCTTGCGTCAACTTATGTCTAAAGATGATATTGTTTTTTACTGGATTTCTTCTTATATCTANGTAACGATATTTCATTCGCAGTTCTTCTCCACCATCAGTCTCGTCTTCNATGGTNAAAGGTGGNGTTGTAGCAGAATTTAGGACAATTAGTTCTGTCACCAAAATCTCTATTTCACCTGTTGGAATATTTGGATTTTTTGACGAGCGCTCAATTACTTTTCCGCAAACNTGAATTACAAATTCACGACCTAGCTCTTTAGTTATTTGTAACAGATTTTTGTCAGTGCGGTTTTCATCAAAAACAAGCTGTGTAATTCCATAGCGATCTCTTAAGTCTACCCANGTAACAAATCCTTTATCTCTAATTTTTTGGACCCAACCGGAAAGTTTTACGGATTTATTTAATTGTGCGATAGTTAACTCACCGCAATTATGGGATCTGTACATNATGTCTCTTTTTGTAGAACAAATTTAGTATTATTAAAATAAAATCGTAGTATCTAATTGACAACATTAGTTCCTTTGAGTTGAATTTTATTAATTAAATAAAATAATAATGGAACAATAACCAGNGTTAAAAATGTAGCAAAAGTTAANCCGAAGATAATTGCCCAACCCATTGGTCCCCAGAAAGCAACATTTTCTCCACCAATGTAAAAATTAGGATTAAATTCTGTTATTAGTGTTCGAAAATTAATATTGACCCCTAAAGCTAAGGGTAGTAAACCTAGTATTGTTGTGATAGCAGTAAGTAAAACAGGCCTTAAACGTGTTTTTCCCCCTTCAATCACACATTCCATCAGCTNGATNGGAGATAGTTCCTTGATNCTATTAAGCTTCANNTCTTCTTTTTTTCTTTCAATGATTAAATTAATATAATCAATTAACACAATGGCATTGTTAACGACAATCCCAGCGAGGGAAATAATTCCAATCATTGTCATTAATATTACAAAATCCATGCGGAAAATTAGTAAACCGAAAAGTACACCTATCAAACTTANAAGCACGGATATTGATATAATTATAGGAGTTGTCGCAGAATTAAATTGAGCAACGAGAATAAGAAAGATTAATGATACCGCAATTAACANGGCTTTACTTAGAAACGCCATTTCTTCGGCTTGTTTTTCTTGTTCTCCAGTAAAGCTAATTTCTATACCGTCCGGTACTTCAAAAGTTTTAATAAGACTTCTTATCTTATTGTTGANATCTGTTGCATTGTATCCAACAAGAACATTTGAATAAATGGTAACAACTCTGTCAAGATCGATTCTTTTAACTGCACTAAAGCTGCTAGTATTTCTTGTGGATGCGACAGACGAAATCGGGACTTGTTTAATTTGTCCATTGCTTTGGTTTCTAAAGGTGATTTTTTGATTCATTAGCTTATTTCGGTCGTATCTATATTTGTCTTTAAGTCTTATGTTTACTGGATAATCATCATTTAGGTCTTTAAATGTTGACACTTCTTTTCCATACAGGGCGGTTCTCAAATTACTCCCAACTTCAAAAGTTGAGATTCCAAGTCGCCTGGCCTTTTGCCGATCTACTTCAACAATCAGCTCTGGCTTAGCCATNTCAATGTCGAGCTTTAGTTCTTCAATCCCTGGGATGTTTGAATTATTGATAAAAGTTTTAATGTTATTTGCTGTTTTTAAAATAAGTTTATAATCTTCTCCTTTAATTTCAAGATTAATTGGTGAACCAGTGGGAGGACCGTCAGCAGGTTTATCTACAACTATTGTAACACCNGGATATCCTTTGATTACCTCCCTTATGTCAGTGAGAACTTTTTCTGTACTAACTCCTTGGCGATCTTGGAATTTTACAAAGTCTACTGTTACCCTCGCTTTGTTAGGCGTATTTCCCCCCACTTGGCCTCTACTAGGATCAGCAGTGCCTTCACCTACTTGTCCGATCACAGAAGTTACTAGGAAATTATTTCCATTTTTTTCATATTTCTTTAAGTAACTCTCAATATCAGACTCAATTTTTTTAGATAATAAATTAGTTTCTTCGATGTCTGTTCCTATGGGGTATTCCAAAAAAACAAAAGCTTGTTTTGCTTCTGTGTTAGGGAAGAATAGTATTTTTGGAGGGAATAAATACATTAGAGTAGTAGCGATAAAAAGTAGTGCAAAGGTTCCAACAACTATAATGTAGGGTTTCTTGTTTTTTAATGCAAAGCTTAAGAATTTTTTATAACTATTTTCCAGTTTATCAATGAAGGTTGAGTCATTATTTTTTGGGACTACCCTCATATAAAGTGAAATTAACATTGGATTTATAANNANTGCTACAAACAAGGAAGAGCTGAGTACTATAATTAGAGTTATTGGNAGCCATTGCATAAATTTCCCAACAATACCATCCCACAAAATTAGCGGAAGGAAAGCAGCTAGTGTAGTAGCTGTCGACGCAATTATTGGCATAGCAACCTCTCCAACTCCTTGCTTTGTAGCTTGAATTCTATTTAACCCTTTGTCCATTAATCGGTAAATATTTTCTACAACAACAATTCCATTATCAACAAGCATCCCTAAAGCAATGACCAATGAAAACAGCACCATGGTGTTCAGCGTAACCCCAATAAAATTTAATATGACGAAAGAAAGAAGCATTGATAGTGGAATTGCAATNCCNACAAATAGTGCATTTCTAAAACCAAGGAAAAAATANAGGACAGCAACNACNAAAATTATTCCAAGAACNATACTNTTTTCCAAATCTGCNACCATTGTTTTGGTATCGTTTGATTGATCATTTGTNTTTGAAACAATGAGATTCTCAGGAAAAACATTATTCTTTGTATTTTGTATTATTTCATCAATTTTAGTTGACGCTATTAATAAGTTTTGTCCGCTTCTTTTTTTTATATCTAGCATCACAACAGGCTGTAAATATTCCCTGGCATAACTCTGTTTNTCTTGCTCNTTGAAAGAAACATTAGCAATGTCTCNTAGGTAAACTATATTGCCNTTTTCACGTTTTACAACAATATCCTTAACTTTCACAGGGTCAGTAAATTCTCCAATTATTCGAACATTACGTCTGACACCATTTTCAAGAATGTCACCTCCAGAAAGACTTTGGTTTTCAGANNTGATNGCATTTTCGANATCNTCAAAGCTAATTTTGGACGCCTGCATTTTGTATAANTCTATAGCAACTTCTAGTTCCTTTTCTTGTACTCCTCTGATGTCAACGCCTGAAATCTCGGGAAGTTCTTCAATTTTNTCAGCAAGAAATTTTGCATAATCCTTTAATTGAGTCATTGAAAAATCTCCAGAAAGGTTAATGTTCATAATTGGCANTTGTTCGCTGAAATTAACTTCAGTAATACTTGGTTCGCTTGGAAGATCTTTGGGGAAGTCTTTGTCAGACATGGCAATATCAACCTTATCCTTCACTTTTATTAAAGCCTCAGAAGGAGTGATATCGAAATTGAAATCAATTTTGATNTTTGAGTACCCTTGAATAGAATTTGATGTAATTTCATCGATTCCTGTGATTGAGTTTATTTCCTTTTCTAGTCGTTTTGTAATTTGTTTTTCAACATCAAGGGCAGAATTACCAGGATAAGGAGTTGAAACATAAATTTGAGGGACAATTATCTCAGGAAAGTTTTCTCTCGGCATATTTTTATATGAAAGGATACCACCAACCAACACAATGAATGTTATTACACCAACAGTTGCTTTATTTGAAATTGCCCATGAGGAAAGCTTAAAATTCTTTGATTTAGCTAACATATTCTATTTTATTAAAACTTTTTCGCCCACACTTACCAGTCTTGAACCTTTATCAATTAATATTGAACCAACTTCTAAACCGCTTGAAATTAACGATTCATTGTTGTAGCTTCTTTCTTGNANAATTACAGTTTTTTCAACGATATAGGAGCCACTATTTTTATTAAGTGTATAAACAAATAATTTTCCTGATCCATCTTTTTGGATTAAATCGTTAGGAATTACAATTCCTATTTTTTCGAAATCATTAATTTTAACATCAGCTAATAGGTTAGCCTTTAAAGTATTGTCTTTATTTTCAACATCAACACGGACTTTGAAGCTTCTATTTTCAGGATTAATATAATTTCCAATTTGATTTACTTTTGCTGATAACTTTTTATTAACGGAAGGGAANAATAACTCAACATTTGACCCAACCTTNATNTATTCAAGGTAAGATTCTGTTACTTCTATTTCAACGTGGACTTTATCTAAATTTATTATTCTGATAGCTTTAACCATTGGATTTGCAAATCCGCCTTGTTTTAAAAATATTTCATCAACTTTTCCTTCAAANGGAGAACTGATCTGAAGNTTATTGGCCTGAGCTTTAAGATTTTTTAAACTGCTTTCCAAGCCTTCTTTTTTTGCTTTAGCNTTCAAAAATTCAATTTCGCTACCAATTTTTTCCCCCCACAGCCTTTCTTGACGGTTGAAAGTGGTAACTGCTAGATCCAATTGTGTTTTTAATTCTGCAATTGAAGCTTCNATAACTGAGGAATCAATTTTAAGCAACGTTTGCCCCTTGGAGACTTTATCTCCTTCACTTACATATATTTTTTTTACAGTTCCATTTCTTTCAGGGTAAATTTCTACACTTTGGTCAGCTTTTATAATTCCCTGAACCTCAAGATAATGTCTAAATTCTTTTTCCTCAAGTTGTATTGCTGTTACNTTNGTTAGTTGATCCACTGAGCTGAATTTGGAGATTTTTGATTCTACGGAGGCAAGCCGTTTGCCTAGACTATCAATTTGCCTTATCAGAGTTTCTTTTTCATTTTTTAATTGTTTTATAGAATTTGATTCTTTGTTTGAGTTTTGGCAAGAAATTAAAACTCCTATTAGCATTGTAGTTATTAAATTTTTATTTACAGGTATCATTTAATTTCTAATTTATGGATTGATTAATTAATACGTCTAGTTCTACATGTTTATTGAGTACTGTGAACATAGCCTCTATATAATCTCTTTGAGCGTCATATAATTGATTTTGAGCCTGGCTTAGTTCAAAACTTGACGCCATACCTTCAAAGTACTTAGTTTGATTTTTTTTCTCGATACGCTCTGCTAGTNTTAATGAGTTTTTTTTGAGCTTTAGNTCCTGATTAGCAAAGTTAAATTCATTTTCAGCAGTTTTGAGTTTTATTTCTAACTCTTTACGTAGAGTTTTTAATTTTCTTTCAGATTTATCAACATTAATTCTTGCTTTTTTAGTGGCTGCTGATCGACCAAATGAACTAAACATTGGGATTGAAATATTGATTCCAAACGATGAAGCACCAAACCATTTTTGCGCGGGATTAAAAAAGCTAAAACTGTCATTATTTCCTAAGTAAGAGCCATTTAGAAAAGCATCAATTGATGGTAGTGCTTTNCTTTTCTCAAGTTTAAGCAAAAGTTCATTTGATTTCAGGTTATTACTTGCAATTTTGTAGTCAATTATATTTTCAATTACAGAGTTTGAAATTTCAAATTTATTTAAATTAGATTTGGCAATTAAGTCTTCTAAACTTTCGGTGAGTTTTACATCGGTTTCAATATCAAGGCCAAGTACTAAATTGAACATTTCGTGTGCCAATTTTTTCAAAATAATGTTATAATTTTTAGTACTTGTAAGTCCATCTAGAGTTAACTCTAGCTGTTCCACATTCTCTTGTTCAGTCAAGCCATTTTCGTATACCTTTTGAATATCTTGAATAGTTTTTTTAATTAACTCAATATTTGAATTAATTATTAAAAGATTTTTCTCTACTAATAAAATATTTCCGTAAGCATTAGCAACAACTTTTTTTATTTCTGTAAAGTTTTTTTCTTTGGCATTTTTTGAAATTTCAAGATAAACTTTTGAAGCTTGAAGTGCGATTAGATACGATCCATCAAATATTTTTTGATTTAAAGTTATTGTTCCATTTAGAGTTTGTCGAGTTCCGAAAACAAGTTCTGCAAAATCATTTTCATTATCACCGAGGAAAGCAGCTGGAACCAGAAAAACTTGCTGTTGAATCCAATTATTGTAAGTAATTTCAGCACTAATTTGCGGTAAACCAGTGGATGTGGTTTGCCATTTTTGAAGTTCTGCTAGTCGCACATCTTTTTCGCTATCCAAAGCAGAATTGTTATTTTTCATAGCAAAATTGATTGCCTGTTGCATAGAGAAAGAAATGGGGTTATTTTGAGTAAAAACAATTGTGGGAAAAACAAAAAATAAAATTAATCTAGCCATAACAATTTTTTATTGTTTTTTTATGTGTCTTTTTAAAATGTTTAATCCTTTTTGTGTTACAATAGCTCGGAGGTGGTATTCGAGGTAGCTTTCCATCAAATATTCTTTTTTGAGTTCATATTCTGGGAAAACTGTGGTTTCTCGGATTCCCGACATTCCAATTAAATAAACCCTTGAAATGAATGTTATATCTATGTCTGATCTGAATAGTTCAAGCTTTATCCCTTTTTTTAAACTGTTTTCAACAGAGGAGAGCATCTTTTCAAACTTTTTAACTTCAAGTTGTTCAAAAATATTTGGGTAATATTTTTTTAGTTGAAATTGTGCAGATCCGCGCTCATTTTTTAAATAATCCATCACAAACATTTTGATTTCGTATAATTCCTCTATGGGATTAACAGAAATTTTATTTATTCTTTCGATGTTCTTGTGTATAAAGTCAAGAACAGAAAATGTAACTGATTGAACTAGCTCTGTCTTATTTGAGAAGTGCGTGTATATTGTTTTTTTTGAAATTCCAATNGCAGAGGCAATGTCATCCATTGTTACATTTTTAAAGCCTAAGCTTAAAAATAGTTCTTCAGATTTTTTTAGTATTCGATTTTTCATTTTCAGGGTTGCAAATATAGTAATGGAAACTAAATAAACAAAAAAAGTTTCCTTAGTTTTGCATAATTTTAACATTTGTTAATTGTTCAATTGTTTATACANCGAAATCTGTTATTTTTGTGCTGATGGAATCAATGAAACATTACCATGATTATTTTGATAAGCATCTGNAGTCNTACAATCAATCCAAAACTCCAAAAAATTTATATGAACCGATACAATATGTCCTTGCCCTTGGAGGAAAGCGTTTACGACCTATTTTAACTCTAATGTCTGCTGATTGTTTTGGAGGTAATATTTCAGATTCTTTAAAAGCTGCTCTTGCAATTGAGGTTTTCCACAATTTTACATTGATACATGATGATATAATGGATAATGCCCCGTTAAGAAGAGGTAAACAAACGGTCCACGAAAAGTGGAACATAAATACTGGAATTTTATCTGGAGATGCAATGTTGATTATGGCTTATAAATTATTTGAATCATATCCCCAAACTAAATCTCAAGAGTTAATAAAATTGTTCAGTAAAACCGCTCTAGAAGTTTGCGAAGGCCAACAGTATGATATTGATTTTGGAAACANATTCGATGTTTCTACCGCAGAGTACTTAAAGATGATTGAATACAAGACAGCAGTTTTGGTAGCATCTGCCATGCAAATGGGAGCAATTATTGCAGACGCATCANNGGAAGATCAACAAAAGTGTTTCGATTTTGGGCGAAATTTAGGAATAGCTTTTCAGTTAAAAGATGATTATTTAGACACTTTTGGAGATCCAAAAACATTTGGTAAGCAAATTGGCGGTGATATAATAGAAAACAAAAAAACATACCTTTTCACCAAGTCAATAGAAATGGGGTCACAAACGACTAGAAATATTTTAAAGGAATTGTATAATCAAGACTTAAGCAATAATGAGAAAAAAATATTTAAAGTAATTGAGATTTTTAATGAAACAGGTGCAGCTGATGCTAATTGTTTAGCAATAAAAAAATATACTGAAAAAGCTTTTTCTAATTTAGAATCCTTATCTATAGACTCATCAAAAAAAAATCTACTTCGTAATTTTGGGACTCAATTAATGTCAAGAAATATTTAGGACTTATTTACTGATTAATAATTTGAATTATGTAATGCAATGATTTTGTTAAAAGTTGTATTTTTGACTTAATATAAATTTCTTTAATTAAGACATTAACATTAATGAAATTATTGATGGATAAGTTTTCTTTTTTGAACGCTGCACATACGGTTTTTTTTGCTAAGCTATACGAGCAATATAAAAAAGACCCAGATTCAGTTGAGCCTAGTTGGAAAGCTTTTTTTCAAGGCTATGATTTTGGAAGTGAATCATATGGTATTAATGGCGAAGTAGTTGAGGGAGTTAGGACCCAAATACCTGAGCATGTAAAAAAAGAATTCCAGGTTGTAAAATTAATTGATGCATATCGTACACGNGGTCATTTATTTACNAAGACAAATCCGGTACGNGAGAGAAGAAAATATGCACCAANNCTTGAAATAGAGAATTTTGATTTAGAAANNAGCGATCTTGACACAGTTTTCAACGCAGGTAATATTTTGGGGATTGGCCCAAAGACACTAAGAGACATTAGACAGCATCTTGAATCAATATATTGTGACTCGATTGGNGTTGAGTATATGTATATTAGGCATCCAAANGAGATTCAATGGATTCAAAACAAATTAAATCAAAATGATAATCACGGGAAATTTTCCAATAATGAAAAAAAGCATATTTTAAGGAAATTAAGCGAAGCAGTTTCTTTCGAAAATTTTTTACATACAAAGTATGTTGGTCAAAAACGTTTTTCGCTTGAGGGTAACGAGTCACTAATACCCGCTTTAGACACATTAGTTGAAAGAGCAGCGTCATATGGTGTTCGTGAATTTGTTTTAGGAATGGCCCACCGTGGCAGATTAAACACCTTGACTAATATCTTTGGTAAATCTGCTAAGGATATTTTTAGTGAGTTTGATGGTAAAGATTATGAGGAGGAAGTGTTTGATGGAGATGTGAAATATCATTTAGGATGGACCAGTAATCGTTTAACTGACAATGGTAATAGAATTAACCTAAGTATAGCTCCTAATCCCTCACATCTAGAAGCTGTCGGTGCAGTTGTCGAAGGCATTACACGAGCTAAGCAGGATCAATATTTTAGCGATGATTTTAGTAAAGTCCTTCCCATTGTTGTCCATGGTGATGCCGCAATTGCAGGNCAAGGCATAATATACGAGGTAGTTCAAATGTCACGCTTAGATGGCTACAAAACCAACGGGACTGTTCACATTGTGGTAAATAATCAAATTGGTTTTACTACTAATTACCTGGACGGGCGTTCAAGTACTTATTGTACTGACGTAGGAAAGGTGACTTTATCACCTGTTTTACATGTTAATGCTGATGATGTTGAAGCTGTCGTGCATGCAGCAAGGTTTGCTTTAGATTTTAGAATGGAGTTCAAGCGTGATGTTTTTATTGATTTATTAGGTTACAGAAAATATGGTCATAATGAAGGTGATGAACCTCGATTTACTCAACCCAAACTTTATAAAGCAATTTCAATGCACAAAAATCCTCGCGATATTTATGCAGAAAAACTGATAATTGAAGGGTTAATAAATAAAGAGTATATTAAAAAACATGAGTCTGATTATAAAGCCAGTTTAGAGTCCGAATTAGAAAATTCTCGCAAAGAAGATAAAACTTTGATTACTCCTTTTATGGAAGAGGAATGGCAAGATTTTAAGAGAGCAAAGGCAGAACAGATGNTAGATGATACTAACACTACTTATTCTAGGGATAAATTAACTCAAATTGTCAAAGCCATATCAACTCTTCCGAGTGATAAAAAGTTTATTAGAAAAATTAAAAAACTTGTTAATAGCCGAAGTGAGATGTTTGAGGGAGATAAATTAGACTGGGCGATGGCGGAGCACCTTGCTTATGGATCCTTACTAGAAGAGGGTTATGATGTTCGCATTTCTGGTCAAGACGTTGAAAGAGGGACTTTTTCTCATCGGCATGCGGTNGTAAAAGTTGAAGATAGTGAAGAGGAAATTTTATTGCTAAANAATATTAGTAATTATCAAGGCAAGTTTAATATTTATAACTCTCTTCTATCTGAATATGGTGTACTTGGCTTTGATTATGGTTATGCTATGGCAAGTCCACGAACCTTAACCATTTGGGAGGCTCAGTTTGGAGATTTCAGTAATGGCGCTCAAATTATGATTGATCAATATATTTCATCTGGTGAAAACAAGTGGAAGACTCCAAATGGAATTGTAATATTGTTGCCCCATGGNTATGAGGGTCAAGGTGCTGAACACTCTTCGGGTCGTATGGAAAGATATCTGCAGTTGTGCGCAAAAAATAATATGTTTGTAGTAGATTGTTCAACTCCTGCAAATATGTTTCATTTGCTTAGACGACAATTGAAAGCAAATTACAGAAAGCCATTGGTTGTTTTTACCCCTAAAAGTTTGCTAAGGCACCCAAATGTAATTTCAAAAGTGGAAGACTTCACAAATGGGAGCTTTCAATTATTAATTGATGATCTGGATGCCAGACCACAAAAAATAAAAACACTCGTATTTGTTACAGGAAAGTTTTATTATGATTTATTAAATCATAGAGATTTAATGGTTAGAAATGATGTGGCATTAATTCGTATTGAACAGCTATTCCCTCTTCCCACAGAACTCATCAATTCTATTTTATCTAAGTATAAAAAAGCTGTGGATGTCGTTTGGGCTCAGGAAGAACCACGTAACATGGGAGCTTATTCACATATACTTATGCATTTTGAGCCTGCAAAAGAATGGAGAGTTGCCTCACGCCGGTCCTATAGTGCACCTGCGGCAGGTAGCGCGACAAGGTCAAAAAGAAGACATCAAGAGGTAGTAGATTTTGTATTTGACAAATCAAAAAACAACCAAAGAAAAAGTAAAAAAAGGAAGAAAGTAAATAAGTAATACTTAAATTTTTATTTGTCTAATATGAAAAATATTGTAATNAGTTTAATATTCATTTTTATAACTTTTAATGCTCAAAGCCAAAAAAAATCTTANTGGGAAACAGTTGGTAAATCAGAGCTAAATAAAGTAAAAAAATTATCAGAAAAGGGTATTTACTTAGAGAGCTATAATGTATTTCGTTTAGATTTGAATTCGCTCAGTCAATTTCTAGAGGACGAATTTGTTCGCGAAACAAATAAATATGTCTTATTAGAATTTCCAAGTATGTCTGGTGAAATGGAATTATTTAAGATTTTTAAGTCTTCAATAATGGAACCTGAACTTCAATTGCGCTATACANTGATTCAAACTTATAAAGGAGTTGGTGTTGATGATCCAACAGCTACAATTAGGTTNAGTATTACNCCACTTGGNTTTCATGCCNTATCAAATTCTGGGACCCGATCATCTTTATATATTGAGCCTTACGCCAGTGATGATAAATCATTACACTTTGTATTTGAGAAAAATTCAGTTATTAAAAGTTCAGATTTTGAATGCCATATTCAAACAGATGCTCAACGAATAGCTCAAAATAATTCTCTTTTGTCAAGCGGACCAGGTGATATAGATGATCAGAAGCTTAGAAAGTACAGATTAGCATTAAGTTGCACGGGAGAATATGCACAAAATTTTGCAGGGACTGGCACTGAATTACAACAAAAAACAAATGTGCTAGCAGCTATGGTCACATCAATAAACAGNGTCAATGAAATTTATGAACGTGATTTAGGTATCAGACTACTTTTGGTTGCTAATAATGATGAAGTTATTTTTTTAAATCCAAATACAGATCCTTGGAACAATGAGTACAATACAACNACTGCACAAACATTGGACAATATTATTGGTGTAAGTAATTATGATATAGGTCATAATTACAATGATTCTGGAGGCGGTAATGCTGGATGTTTAGGTTGTGTATGTGCAGCAGTATCACAAAACAACTTTCATAAGGGACGAGGATGGACCGGGTCAAACAATCCGGTAGGTGATCCTTTTTATATCGATTATGTTGCACATGAAATGGGTCACCAATTTTATGGATTTCATACTATGAATAGATGCAGTAGATCAGGGTATAATACTGAAGTTGAACCGGGGAGTGGAAGCTCGATTATGGGCTACGCTGGCATTTGTCCACCAAATGTACAAAATCAGAGTGATGCTCATTTTAATTATGTCAATATTAGAGATATTGGGGGCTATATAAAAACGGGGTATAATGCTTACAATGACATAANAATTGCAATCTGCGAAGAAAGTCAGATTATTCAAAACCAACCTCCAACGGCGGATGCGGGAATTGATTATGTGATACCAACTGGNACGGCATTTGCTCTGACTGGTTTTGCATCTGACCCTGACGGAACGGAAACACTAACTTATAATTGGTCACAAAATGATACAGAGCCAGCTCCAGGGTCAGGAACTCCACAATCTAACTGGGACCAGGGTCCACTTTATAGATCTATTTTACCTACAACATCACCTACACGATATTTTCCAAAATTAGAAACAGTAGTTGCTAACAGTTTATCATCTACTTGGGAAGTTACAGCTAATGTTCCCAGAACTTTGAACTTTGCGTTTACTGTAAGGGATAATGGAAGTGGATTTACAGGAGACGACTCTACGGGTCAAGTTGCAACCGATTTAATGACTATTGAAGTTATTGATACTGGATCACCATTTCAAGTTACATCTCAATCTGAGTTAGATTTAACATGGAGTTCAGGTTCTACTGAAATTATTACATGGAATGTTGCTGGAACTGACGCAAATGGCATTAATGCGTCAGCGGTTGACATACTGCTTTCTGTTGATTCAGGTGAAAATTTTGACATTGTATTGGCTGAAGGTATTCCTAATAATGGAAATGCAGAAATAACCGTTCCTGATCTTCCCTCGTTGTCATGTCGATTGATGGTGAAAGGAGTTAACCATATTTTTTATGCCTTGAATACCACTCCGTTTAGTATTGATTACTATTTTAACACTAGCTGTTACACATACAACTCAGAACAAAATCTTAATTTACCTATACCAGATGGTGCTGGTGAAAATGAATTTGGAGATTTTCTAGTTCAGTATGTGCAGGTTGCAGAAAATGTTACAATATCAGATGTCAATTTTAATATTGATATCACNCATGCATACATAGGCGATTTAAACATAATCCTTCAGCACCCTGACGGAACTCAAGTGAATTTGCTCAATAGTGATTATTGTCAGGACCAAGTTGACCTTGATATAACTTTCGATGATGAAGCCAACCTTGATGTTATTTGTGATAATCCTACACAGGGTACATATAGACCAACAGGTGAGCCATTATCTGCATTTGATGGTAAAAGTAGTGTTGGCACGTGGGTTTTAGGAGTTCGAGACTACTTTAATCAGGATGCAGGAATCTTAAATGATTTCTCACTTACCTTTTGTGAAACCGAGTTAATTTTGGGTGGAGGTACTTTTGATTTGGAACAAGTTTATCTATATCCAAATCCTGTAAATGATATTTTGTATCTAAATTCTAATATAGATGATTTATATATCACTTTATATGATTTAAATGGACGAGAACTGCATAAAACAACACAAAAAGAGATACCAATGAAGAATTTAAGTAGTGGGATTTATATCGTAAAAATGGAGTCTAAATCACAAAATATTTACAAGCGAATTATAAAGCGTTAGCTTATATCAAAAATTGCTATAACATCTTATTTTTTTCGAATTTAATAGCGTAGGCCGTAGTTTAAAATAGTTTTAAAAATATTGTGACAGATTGAATATAATATTAACTTTGAACCAAACTTTTAAAGTTATTAACAAGGTCATTTAATTATTTGTTCTAATATGATTTTAGAAATGAAGGTGCCTTCTCCGGGCGAGTCAATTACCGAAGTTGAAATAGCCGAATGGTTAGTTGAAGATGGTGATTATGTTGAAAAAGATCAAGCTATTGCTGAAGTTGACAGCGACAAAGCAACTCTTGAACTTCCAGCAGAAGAAAGTGGAGTTATTACTTTGAAAGCGGAAGTTGGTGATGCAGTTGAAGTTGGTGCCGTAGTTTGTTTAATTGATACCTCTGCTACAAAAGATTCTAATTCATCAGATAACAAATCTGCTAAGGAATCCCCCGCTGAAATTAAAGTNCCGGTTCAACCTTCCTCACTTTCTGTTAAATCTAAATCAGCAGACGATTCAGCGCAGGCGGAAAATAAAATTTCACATGAAGAACAGATTGATTCCAGTTCAATAAAAGTAATCGCTGAGGACATAGTAATCAAAAATGAAGAAGCTATCACTACAATTCCTTCAATGGGCGAAAAGTCTGGAAGTCCAGATCGAACCTTAAGTCGTAAAAAACTTTCACTGCTACGGAGAAAAGTTGCAGATNGATTAGTTGCCGCAAAGAACGAAACAGCTATGTTAACAACTTTCAATGAGGTGGATATGACCCCAATATTTGAAATTAGAAAACAGTTTAAAGNGGTATTTAGTGAAAAACATGGAGTTAATTTAGGATTTATGAGTTTTTTTACTTTAGCAGTAGTAAGGGCTTTAAAATTATTTCCAGCAGTTAACTCAATGATTGATGGAANGGAAATGATTTCATATGATTTCTGTGACATCAGTATTGCCGTTTCAGGGCCAAAGGGGTTGATGGTTCCTGTTATTAGAAATGCTGAAAAATTGACNTTTAGAGGAGTAGAATTAGAAGTTAAGCGNCTAGCCGTCAGAGCTAGAGACGGTTTAATAACAGTTGACGAAATGACCGGAGGAACATTTACAATATCAAATGGAGGGGTTTTTGGAAGCATGTTATCAACTCCAATTATAAACCCACCGCAGAGTGGAATTTTAGGAATGCATAATATTATTGAGAGACCTGTGGCAGTTGANGGGAGAGTTGAGATCAGACCAATGATGTATGTCGCTCTGTCGTATGACCATCGAATTATTGATGGTAAGGAGTCAGTAGGATTTTTAGTTGCTGTAAAAGAAGCATTAGAAAATCCTAAGGAGATTTTAATGAATAACCTTGTTGAAAAAGCATTAGGTCTTTAGTGCGCTTCNAACCAATTTTTTCCAATATCAATTTCAACTTCAAGAGGTACACTCATCTCATAAGCGTTTTCCATTTCTGTTTTAATTAATATTTTAATATTTTCTAGTTCAGGCTTATAGACATCGAAAACGAGTTCGTCATGAACTTGCAACAGCATTTTAGTTTGGTAATTTCCAGCTTTTAATTTTTCACTAATACGAATCATTGCAATTTTAATAATATCTGCTGCACTTCCCTGAACAGGAGCATTCACTGCATTTCGTTCGGCTGCTCCGCGGACCACAGCATTTCTGGAATTGATATCTCTTAAATATCGACGACGCTCAAAAATGGTTTTAACGTATCCATTTTCTCTCGCAAAATTGACTTGCTTACTTATAAATNCCTGTAGTTTTGGATAGTTTTTATAATATGCTTCTATTAGTTCCTTAGCTTCAGATCTACTCAATTCTGTCTGATTGCTCAAACCAAAAGCAGATACTCCGTAAATGATCCCAAAATTTATTGTTTTAGCATTTATGCGCTGTTCTCGGGTAACTTCTTCAATTGGGGTATTAAAAACTTTTGAGGCTGTGGATGCATGTATGTCTTCTCCTGACTTGAAAGCATCAATCATAGAAGTTTCTTCACTTAATGATGCTATTACCCTCAATTCGATTTGTGAATAATCTGCTGCTAACAACACAAAGTTTTGATTTCTAGCAATAAAAGCCTTTCTAACTTGGCGACCACGCTCAGTTCTTATTGGTATGTTTTGTAAATTTGGATTGACACTGCTTAGTCTACCAGTAGAAGCAACTGTCTGCAAATATTCGGTATGAATATGACCNGTTTCTTGTAAAATCTGGTTTGGAAGAGCATCTACATAAGTGCTCTTTAGTTTTGTTAAAGCGCGGTAATCTAAAATTTTTTTTACAATACTGTGGTCCTTAGATAAATAAGTCATCACATCTTCCGCAGTGCTATATTGCCCAGTTTTTGTTTTTTTGGGCTTATCAACTAGTTTTAATTTTTCAAATAAAATTATACCTAATTGTTTTGGAGAGCCAATATTGAATATTTCACCAGCCATGTCATAAATTTCTCTTTCTAAAACTTTTATATCAATGTCAAGATCACCAGCCAAGTTGTTAAGAAAATTAGCATCTAATTTTATACCTTCCAATTCCATTGATGACAAGACTTTNACCAATGGTATTTCAANTGTATTAAATAATTCCATAATTTCAGTTTTCACCATTTCATTTTTAAAATGATGTGCAAGTTGAAACGTGATGTCTGACAATTCTCCAGAATATTGGGCCATATCTTTAACATTTAAATCACTTAACTCAATTTGCTCTTTAACTTTTCTGCCGCTTATTTCTTCAATTGTAGCGGGTTTATAATTTAGATATGTCTCCGAAAGTAATTGCAAACTATGATTCATATCTGGATTAATTAAATAATGTGCAATCATCGAATCAAAAAGGGGCCCATTTAACTCAACACCATATTTTGATAGAACTTTTAGATCATATTTTAGGTTTTGGCTAATTTTTTCAATTGTAGTGCTTTCAAAAAAGGNTTTAAGCTTCTTTAATTTATTATAGACCTCAGGTTCTTTTTCCAAAAANNGAATGTAGAAACTTTTNTGTGCTNCCCAACANAATGCTATACCAATAAGACTCGCTTTNAGCGCGTTATGATTTGTTGTTTCTANTTTAAAACTCACAGATTTTTTTTTCAATAATTCCTGTAAGAATAGATTAAAAGCCAAATCTGATTCAATATATTGGTAGAAGTGTGATGTTGAATTGATATTGGATCTATTTATAACAGATTTTTTTTCTGAACTTTCTGATACTTCATCAAAAAGTGAAAATTGACCACTGCCAGCAACTAAGGGATTTTTATTATTATTCTGATCAATATTAATTTTTCCAGATTTAGATTCTTTTTCCGATAATGGTGAAAATGTTTTCGTGAAATTCTCTGCCATCCTTCTAAACTCAAGCTCACTGAAGATATCAGTAACTTTTTTTTGATTTGGACTCTTTACTTTAAAATTTTCTGGTTCAAAATCTACTGGTGCGTCAAGTATAATGGTAGCAAGCCTTTTTGAGAGAAGCCCCATCTCAGAGTTTGCCTCTACTTTTTCTTTCATCTTTCCCTTTAGCTCATGAATGTTGTTAATTAATCCCTCAATGCTACCGTATTGATTAATAAATTTTTTTGCGGTTTTGTCTCCAACTCCAGGAATACCAGGTATATTATCTACCGCATCTCCTTTCATTCCTAGGAAGTCAATGACTTGTTTCGGATGGTTTACTTCAAATTTAGATTTTACTTCTTCAACACCCCAAGTTTCATAACCCCCTCCGAACATTGGGCGGTACATAAAAATATTTTCACTAACCAGCTGTGCGAAATCCTTGTCAGGTGTGACCATGTAGGTTTGATACCCTTCTTTTTCAGCTTTTTTTGCAATTGTCCCTATTATATCATCTGCTTCATATCCTTCCTTAATAATTACTGGTATATGCATAGCTTCCAGAATTTTAAAGATGTAAGGAACAGCAACTTTGATGCCTTCCGGAGTTTCATCTCTGTTAGCCTTATATTCAGGAAAAATCTTAATTCTATCATCACTTCCTCCTTTATCAAAGCAAACCGCAAGATAATCTGGTCGCTCTCGTTTTATAACATCTAGTAGCGAATTTGTGAAGCCAAGAATTGCAGAGGTATCTAATCCTTGAGAATTAATTCTTGGATTTTTGATAAATGCATAGTATCCTCGAAAGATTAATGCATATGCGTCAAGTAGGAATAATCGTTTTTCTTTTTCCATTTTAAACTACTTCCTTTATTATTTTGTGTTAATTCCCTGTTTACTTAAGGCTGTATTAGTTCTGTATGCATAAATAAGTAGGTAAATGAAGCAAATTATGGCCACCCAATATGATGACTGTATACTAAATATATCAGCTAATTTACCTTGGAGTGGGGGTATTATAGCACCACCTAAAATCATCATAATTAGAAACGTTGATCCCTGAGAGGTATATTTACCCAGACCTGTTATGCTTAGAGTAAATATGCATGGCCACATTATAGAGCAAAACAACCCACCTGATAATAATGCATAAAGAGCAAATTCACCTGAAGCAAACACACCAATACCCATTCCTACAATACCTAACAAACTAAATATTTTCAAAGTTTTAGTCGGACTATCTTTTGCTAGGAAAAATCCGCAAATTTGGATAGCTATACAAAAAGCAAAGAGAATGATTTCGAACACTGAGTATTTCCCGAAGTTAACTAACAAGATAACTCCAAAAGCAATGTAGGGAACTAAAATGAGAAGCCATTTCCGAAGTCCTTTGCTTGGATTGAAGACTGTTATTGCCCCTACCCAACGGCCAATCATCAGTCCGCCCCAGTAAAGAGAAATCAATGGCGCTATTTCAGCATCATTCATTCCTTTGGTGCCTAGCGCATTTAAGTTGTCAAGCGAGTTATTTAATGGTTTTAGCAACTCACCTAAATTACTTTGAATAGTTACCTCAACCCCAACATAAGTAAAAATAGCTAACATTCCAAGCACCAATTGAGGGTATTTCATAGCCCCCCATCCTTTTGAATTTTTTGAGGCTTTTTTGTTAGCATAAAAAACACAGACAATGACTGAGGCTAAGCTGATTGAAAGAAATAGCAGACGAAAATTTTCAATTAATTTAGTTTTATCGACTTGAATTGTATAAGTGTAAAATATTATTGAAAAACAAATTGCTATTATCAGAGTTAAAATAATTAAACTGGTCTTTGCTTTATTTGCAGGCTCAAAACTTTCCTTAGTTTTTGGGTTTAAAAGATTTTTTGAAAAATGGAAGAGTCCGGCAGCGGCTAAAAATAAAATTCCTACTCCAATGTATAGATATTGAATTGTAGTTAGTTTAATTTCATTGTTTTTAATCATTTCATTAAGCATATCACCTGAGAGTGGGGTTGATCCAAAAATAATCATCGCAATAACAATTGGCCCAATGGTAGTTCCAAAAGAATTTACACCTCCAGCTAAATTTAGGCGCTGGGCTCCATTTCTTGGATTTCCTAATGAAATAACAAATGGGTTAGCTGCAGTCTGTTGTAGTGAAAACCCTAATCCCACTACGAAAAGAGCAATTAACACAAGATAAAAAACAGCAGTATCTCCTTGCTGTGCATTGTCAATAAATGGAAACATAATTAAAGCCCCCAAGGCAGAGACTAGTAAGCCATACACTATTCCTTTTTTGTATCCCCAATTATTTAAAACATCTTTTTTTATCGCGCTGGAGCAAATAAACAACAATAATGCTCCAAGGTAATAGGCTCCATAAAAAGCAAAATCAACTAATTGTGATTGAAATTGGTCTATATTAAAATAAGTTTTGCAAAACGGAATAAAAACTCCATTTGAGGCAGCAATAAAGCCCCAGAAAAAAAACACTGTTACTAAAGTAGCTAAGGCTGACGAATTATTTTTTTGGGTCATAAATTATAAACCTAAAATTTTTATGCGTTGAAAGAGTTTTTTGTATTTAATTAACACATTAAATTGAGTTTGTAAGATACTAAAATTAAAGAATTCTAAAAGCTTCGTTAAAAATTTTTATTATGCGAATGGTCTTAAAGTTTTGATTATTTTTGATCAAAATTTATAAATGACAAGATTACTTTTTTTCTTGATAATTTTTTTAGCATTTGATTTCTATGCATTTCAAAGTCTGAGGGCTATTACTAGAAATCATTGGGTTACTTTGAGTTATGTTTTATGCTCTGTAGGGGTTCTAGGTAATTTTGTTTATCAGACGTTAACTTTTGATCGTTTATCAGGGCTGAGTCCAGGATTTTATTCTTCCTTTGCGCTTTTTGTGCTTTTATTTGTGCCAAAATTTATTTTAGTTGGGATAATGTTGACCGAGGACATTTTTCGCTCATTTGAAGGTTTATTTAACTTTCTCAAGTCTTTGAAAACAGAAGGTAAAAATGTTAATTTTTTTAGTTCAAGGAGAAAATTTGTAAGTCAGCTAGCACTCGCTCTAGCTTCAGTGCCTTTTTTTTCTATTTTGCACGGTATAACAAAAGGGAAATATAATTTTAAAGTTTTAAATTACAATCTTTTTTTTGATGACTTACCAGATGATTTTGAAGGATACAAAATTACACAAATCAGTGACATTCACTGTGGCAGTTTAGATAATAAAAACAAAGTTGAATATGCTATTGATTTAATAAATAAGCAAGGGTCAGATTCAATTATGTTTACAGGGGATTTGGTAAATAGTAGAACTTCAGAGTTGATTCCATGGAAGTCTACGTTTTCTAAATTATATGCAAAGGATGGGGTTTTTTCAATATTGGGTAACCATGACTATGGTGATTATACTGCATGGCCATCAGAAAAAGACAAGGAAAAAAACTTTCAGGACATGATAGATGTTCAAAAGGAAATGGGTTTCCAGTTACTTCTTGATGAGGCTAAGTTTATATCTAGGAAGAATTCACGTTTAGCAATCATTGGGGTTGAAAACTGGGGTAAGGGATTTAAGCAAAAGGGGAATCTTAAAAAGGCAACATCCAAGATTGACGCTAATGATTTTAAAATTTTATTAAGTCATGATCCATCACATTGGAATCATGAAGTAATTGATGATAAGTTTCATTATCAATTAACACTCAGCGGTCACACTCACGGGATGCAGTTTGGGATTGAAATACCGGGATTTATTAAATGGAGTCCTATTAAATGGCGCTATAAATATTGGGCAGGTCTTTATGAAGAATCTGGACAAATTTTAAATGTAAATCGAGGGTTTGGATATTTAGCATTTCCTGGCAGAGTTGGGATTTGGCCTGAAATATCGGTCATCACGCTAAGAAAAAGAGAACAAACAACTTAAAATTATTAATTAAAAAAAAATAGAGGATTTAAATATCTTTTTTTAATATTGTATTGAACAGCTTAGAGGTATTAGTTTTCAAACAGATTAGAACTTAAATGGATGTCAAAATTTGGTGACTTAATTGATGTAGATGTTCCAGTTTTGTTCGATTTTTTTTCAGAACAGGACGATTCTTCTGCAACTATGCATGAAGTTCTTAGCGATGTTGCCTCTGCTTTAGGCAATAAAGCTAAAGTTATTAAAATTGATGTAAACAAGAACAAAGACCTTTCACAGGCGCTACGAATTAAATCCTTACCAACATTAATCATCTATAAGTTTGGAGACATGAAATGGCGTCAAAGTGGAGAATCAGACGCAACTACTATTATTAGTTTACTTGAAGAATATATGTAGAATTTATTCTTCCGATTTTTCATCAATATTTAACGGATCATTTTTTGTAAATAGGTTGTAAAAGCCTACTAGCTTTTCATTTTCAGTTTTGACGTATGACTCGTCCTCATAAAGAGTTATCATTTCTGTCATAAACACGTATCTCTCAATGTCATGCTTGTATTCATTCCTGTAATTGTATCGATTCGATGCAGAAAGTTTACTATAATAAATTAAATTTTCTTGAAATCTAGATATCATCTTTCGGTACAAATTTCGAGCTTTATCATTTGCTTTAAGTTTGTAGTAAAAAATCATATATTCGTCAATGGAGTCAACTCCAAAAATTTCAATTGGCATTTTTTCCATCGCCAAATCAGCAATTTCTTCTGCTTTTTTTAATTCTCCTTCTTCCAATAATTTATCAATTAAACTCAGCATATAGAGTCTATATGTGAAACAATTTCTTCTAGTTTCAATGTCATGATACATATTGGGGTTACCACTGTTGCCCCATTCCCAATTTTTGACAAGCTTGTACATTTTTTCTGAGTCAATGCGTCCCAAGGAGTATTTACTTTCGGAATCATTTTTTATTGGAACTAATTTATAAGCATATCCGTCAAGTTGCAGATAATCTTCCATCCAAATGTAATCTGCTGCTGCATAGGATCCGCCACTGAAATAAATTGGTCTCTCCCAATTATTTTCAGCTATGATATCCAGCATCATTAATCTGTTTTTCATTATAGCTCCTTCCTCGATTTCAATCTCAATAAAATCAACAATTTTATTAGCATCCTTTTTGGGCACAATGCCATTTTTGAGAACGACTTCCTTATTAACAGGTATTTTTATTTTATTTGTTGGGGCAAAGTCTATTTGCATTTCTTTATTTCTTCTCTCACGGTTTATTGGATAACCTATTCTGTCTCTTATGAAACCATATTTTGTGACCTCTTGATCACTTGCTATAAAATCTATAAAATTCTTTATATCTGTTCCATTATTCAGCAAGGAGTCATTAACTTTTTGCATGTGCTGTTCCACGATATTGTCTTTGGGTATAATAACTTGGTCTCGAGTTCCCCATTTGTATTTTTCATGAGTTAGTTTAGACGGGATAGGGTCGCTTTCATAGGCTTTCCTTTTCATTTGGTCTATATACCAATCAACATTAAAAAGACTCGTACAAACAACTCGTACATCTGTACGAATTCCTTCAACTTCTTGTGCATACCAAAGGGGAAAGGTGTCATTATCACCAATGGTAAATATAATTGCATTAGGGTCACAAGATTCTAAGTAATTAATAGCGGCAGCATGTGCTGTTCTTCGACCGGAGCGGTCATGATCATCCCAATTTTGGGATATTAGAATTCCAGGTACTATAATTAGACACAATAGGCCAATAGCAGGTGCCAGAAACTTTGATTGCAAATATTTTTTTAACCAATAATAAATAGCATAAACCCCTATACCAATCCACATTGCAAAGACGTAAAAGGATCCAACAACAGAATAATCACGCTCTCTAGGCTCATAAGGTCTTACATTGGTATAGACCTGAATTGCAATTCCAGTAAAGAGAAAAAATACTAGCATTGTCCAGAACATTTTTTTATTTATTTTGAAAACAAAAAAGACTCCTATTAGACCTAATAAAAGGGGTAGCAAGAAGTAAGTGTTTCTTGCTTTATTGTTTTTTACACCACTTGGGAGATTTTCTTGAGTCATGTCAAGCAAATAACTATCTAAAGGATTTATTCCAGTGATCCAATTTCCATGATTATTCTTTTTCCCCTGTATGTCATCTTGGCGACCCGAAAAGTTCCACATAAAATATCGCCAGTACATATAACCTAATTGATAGTCAAACATGTAATAAATGTTATCAAACAGCGAAGGTTTTTCAATATCTATATAACCTAATTGACCAAATTCTTTAAGAAAATCAATGTAATCTTCCCGTGTTTCAATTTTTTTCTCAGCTTCGGAGATGGATTTTTTAACGGATTCATATAGTTTTTGAGGATCATTGTAATTATCAAAAAAATATTTGAAATTTCTAATTTTGTAATTTAAAAAACCAGTATAGTCTAAATAATTTTCAGTGTGTTCAGGGCTCCACATTCGAGGAAGAAATGATGCGTGATCTTTATTGTAATTTTGTTTAGCGTCTTTGTAATCATTAACAATCACATACTTCCCTAATTTTAAATCTTTCTCATATTTTGGTTTATCATCAATATATGGTTCTTCATCATCTTCATCAGAAAGGTAGTCTGTAAATTGGGGACCATAAAACAGTTTAGTCTCAGGATATTGTTCAAGGTTGTAGTAAGCCAATAACTCTCTCGCACTTGAAGGGTTGTTCTCATTTACTGGTACATTTTCATTAGCACGAATGGGGAGCATGAGCCAGGACGTAAACCCAATGATAACAAATGTTAGACACATCAAGCCAGTATTTAAATTTACATAACCTTTTTCTTTTGTGTATTTTAAACCCCAATAAATTAAGTATACTAATAATATTAAAGCAATGACTGACCCCGAATTGAATGGCAGACCTATTGTGTTTACAAAGAAAATTTCAAGGATACTGAAGTAGCGTAAAATATTTGGCGCTAGAAGTTTGAAAACAAATAATAAAACACCTGTCACTATAATGTTTGCAGCAATAAAATTTTTAATAGTAATTGTTTTATAGTTTTCAAAAAAATAAAGAAGTCCAATTGCAGGAATTGTTAAAAGCCCCATAAAATGTACTCCAAATGAAAGACCTACTATAAAAGAAATTAAAATTAGCCATCGATTTCCTTTGGGAGTATGCATTTCATTTTGCCATCTAAGGCCTAAATAAAACATAAGCGACATGATGAGGGTTGCCATTGCATAAACTTCGGTTTCAACTGCATTAAACCAAAAAGAATCCGTAAAAGCAAAAGCTAAACTTCCAACAAATGCTGAACTTAAAACAGCTATCTTAGAGTTGTCATTTAGTTTCGATTTTTGAGCAATAATTTTCTTTAGGATTAAAACAATTGACCAGAACATGAAAAGTATGGAGAATGCACTTGATGTAGCGCTCATCATATTTAACACGTAGCCTATTTTTGCTGGCTCTGAAGCAAAAATCGAAAAAAAGGCTCCAAGCATTTGAAAAAGAGGAGCTCCTGGCGGATGGCCAACCTCTAGTTTTGATGATGTTAAAATATATTCACCAGTATCCCACCAGCCAACCGTTGGTTCAACTGTCATTGTGTATACAATCAACGCGATGGAAAAAGCTATCCATCCCAAGATCAGATTCCAGCGTTTAAAGTTTAAATTCAAATTTTTTAAATTAATTCAAAGCGAATTTAATAATAAATTATGGGTTTTAAATGTACCCATTGTTAATAAAAGTGTTTTAAATTTAATCGCAAAAAATGTTATTGAATTATCAAAATATTATTCTAAATTTGCATCCTCATTATATTTAGTGGCCCATGGTGTAACTGGCAACACGTCTGGTTTTGGTCCAGAAGAGTCTAGGTTCGAGCCCTAGTGGGCCAACAAGAGCTTTTATTTTGATTAGAGCTTTTTTTGGCTTGATCAAATAAAGCTTCACTAAAGTTGCAAAAATTAACTTTTATAACTTATATTTGCAACGAAGAATTAATAAAAATTATTTGAGGGGACGGAGAGTCCCCTCTTTTTGTATCATATTTTGAGAAATAAAATTACAGAAATATTAAAGGAATATTTTAAAAAGCGAAAAGACTTGTTCTTGATTGATTTTGAATTATCGTTAGGTAATAAAGTAAATGTTACAATTGATGGAGATAATGGTGTAACCGTGGACGATTGTGTTCAATTAAGTAGGTCTTTAGAAAATAATTTGGATAGAGACAGCGAAGATTTCTCTTTAGAAGTTTCTTCTGCTGGAGCTAATACACCACTTGTTCATCGTCGTCAATATGTAAAAAATATAGGAAGAATCCTTAACCTTGTTACATGTGACAACGAAAAGTATGAAGCTGTTTTAAAAGATGTTAGTGATCAAAATATTCTTTTAGAATGGAAGACAAGGGAACCTAAGCCAATTGGAAAAGGTAAAGTAACAGTACAAAAAAGTGTGAAAATCAATTATAATGATATTGATAGCGCACGAATAAAATTAGTATTCTAAGAAATTTATAATTATGGAAAATTTAGCACTTATTGAGTCATTTTCAGAATTTAAGGATGATAAACTCATAGACCGCGTAACGCTAATGTCGATTTTGGAAGATGTTTTTAGGAACGCATTAAAAAGGAAATTTGGCGATGACGATAATTTTGATATCATTATCAACCCAGATAAAGGTGACTTGGAAATTTGGCGAAACAGAATAGTTGTTGCCGACGGAGAGGTAGAAAACGAGAATCAAGAAATATCATTAACAGAGGCAAGAAAGATCGAACCCGATTTTGAGGTCGGAGAAGACGTTTCTGAAGAAGTTAAGTTATTTGATTTAGGTAGAAGATCAATTTTATCTTTGAGGCAAAATTTAATTGCGAAGATTCAAGAGCACGATAATACTAATGTTTACAAGCAATTCAAAGAATTAGAAGGAGAAATTTACTCTGCGGAGGTTCATCATATTAGGCACAGAGCCGTCATTCTTTTAGACGACGAGGGGAATGAATTGATTTTGCCAAAGGACAGACAAATCCCATCGGATTTTTTCAGAAAAGGAGAAAGCGTTAGGGGTGTTATCGAAAGTGTTGAATTGAAAGGAAGCAAGCCAAATATAATATTGTCAAGAACTGCTCCTGAATTTTTAGAAAAACTTTTTGAGCAGGAGATTCCTGAAGTTTTTGATGGTTTAATTACCATTAAGAATGTTGTTAGAATACCTGGCGAAAAAGCAAAAGTTGCTGTTGATTCATATGATGACAGAATTGACCCGGTAGGTGCTTGTGTTGGAATGAAAGGATCTCGAATACATGGTATAGTCCGCGAACTTGGGAACGAGAATATTGACGTAATTAATTATACTAACAATCTTCAATTATACATTACTAGGGCATTGAGTCCTGCAAGGGTAACCTCAGTCAAAATTGACGAGGACACAAAACGAGTTGAGGTAATTTTAAAGCCTGAGGAAGTAAGTAAAGCCATAGGTCGTGGAGGTCATAATATTAGACTCGCTGGTCGTTTGACAGGATATGAAATTGATGTCTTTAGAGAAGGAGTTGAGGAAGATGTTGAATTATCCGAGTTTTCAGATGAAATTGATGCTTGGATTATTGAAGAGTTTTCCAAAGTTGGGTTAGACACAGCTAAAAGTGTTTTAGAACAAGATTTAGATGATCTTGCCAAACGTACTGACCTTGAAGAAGAGACTATTGAAGACGTAATAAGAATTTTGAAGGAGGAGTTTGAAGATTAAAAAAAAACCTATATTTAATTATAATTGAGTTTAATATGGCGGATAACGTAAGATTGAGTAAAGTTTTAAGAGAATTAAATATTTCAATTGACCGTGCTATTGATTTTTTAGAGTCTAAGAGTATTCAAGTTGAAAAGCGACCCACTACTAAAATTTCTTCAGAAGTTTATGAATTGCTTTTTGGTGAATTTCAAACTGATGCAAACAAGAAGGTAGCTTCTAATCAACTTGGTGCCGCAAAACTAAAAGAGAAGGAAGAGCTAAGGTTAAAACGTGAGAAAGAGATTGAGGAAAAACAGAGAGATGAGAATATCCAAAAAGTTATTAACACTAAAATTTCTTTGGAAGGTCCAAAAAAAATTGGGTCAATCAATTTGAAAAAAGATATAACACCAGCTAATAAACCAAATGATGATTTAACAGACGCAGATAAGAATGAAAACGTTAACGCTAAAAAAGACATAAAACAATCTACGGATAAGCCAATTGATAAAGATGCTTTAGAAAAACTTGATACCAATTATGCAAAGTTAAGCGGTCCAAAATCAACGGGTAAAACAATTGATTTATCAAAATTTGATAAAACAGATTCCGTTGATCCAAAAACAGCTAAACAAGAAGATAATAATCAAGTCTCAAAGAAAAAGCGTAGAAGAATAAGTAAAGCTGGTGGTGAAACTACAGTTCAAAAGCCAAAGTCTAAAGGAGGCATAAATAAATTTAAGCAAAACACACAGAAACTTGAACCATCTGCTGAAGAGGTACAAAAACAGGTCCGTGAAACTCTAGAAAAACTTCAAGGTAAATCTTCTAAGGGGAAGGGAGCAAAGTATAGAAGAGATAAAAGAGATCAACACAAGCAACAAACAGAGAAAGAACTTGAAAAGCAAGCTGTTGAAAGCAAAATTCTTAAGGTAACGGAGTTTGTAACAGCAAATGAAGTAGCTACTATGATGAATGTTACAGTAGCTGAAATTATTGGGGCATGCATGTCTCTTGGCATGATGGTTACAATGAATCAAAGGTTGGATGCAGAAACCCTTTCAATCGTAGCGGAAGAATTTGGTTACTCTGTTGATTTTATAACGGCTGACATCGATGAATCCATTGAAGAAACCACAGATAAAGAAGAAGATTTAAGTCCACGTGCACCAATTGTTACTGTTATGGGTCACGTTGATCATGGGAAAACTTCATTGCTAGACTATATAAGAGAAGAAAATGTTATTGCAGGCGAATCGGGTGGTATTACTCAGCACATAGGGGCTTATGGTGTAACATTATCAAGCGGTCAAAAAATTGCATTTTTGGATACACCAGGCCATGAGGCGTTTACTGCCATGAGGGCTAGGGGTACGCAGGTCACTGACATTGCTATAATAGTAATTGCTGCCGACGACGATATAAAGCCTCAAACTAAAGAAGCTATTTCACATGCACAAGCAGCGGGTGTACCCATTGTTTTTGCAATCAACAAAGTTGACCTGCCTACTGCAAATCCAGACAAAATCAAAGAAGGTTTAGCAAACATGAACTTAATGGTTGAGGATTGGGGTGGTAAAATACAATCTCATGATATTTCTGCAAAAACTGGTGATGGCGTACAAGAGCTTCTTGAAAAAGTTTTATTGGAAGCTGAGTTGTTAGAATTGAAAGCAAATTCTGTAAAACCAGCTGTAGGGACTGTAGTTGAAGCCTTTTTAGATAAAGGTCGTGGATATGTTTCCACTGTTCTTGTTCAAGGCGGAACACTAAATGTTGGTGATTATGTTTTAGCTGGTAAAAACAGTGGTAAGATCAAAGCTATGCATGATGAAAGAGGACAGGATATCTACAACGCTGGACCATCGACACCAATATCAATATTAGGTCTTGATGGAGCACCTCAAGCCGGGGATAAATTTAACGTTTTTAGCGATGAACGTGAAGCAAAACAAATAGCAGCTAAACGAACTCAGTTGCAACGAGAGCAAACTGTCAGAACCCAGAGGCATATTACACTTGATGAAATTGGCAGAAGAATAGCTCTTGGTGATTTTAAAGAATTAAATATTATACTTAAAGGGGATGTAGATGGTTCTGTTGAAGCCTTAACGGATTCATTTCAAAAATTATCTACAGAAGAAATTCAAGTTAATATTATCCACAAGGCAGTTGGTGCTATTACTGAAAGTGATGTTCTTTTAGCTTCTGCCTCTGATGCAATTATTATTGGGTTTAACGTGCGTCCAACTGGAAATGCTCGCCAAATATCCGAAAAAGAAGAAATTGACATACGTACCTACTCTATAATATACGATGCTATAAATGATCTAAAGGATGCAATGGAGGGTATGTTATCACCTGATTTTAAAGAAGAAGTAAGTGGTTCTGCTGAGGTAAGAGAAACATTCAAGATCTCAAGAATTGGAACAATTGCAGGTTGTATGGTTACCACCGGAAAAATTTACAGAGATTCCAAAATACGTATTATTCGTGATGGTGTTGTAATCCAAACGTGCGACTTAGCGTCATTAAAAAGGTTTAAAGATGATGCAAAGGAAGTTGCAAAGGGTTATGATTGTGGAATTCAGATAAGAGATTACAACGATTTGATTGTAGGAGATGTGTTGGAAGCTTTTAAAGAGATTGCAGTTAAGAAAAAATTGTAATTCAAAAACTTGAACTACTAGACAGTTTTGGTTTAAAGTAAAAAGCTTCTTTGAATTTTTCTTTGATTTTAATTAGCTCTCTTTCAGCTTCAATTCTTGTATTAAAATTTCCATACCAGATTTTGTAATTTGGAGTTTCGAATACTAGTTCTGTTTTGTAATCTGGAAATTCTCTTTGAAACTTTTTTTCTATTTTATCAGCATAATATCTAGAACCGCTGAAAATTTGAATTTTGATTCCATTTTTGTCCTTGTAGATTTCTTTTTTTAGTTCAATTACTTTTTCAATATTCTTATGGAAATGTATGTTGAGCTCTCCTTTTTGAGCGAACAAGTTAGACGCAACAAGCCAAATAGGTAATAGCCAGAATTTTAAGGACATAGATTAAAATTTATTTACAAATTTAAAATAATTAATTTAAACTTATTTTAATGAATTCAAATCCTTAAAATAAGTTTATAAAATCTTAAAAAAAAAAACTAAAAACTCTATATTAAATATTGCATATATAAAATAAAAATATAGAGTTTTGTATTTTTTATCCAGACAGTTTATTTAGAACCGTTATAAATTATAAATTTACTCATATTTATTACTTTTAGAATGACGATTATGTCGTATTTTTACGCCGTTATTTTAAAATTTTTCAAAAACACTGAATTTGTTTAATAACTCGTCCCAAAAATATATGTTTCAGCATAATATGCAAAAATTTAGCCTAACTCTCCTTTGGCTTATATTTACTTTATTTTTTAGTTCTTTGACCCACGCCCAGGACGATGATCCAATTAAAGGTAAAGCATTATTTAATGCTAACTGTGCAGCATGCCATCAGCTCGATAAAAAGATGACAGGTCCCGCCTTGCGCAATGTTGAAACTAGGCTTTATGAAGACGAGGGTTTAGATCGTGAATGGCTATATGCCTGGATAAGAAATAGTTCTGCTTTGATAAAATCAGGTGACGATTATGCAAACAGAATATATAATGAGTACAATGGAGCTGCAATGACAGCTTATCCACAATTTTCGGATCAAGATATTTCAAATATCTTAGCATACACAGCTCAAGAAAAAGTAACTCCGCCAGCTGTAGCAACTGTTGCTACAACTCAAACTTCTAGCAACGAGGATGGATTTTCAAAAATGTTAGTTTTGTCAGCCTTGGCCGTCTTATTCACTTTGCTAGCTTTAGGGCTGTTTTTAGTTAATCAAACGCTTAGGCGTTTTGCTAACAAGAATGACATAGAAGTCAAGAAAGCTGTTAAGGGTCCTTCGCTGTGGAAGGCTTTTGTGAAAAATCAATTCTTGATGCTTGTTACTGCAATCATCTTCTTATTATCAAGTGCATATTTCGTTTATGGTTATTTGATGCAAATTGGTATCGATCAAGGTTATGAACCAATTCAACCGATACATTATTCGCACAGGATTCATTCAGGTGATAATGGAATCGATTGTAAGTATTGTCACTCTTCAGCTAGAGTAAGCAAACATTCAGGTATTCCATCTCTTAATGTTTGTATGAACTGTCACAAATCAATTTATGAGGTGGCTGAATCAACAGCTACGGAAGAATATAGCAAAGAGTTTTATGATGGTGAAATTCAAAAGCTATACAATGCAGTTGGCTGGGATGACGAAAATCAGAGATATACAGGTAAAACAAAGCCTGTCAAGTGGATTCGTATTCATAATTTACCTGATTTTGCATATTTCAATCATTCTCAACACGTTTCTGTTGCTGGCATTGAATGCCAAACGTGTCATGGTCCAGTTGAAGAAATGGAAATTATGTATCAACACTCTCCGTTGACCATGGGTTGGTGTATAAATTGTCACAGAGAAACAAATGTCAAAGTCGAAGATAACGGATATTACGAAAAAATACACAAAGCTCTTTCTGAGAAATATGGAGTCGATAAATTGACTGCTGCTCAAATGGGAGGACTTGAATGTGGTAAATGTCATTATTAATAAACTTAGGAAGTATAAGCTAATGTCAACAAATAAAAAATATTGGAAAAATTTTCAGGATTTAAATCCTGCAGTTGATCCTTCTGTAGCAAAAATTAAGTATAGAGAATTTGTTGAACAAATACCTGTTGACGAATTTTTATCAGATAAGGAAACCCTCTCTTCAAGCGCAACAACTAGGCGTGATTTTTTGAAATTTGTAGGATTTAGTACAGCTGCAGCCTCATTAGCTGCCTGTGAAGGTCCCGTAATTAAATCAATTCCTTATGTAGTGCAGCCTGAGGAAATTATTCCTGGAGTGGCGAATTATTATGCAACTTCTATAGCTAATGGGTATGATTTTGCCAGCCTTCTTATCAAAACTAGAGAAGGCAGACCTATCAAAGTTGAATGCAATACTCTGGCAGGTGAAAATGGTACTACTAATGCAAGAGTACAAGCTTCAGTTTTAGACCTTTATGATAGTAATCGTCTTTCGGGACCCACAAAGAATGGAAATGAATTAACCTGGGAATTATTTTATAAAGAAATAAAACAAAAATTAAAAGGCGTTCAAGCAGAGGGAAAGAAAATAGTTTTATTAACTCAAACATTTGCCAGTCCTAGTACTTCAAAATTAATTAGTGATTTTAAATCTAAATACAACAATGTAGAACACGTCGTTTACGACGCAATATCAGAGTCAGCTGCTGCTGATGCATATCAGTTTAGGTATGGAAGAAGGGGGCTTGCTAACTATGATTTTTCAAAGGCAAAAACTATTGTTTCTTTTGGAGCAGATTTTCTAGGTGATTGGCAAGGTGGTGGTTTTGATTCTGCCTATGCAAAAAGCAGAGTACCAAAGGATGGGACAATGTCCCGCCACATTCAATTTGAATCTAATATGTCGCTATCAGGTGCTAACGCCGATACTAGAATAACCTTAAAACCCTCTCAACAGAAACTTGCATTAGTTAGGTTGTATCAGAACTTGAAAGGTGATTCCAGCCCCATTTCGTTACCAGAGAATCTTAAACTCTCAGTTGACGAAGTAACAAATGAAATATTAGCTGCCGGAAGCGATGCTGTAGTTCTGACGGGCGTTCAAGACGTTAATGCCCAATCTTTAGTTATACTAATTAATGAATTTATAAAAAGTAGGGCCTTTAATCCTGAAACAATTATTTTAACTCGCCAAGGAGATAATGAATCTGTCAATCAGCTCGTTAAAGATTTGAATTCGAATTCAATTGGTGCACTTATTATGGCAGGAGTAAATCCTGTATATTCTCTTCCAAATAGTAGTGAATTTGTCAAAGGCTTAAAGAAAATACCACTTTCAGTTGCTTTTGCGATGAAAGAAGATGAGTCTGCAGAGGTTGCTCAGTATGTTGGCGCTACACCTCATTACTTAGAATCCTGGGGTGATCTTGAAATTAAATCTGGATTTTACACCCTCATGCAGCCAACAATAAGGCCACTTTTCAAGACTCAACAATTCCAAGAAGCTCTTCTTGAGTTAAATGATGACCCCAGAAATTATCGAGACTACGTTCAGTGGTACTGGGAAGCCAATATTTTGGGTGAATCAAATTGGGAAAAAGCTCTGCACGATGGAGTTTTTTCAGGCTCTCCCTTAGCAACCTTAGAGACTGTCAATAAAACTATTGCACCGAGTTACAGTTTAAGTAATATTCTATCAAATCTTTCACTTTCAAAAAGTTCTAAATTTGAACTTACACTTTACCCTAAGACAGGCATGGGTGATGGGCAACAAGCCAATAATCCATGGCTTCAAGAGTTTCCCGATCCTTTAACGCGAACAACATGGGATAATTATTTAACTGTATCTGAGTATGATGCAAAAGAGTTAGGATTATATTTAGACCCCAGTAATTTCTTTAATCAAAGCAGTCATGACGCTACCGGAGGACTTAATGGTACATATGCCAATATAAATTTGGGTGAAGTTACAGTTAAGGCACCAGTGATTGTTCAACCTGGTCAGGCTAGAGGAACAGTTGGGTTATCGTTTGGTTATGGAAGATCTAAAGGTCTCAAATCTGAAATGCAGACTGGTGTAAATGCATTTCCGTTGTATAAAAATTTTGACTCAGCTCAGTCAGTAAATATTAAAGCTGTTGGAGGTAAGCATGAGTTTGCTTGTGTTCAATTACATAACACATTGATGGGGAGAGGTGACATAATAAAAGAAACAACCTTGGAGGTTTTTAATACAAAATCTCCAGAATATTGGAATCCTACGCCAGTTGTTTCTTTGAATCATATTGAAACACCAGTTAATTCTCCTGATGTTGATTTGTGGGATGAGTTTGACAGATCAATTGGACACCATTTTAACCTCTCTATTGACTTGAATTCCTGTACTGGATGTGGTGCTTGTGTGATTGCTTGTCATGCAGAGAACAATGTTCCTGTTGTTGGTAAAGAAGAAATTAGAAGGAGTAGAGATATGCATTGGCTCAGAATTGATAGATATTATTCGTCTGACGAAACATTTGAGGGTGATAATACTACAAAAGATGATATAAGTGGTTTGGGAAGCTCACTAAGCACATTTGGTAAAATGGAATACCCTTCAGAAAATCCTCAGGTAGCTTTTCAACCAATTATGTGTCAACATTGTAATCACGCTCCCTGTGAGACAGTATGTCCCGTCGCGGCAAGTTCACATGGAAGACAGGGGCAAAACCATATGGCTTATAACAGGTGTGTTGGGACTCGTTATTGTGCTAATAATTGCCCATACAAAGTTCGTAGATTTAATTGGTTTTTATACAATGGTAATGATGAATTTGATTATCACATGAATAATGATTTAGGACGAATGGTGATTAACCCCGATGTTACTGTAAGATCTCGCGGTGTGATGGAAAAGTGTTCATTCTGTATTCAAACCACCCAAGCGGTCATCCTTAAAGCCAAGCGTGAAGGTAGGCCTGTAGCAATTGGTGAATTTAATGATGCTTGTGCATGCTCAGCGGCGTGCAGTAGTGGGGCAATGCGATTTGGCGATATTAATGAAAAAGAAAGTCCAATTGCTAAATTAGTTGAAGATGAAAGAGCTTATTATCTTTTGGAACATGTTGGGACCAAGCCCAATGTTGTTTATCAAGTTAAGGTTAGAAATAATGATAAAGTTTAAAAAAAGGAAACATGGGATCTCATTATGAAGCACCGATAAGAAGGCCACTTGTGACAGGGGAAAAATCCTATCACGATGTCACATTAGATGTCGTCGCCCCTGTTGAAGGAAAAGCTAATAGGTTATGGTGGATTGTATTTTCTGTATCTGTTATCGCATTGCTATATGGTCTTGGTTGTATGGTCTACACAGTTGCGACCGGAATAGGAACATGGGGTCTTAATAAAACCGTAGGTTGGGCTTGGGATATCACAAACTTCGTTTGGTGGGTTGGAATTGGGCACGCTGGTACTTTGATTTCAGCAGTTCTCTTATTATTCAGACAAAAGTGGAGAATGGCCATTAATCGCTCTGCTGAAGCTATGACTATTTTTTCTGTAATTCAAGCTGGACTATTTCCAATAATTCATATGGGTCGACCATGGTTAGCTTATTGGGTTCTACCAATACCAAATACTTTTGGATCACTTTGGGTTAATTTTAATTCTCCTTTACTATGGGACGTATTTGCAATTTCTACATATTTATCAGTATCGCTAGTTTTTTGGTGGACTGGTCTTCTGCCAGATTTTGCAATGATTAGAGACCGTGCAGTGCGACCATTTCAAAAGAAAATATATTCCCTTTTAAGTTTCGGTTGGTCTGGCAGAGCCAAGGACTGGCAACGCTTTGAAGAGGTTTCTTTGGTTTTAGCTGGGTTAGCTACGCCTCTTGTATTGTCAGTTCATACCATCGTATCATTTGATTTTGCAACTTCGGTTATTCCTGGATGGCATACGACAATCTTTCCGCCTTATTTTGTTGCTGGTGCAATTTTTTCTGGTTTTGCAATGGTTAACACATTGCTAATTATTATGCGTAAGGTGTGTAGTTTGGAAGATTATATCACAGTTCAACACATTGAGCTCATGAATATAGTAATTATGATAACAGGGTCAATTGTTGGCGTTGCCTATATTACCGAGCTTTTCATTGCCTGGTATTCTGGTGTTGAATATGAACAATATGCCTTTTTGAACAGGGCTACAGGCCCCTACGCTTGGGCTTATTGGTCGATGATGACATGTAATGTGTTTTCACCTCAGTTCATGTGGTTTAAAAAATTACGGACTAGTATAATGTTTTCATTTTTTATTTCAATTGTTGTAAATATTGGAATGTGGTTTGAGAGGTTTGTAATAATTGTGACCTCCCTTCACAGGGATTATTTACCATCTTCATGGGCGATGTTTTCTCCAACATTTGTTGATATCGGAATATTTATAGGAACTATCGGTTTTTTCTTTGTGTTATTTTTACTTTACGCTAGAACTTTTCCTGTCATAGCACAGGCGGAGGTTAAAACTATTTTAAAGTCATCTGGCGAACGTTATAAGAGCATAAGAGAATCAGGCGGCGATTTATCAGGGACTGCTTCTGACAATCGAACCTCTGGAAATGTTAGAAATTTTAATTCAAATAAAAAAAATAGGGATGAAAAATAATAAAGTGATTCACGCCTTATATACTGATGATGATGTGCTCATGGCTGCTGTAAAAGTAGTTAAAGCTGAGAACCACTACATAGAGGAAGTATATACTCCATTTCCGGTTCACGGCTTAGACAAAGCAATTGGTTTAGAACCAACTAGAATTGCCATAGCATCTTTCATGTATGGGTGTGTAGGTTTGACTGTTGCAGTCCTAATGATGAATTACATTATGATTGAAGATTGGCCACAAAATATTGGTGGTAAACCCAGTTTTAGCTTCATGGAAAACTTACCTGCATTTGTCCCTATTATGTTTGAGTTAACTGTATTTTTTGCTGCTCATTTGATGGTTATTACATTCTATTTAAGGAGTAGGATGTGGCCTTTCAAAGGAGCTGAAAATCCGGATCCAAGGACAACTGACGATCATTTTTTGGTAGAGATCCCAATCAACGAAAATGAAAAAGAATTAAAGTCACTATTGACTAAGACTGGTGCAGTTGAGTTACATGTAATTGAAAAAAATGATAATTAAAATGATGAAGAGATTATTAAATTATTTAATGTTGTTTTTGGCTTTACTGCTTGTTTCTTCATGCCAAAATAAGCGAAAGCCTAATTATCAATATTTCCCAAATATGTATGAACCCGTTGGTTATGAGGCTTATGGTGAATATGATGTTTTTCCAAACGGGCAAGAAGCATTAATACCGCCTGAAGGTACTCTTGCACGCGGTCATTCTCTTTATCCTTACGAAAATACAAATGAGGGTTATGACTTAGCTCTATTAAATCTTAAATCTCCTTTGTTAACATCCGCAATTGATTCAAAAAGAGGTAAAGAACTATATGAAATTTACTGCGGTATTTGCCACGGTAACAAAGGTGCAGGAATGGGTAAACTTGTAAAGCGGGAGAAAATATTGGGAGTTCCAAGCTATGCAGATCGTCCAATAACAACAGGTAGCATTTATCATGTCATATATTACGGGAAGAACTCAATGGGCTCGTATGCAAATTTTTTAGACGAGGAGGAGCGTTGGCAAGTAACCGCATATGTTGAGGCATTAAGATTAGAATTATTAAAAGATAAAGAATAAAAATTATTTAATTATATGTATAAGCTTTCAAAAAGATTGAAAATATTATCCCTAGCATTGATAATTATTGGGGCTACTGGTTGGTTTTCAAGCTATACCTCTTCACATCACCTGACTCTAGAAGATGTTAAAACTATGCTGGCTGAAGAGGATACTCATCATGGCGGCGATCATTTATCATCACACAATGAGAGTTCTCACTCTGAAATGATTCAATTGCATCAAGACGATCATGATGTCTCATCGCATGCCAAGGGTGAGCATCACAAAAGTAGTCATGCTGAACATGTATTGCACCAAATGCACAACAGACCTTACGCTGCGTTATATGTTGCGGCTTTCTTTTTTATGATGATTTCGCTTGGTGTATTAGCTTTTTATGGGATACAATATGCATCTCAAGCTGGCTGGTCACCAGTTCTTTTTAGAGTAATGGAAGCAATTACATATTATCTCTTACCTGGTGCAATAATTGTTTTAGGTATAGCCATTTGGGCTGACAAGCACCTTTTTATTTGGATGGACCCACATGTAGTTGCCCACGACGAGCTTATTCAAGGTAAGTCAAGCTGGTTAAACAAAAAATGGTTTATTATTAGAGGGATTTTATTTATTCTAGGGTGGAGTATGTATCGATTTTTTTCAAGGAAATTTTCTATAGCTCAAGATAATTCAGATATAAATGATAACAGTTATTTTAAAAAGAACTTTAAGATTTCAGCAGCGTTTCTAGTTTTTTATATCTACAGTGAATCAGTAATGTCTTGGGATTGGATTATGAGTCTTGATCCTCACTGGTTCAGCACACTATTTGGATGGTATGTTTTTGCAAGTATGTTTGTTAGTGGGATAACAGTGATAGCATTGATAACTATATACCTAAAAACAAAAGGACTTATGGATTTCGTAAATGATAGCCACCTCCACGATCTGGCCAAGTTTATGTTTGGTATTAGTGTTTTTTGGGCATATTTGTGGTTTTCACAGTTTATGCTAATATGGTATGCAAACATACCAGAGGAAGTCACATACTTTATTACAAGAATTGAGGATTATAAATTACCCTTCTTTGGAATGCTAGTATTAAATTTTATTTTTCCATTTTTAGTGCTGATGAATAGTGATTATAAGCGAGTTCCTTGGTTTATAGTTATGGCTGGAGTTGTAATATTGTTCGGTCATTATTTAGATGTTTTCAACATGATTATGCCTGCTACCGTTGGTGATCGTTGGTTTATAGGTGTTCCAGAGCTAAGCGCCGTATTGCTATTTTCAGGGTTATTCCTTTTGGTTGTATTTTATTCGCTATCAAAGGCTCCGCTTTTACCAAAGGGGAATCCATTTATTAAAGAAAGTAAACAGTTCCATTATTAAATTGATAAACTATTTTTAGACAATGATGAATTTATTAATAATATTGATTTTATTGGGTGTTACCGTTGCAATTCTGCAAATGGTAAAAATATACGATTTGACTCAAGGAGTAAACAAAGATAATTCTCAAATTGCCAATGATAAGGATAATTCACGAAATGGCTACTTAATGCTAGCTTTCCTGGGATTTATATACTTAATTACCATTATATCTTTTGTGTTGTGGGGAGATTTACCTCTTGTCTCTAATTCAGCATCTGAGCATGGCCCAAGAATAGATCGTTTGATGGTAATTACTATGGTTGTAATATTTATCGTTCAAACAATTACACAGTTTTTACTACATTACTTTGCTTTCAAATACAAAGGTGAAAAAGGTAAAAAGGCTTTATTTTATGCCGATAACGATAAACTAGAGTTTATATGGACAATTGTTCCTGTTATTGTATTGGCAGGATTAATCATGTATGGTTTGTTTACATGGAATGATATAATGATAATTGACGAGGAGGAGGATCCGTTAGTTGTAGAACTATATGCTCAACAATTTAATTGGAAAGCTCGATACGCTGGTCAAGACAATGTGCTAGGCAAAGCTAATGTTCGCTTGATTAATATAGATAATGCCAATATTTTGGGCTTAGATGAATCTGATCCTAATGCACAAGACGATGTAATCACAACTGAGCTTCATCTTCCAGCCGGTAAGCCTGTTTTATTTAAAATGCGCTCTCAAGATGTTTTACATTCCGCTTACATGCCACATTTTAGAGCACAGATGAATTGTGTCCCAGGGATGATTACTCAATTTTCATTTACCCCGGTAGTTACTACTGAGGAAATGCGTATTAGACCAGAAATTTATGATAAAGTTGCCAATATTAACAAGATCAGAAATAAGAAAAGTAAAGCCTTACAAGCAAATGGAGAAGAACCATTAGATCGATATGAATTTGATTATTTACTTCTTTGTAACAAGATATGTGGTAAATCACACTACAACATGCAGATGAAAATTATTGTTGAGAGCGAAGAGGACTTTAAAAACTGGTTCAATGAACAGAAACTATTTAAAAATTCATTAGTCCAAAACTAATTGTAAATTTGTAATACAAATTATTATGTCAGCACATACAGAAAATCATACACACCATCACCACAAAGAGACTTTTGTAACAAAATATATTTTTAGTCAAGATCATAAGATGATTGCTAAGCAATATTTGATCACTGGACTAATCATGGGTATTATCGGTATTTTAATGTCTCTTCTAATGAGAATGCAAATTGCATGGCCTGAAAAACCAAATATAATTTTTAAATCATTGCTTGGTAAGTGGGCCGAGGAAGGCGTGATGGATGCTGATATATATTTAGCATTAGTTACTATTCATGGGACTATAATGGTATTTTTTGTTTTGACTGCTGGGCTAAGTGGAACCTTCAGTAACCTTCTAATTCCTTTACAGATTGGAGCGCGCGATATGGCATCCGGATTTTTAAATATGGTTTCCTATTGGCTTTTCTTTTTATCAAGTGTGATAATGGTAATCTCATTTTTCGTTGAAGCAGGACCAGCTGCCGCAGGATGGACAATCTATCCACCATTGAGTGCCTTACCACTAGCACAGGGAGGATCTGGAGCTGGAATGACCCTATGGCTTGTTTCCATGGCAATATTTATTGCCTCATCATTATTAGGATCGTTAAATTATATTGTGACAGTTTTGAATCTAAGAACAAAAGGAATGTCAATGACAAGGCTACCACTTACAATCTGGGCATTTTTTGTCACTGCTATTATTGGAGTTGTATCTTTCCCTGTACTTTTATCAGCTGCATTACTTCTGATCATGGATAGGAGCTTTGGTACATCATTTTTCCTTTCAGATATTTTTATTCAAGGAGAAGTACTTCATTATCAAGGCGGCTCACCAGTTCTTTTTGAACATTTATTTTGGTTTTTAGGCCATCCTGAAGTGTATATAGTACTTTTGCCTGCTTTGGGAATTACATCTGAAGTTATTGCTACAAATTCAAGAAAGCCTATTTTTGGTTATAGGGCAATGGTTGCTTCAATAATTGCTATAGCATTTCTTTCAACAATTGTTTGGGGGCATCACATGTTCATTTCTGGGATGAATCCATTTCTAGGATCAGTATTCACCTTCACAACTCTTTTGATTGCGATTCCATCTGCAGTTAAAGCTTTTAATTATATAACAACCTTATGGAAAGGAAATTTACAATTTAATCCCGCCATGTTATTTTCAATTGGACTGGTTTCAACTTTTATTACTGGAGGTTTGACTGGGATTGTTCTAGGTGATAGTGCACTTGACATTAATGTACACGACACTTATTTTGTTGTAGCTCACTTTCACTTGGTAATGGGAATTTCTGCTTTGTATGGTCTTTTTGCTGGTGTTTATCATTGGTTTCCGAAAATGTTTGGTCGCATGTTGAATAAAAATTTGGGGTATATCCATTTTTGGATAACTGCAGTGTGTGCATATGGAGTTTTTTTTCCAATGCATTTTATTGGAATGGCAGGCCTTCCAAGGCGTTATTATACAAATAGCAACTTTCCCCTTTTTGATGACACCCAGAACGTTCAAGTTCTTATTACTGTTTTTGCACTTGTTGCAGGTTTAGTTCAGTTAGTTTTCCTATATAATTTTATTCATAGTATTTTCTATGGTCAAAAAACAGTCCAAAATCCATGGAGATCTAATACTCTTGAATGGACGGCTCCAATAAAACATATGCATGGGAATTGGGACGGAGAAATCCCACATGTTCATAGGTGGGCATATGACTATAGTAAGCCTAGATATGAGGATGATTTTGTTCCACAAAATATTCCATTAGAAAAAGGAGAAGAAGAGTTACAGCATTAATCGCTATTAGTCAATTGGATTTTCTTTATACAATCTGGATAGCCTTTTTCGTTATATTTGTTCTATGAATGATAACCTTGATCCAACAGACAAAAATTTATCATCAGAAGATCATGATATTGAAAAGGTCTTAAGACCTCTGACCTTTAATGATTTTTCTGGTCAAAAACAGGTACTAGATAATCTCAAAATTTTTGTTAAAGCAGCAGCCGAAAGGAATGAGGCTTTGGACCATACTTTGTTTCATGGACCTCCTGGGCTTGGTAAAACAACTCTTGCATATATTCTAGCTAATGAACTGAATGTTGGAATTAAAGTTACCTCAGGACCTGTGCTTGATAAACCTGGTGATTTAGCTGGTTTGTTGACAAACTTGGAGGCTCGTGATGTTTTATTCATTGACGAAATTCACAGATTAAGTCCAATAGTAGAGGAATATTTATACTCAGCAATGGAAGACTACAAGATTGATATAATGATAGAAACTGGGCCAAATGCAAGATCGGTTCAAATAAACCTCAATCCATTTACGCTAGTTGGAGCAACAACCCGTTCTGGACTTTTGACTGCTCCAATGAGAGCTCGCTTCGGTATAAATAGTCGTTTAGAATACTATTCAACTGAGCTACTTTCCATAATAGTTCAGCGTAGCGCTAAAATTTTAGGAGTTTCAATTAATAAAGATGCGGCTATTGAAATAGCAAGCAGAAGCCGTGGAACACCAAGAATTGCAAATTCTTTGTTAAGACGAATAAGAGACTTTGCTCAAATTAAGGGGGACGGAACTATTAATAATGAAATAGCAAAATTTGGTTTAAAAGCTTTAAATGTTGATAAATATGGCTTAGATGAAATGGATAATAGGATTCTAAATACAATTATAGATAAATTTAAAGGTGGACCAGTAGGAATTACTACTATTGCTACAGCAGTTAGTGAGAACCAAGAAACTATTGAAGAAGTATATGAACCATTTCTAATTCAACAGGGTTTTATAATGCGTACCCCTAGAGGGCGACAGGTGACAGAACTTGCATATAAACATTTGGGCGTAGAGAAAAAGAGTGACCAAGAAAGACTTTTCTAAAATGTCTTCAAAGTTGATATATTCAAAGCTTATAAAGGCCGAGGCTAAAAGAATCGGTTTTTTATCATGTGGAATCAGTAAAGCAGAGTTTTTAGAAGACGAAGCTCCAAGGCTAGAAAAATGGTTGAATGAGGGCAAGCATGGTAAGATGAAATACATGGAAAATCATTTTGATAAACGTCTAAATCCAACTTTGTTGGTTGAAGGATCTAAAAGTGTTATTTCATTATCATATAATTATTACACGGATAAAACTCAAGTGCATGCAACTGCACCAAAGATAAGTAAGTATGCTTATGGAACAGATTATCACTATGTAATAAAGAAAAAGTTGGTTCAACTTCTTGAATTTATTAAGTCTAAAATAGGAGATGTTCATGGCCGAGCTTTTGTTGATTCTGCCCCAGTTATGGAGAGGTCGTGGGCTAAAAGATCGGGTTTAGGATGGATTGGGAAAAATACTAATTTGATTTCTAAGAATGTTGGTTCTTACTATTTTATAGCTGAGTTAATTGTAGATATAGACCTTGATTATGATACTTCTGTGACAGATCACTGCGGTAGTTGTACGGCTTGTATAGATGCATGTCCAACTGATGCAATTTCTGAGCCATACAAAGTGGATGGGGACAAGTGTATTTCTTATTTCACGATTGAACTTAAAGAAAATATTCCAAATGATTACAAGGGTAAGTTTGAAAACTGGATGTTTGGTTGTGATATTTGCCAAGATGTTTGCCCTTGGAATCGTTTTTCAAAAAATCACAGTGAACCCCTTTTTCAGCCAGATCCTAAAATGATATCTATGACTAGAGGTGAATGGCATGAACTTACCGAACAAACCTTTAAAAAAGTATTTAAGAAATCTGCTCTGAAAAGAGCTAAATACAAGGGTGTTACTAGAAATATTAAATTTTTAAGTGATTAAAATTTGATGACAATAAATTAGATTCTTTTAACTTTGTACATTTAATAAATTAAATTTTATGGCCAAGCGAACTAGACAAGACTTAGAGGCACTTGCATATCATGCCAAACCTAATGCAGGGAAAATAGAGGTCATACCAACAAAAAAATACGCCACTCAAAGAGATCTCTCTTTAGCATACTCACCTGGAGTTGCAGCTCCATGCTTAGAGATAAAAGAAAACTTATCAGATGTTTACAAATACACGTCCAAAGGCAATTTAGTTGCGGTCATCTCAAATGGTACGGCAGTTTTAGGTCTTGGCAATATTGGACCAGAAGCTGCAAAACCTGTAATGGAAGGTAAAGGAGTTTTATTTAAAATTTTTGCAGATATTGATGTTTTTGATATTGAAGTAAATACTGAGGACGTTGACGAATTTATCAATACTGTTAAAAATATCGCACCAACATTTGGCGGTATTAACCTTGAGGATATTAAAGCACCTGAGGCATTTGAAATAGAAAGGAGACTTAAGGAGGACTTAAATATTCCAGTGATGCATGACGACCAGCACGGAACTGCAATTATTTCTGCAGCTGCACTGCTAAATGCACTTGAATTAGCAAACAAAAAGATTGAAGAAGTAAAAATTGTAGTTAGCGGAGCTGGAGCTGCTGCAATTTCATGTACACGACTTTATAAATCATTCGGAGCTAAATCAACGAATATTGTAATGTTAGATAGTAAGGGGGTAATTCGAAAAGATCGAACTGGATTAAGTAGTCAAAAAGCTGAATTTGCTACTTCCAGAAATATAGAATCTCTAGAAGAGGCAATGACTGACGCAGATGTTTTTATTGGACTTTCAATTTCTGATTTAGTTACACCTGACATGTTGGCTTCAATGGCAAAATCCCCCATTGTATTTGCTATGGCTAATCCAAACCCTGAAATCAAGTATGACTTGGCCATAAAAACAAGATCTGACATTATAATGGCAACTGGGAGAAGTGACAATCCTAACCAGGTTAATAACGTTTTAGGATTTCCATTTATATTCAGAGGCGCTTTAGATGTTCGTGCAACAAATATTAATGAGGAAATGAAAAAGGCGGCTGTAGTAGCTCTAGCTGAATTAGCTAAAGAACCTGTCCCTGAGCAAGTTAATATTGCATATGGAAAAATGAGATTAACCTTTGGCAAAGATTATATTATTCCAAAGCCCTTTGACCCAAGGCTAATTTCTAAAATACCTCCAGCTGTGGCAAAAGCAGCAATAGAAAGCGGTGTTGCACAATCTCCAATATTTGATTGGGATAAATATAAAGAGACATTACTTAATAGGATGAACGCAGACAATAAAATTGTTCGCCTATTATTTGATCGTGCAAAACTAGATCCAAAGCGTGTAGTATTTGCCGAGGCAGATCAATTAGATGTATTAAAGGCTGCACAAATTGTCCATGAAGAGGGAATCGCACATCCTATTTTATTAGGTAACAAGAATGTGATACAGCAATTGAAACAAGAATTAGAATTTGATGCTGATTTATTAATAATTGATCCTAAGGATGATGAACATGTTGATCAAAAGAACAGGTATGGAGAAGTTTTTTGGAAACAGCAACGCAGACATGGTCAAACTCTTTTTTCTGCCCAGAAACTTATGCGTGAGCGAAATTATTTTGCTGCAATGATGGTAAATGAGGGTGATGCAGATGCATTAATTACAGGTTACTCAAGAAGTTATCCATCGATTGTAAAACCAATGTTAGAATTAATCGGTCTTGCTCCAGGATCAACAAGAATCGCTACTACTAATGTTATGATTACTCAACGCGGCCCCATGTTTTTGAGTGATACAGCGATAAATATAAATCCGTCATCTCATGATTTGATCAAAATTACTCAGATGACTTCCGTGGTTATGAAAATGTTTGGAATAACCCCTGTAATGGCCATGTTATCTTACTCAAACTTTGGTTCATCAAAGGATCAGAGTGCTAAGAAAGTTCGCGAAGCAGTAAATTATCTGCATAGGCGTCATCCTGATTTATCTGTTGATGGTGAATTGCAAACGGACTTTGCACTAAACAGCGAATTATTGAGATCCAATTTTCCTTTTTCTAAGCTTGCTAATAAAAAAGTAAATGCTCTTATTTTTCCAAATTTAGAGTCTGCTAATATTACTTACAAATTGCTCAAGGAACTTAACAGAGCTGAATCAATTGGTCCAATAATGATGGGATTAAAAGAACCTGTCCATATCATTCAATTTGGAGCTAGCGTTGACGAAATAGTCAATATGACCGCAGTGGCAGTTGTTGATGCTCAGCAAAAGAGTAACAATTAATTTTATGTCCTTTAATTGAGATAATAATCTATAATAAATTTACTACATTTAACCTCCAAATATTAAAAAATGATTACTCACCTCAAAGGAAGATTAGTAGAGAAGTCACCCACTGGAGTTGTTATAGATTGCAATGGGATAGGATATTTCGTTCACATTTCATTAAATACATTTTCACAAATACCAGATCAGGAATCTATAACACTACTAACTCATTTACAAGTCAAAGAAGATGCTCATAAATTGTATGGTTTTGCTACTCTAACTGAGCGTGAAATTTTTAGATTACTAATTTCAGTCAGTGGCATTGGAACAAATACCGCAAGAACAATGTTATCATCACTTACTCCTGAGGAGATTAGGAACGGAATCTCATCTGAAAATGTGGGTTTAATACAATCAGTAAAGGGAATAGGACTTAAAACAGCTCAAAGAGTTATAATTGAATTAAAGGATAAGGTTTTAAAAATTTATAATATTGATAAATCTCCTTCTGTTTCAAACAATACAAATAAAGATGAAGCGTTATCTGCATTGGAAGTATTGGGTTTTGGAAAAAAACAAACTGAACTTGTGATTGCAAAAATAATAAGTCAATCACCAAATAAATCAGTTGAAGAAATTATAAAAGAAGCCTTAAAAAATCTTTAATTTTTGAAAATTTTTAATATAGGGATATTTTTGAAACATGCATGTGTTCTGGTAACTCTTTTCACCATTAATATTACTTTGTGGGGTCAACAATCTCAAATTTTAACTGACTCAATTACTCCATTTTCATTCTCAGAGCTCAATCTTCCCAATCCTAGTGCTATTATAAGTCAGTATATTTACGATCCAATTACTGATCGCTACTATTACACCTCAAAAGTTGGTGATTACAATATTAGTTATCCTCTTATTCTTACACCAGATGAATTTATAGCTCTTATTCAAAAGCAAAATTTGAAGGAGTATTACAAACAAAAAATTGATGCTTATGAAGGATTGAAGAGTGATGAATCTGAAATGGCAAATTTAATACCTGATTTGTATGTTAATAATAAATTTTTTGAAACAATTTTCGGTAGTAATGTTATTTCCATAGTTCCTCAGGGTTCCATTGAGATGGATTTAGGGGTTATGTATACAAAACAAGAAAATCCAGCGTTTTCCCAGCGCAATCAGAACAATTTTACTTTTGATTTTGATCAAAGAATTAGCCTAAGTTTGATGGGCAAGGTTGGCACTCGACTTCAAGCTAATTTAAATTATGATACTCAATCTACTTTTGATTTTCAGAACGTGTTTAAATTAGATTTTGACCCAACAGTTGATGGTGGAGAGGATAATATTTTACAAAAATTAGAATTAGGGAATATCAATATGCCGCTCAATAGCTCATTGATAAATGGAGCTCAATCGTTGTTTGGTGTTAAAACCGAATTGCAGTTTGGTAAGACTACGGTTACTGGTGTTTTTTCGGAGCAGAGGTCAGAAACCAGAAATATTGTTGCTCAAGGAGGTGGTACTTTGCAAGAGTTTGATTTTTTTGGTCTTGATTATGATGAAAACAGGCACTTTTTTTTAGCCCACTTTTTTAGAAATCAATATGATCAAGCCTTGGCAAATTATCCCTTCATAAATACCCAAGTTCAAGTAACTAGAATTGAAGTTTGGGTTACCAACAGAACCAACCAGACAGCAAATATTCGTAATATTGTTGCGATTCAAGATTTAGGAGAGACTGATAGAATCGGACTTACTTCAGTTCCTGCAGGATTTGTTAATGTTGCACCCGGTTCTTATCCAAATAATTCCAATAATGACTTTGACCCTAACGACGTAGGTGGAACCAATTCTCAACTTAATCAATCAGTCAGGGATATAGCAACAGTTGAATCTGGATTTTTATTAACAGGAGTAAATGAAGGTTTTGATTATGGTAAATTAGAAAATGCCAGGAAATTAACAGAAGGCAGTGAGTATACACTCAACACTCAATTAGGCTTTATATCATTGAATCAAAGGCTTCAAAATGATGAAATTCTTGCTGTTGCTTTTCAGTACACCGTTGGAGGTGAAGTTTTTCAAGTTGGTGAATTTGCGAATGATGGTTTGAATGCTACTGATGTCTCAACTGATATAAACACAGGTAATCAGATTATAAACAATCAGAGTTTGATTTTAAAAATGCTAAAAAGTCCAATTACAAATGTCGATATGCCAATATGGGATTTGATGATGAAGAATATTTACAGCACTGGAGCTTATCAATTGTCTCAAGATGAATTTAAAATGAATATTTTTTACAATGAAACATCTTCGTTAAATTACATAACTCCTGAAGCAGGAACTCCATTTCCAGAGCCAATTTCTAATCAAGACCCAATAAATGAAATTCCGTTAATACGTTTATTTAATTTTGATAGACTAAATTTTAATAATGACCCCCAAAATAAAGGAGACGGTTTCTTTGATTTTGTTCCAGGCATAACGATATTTCCATCAAATGGTAAGATTATATTTACGAAGGTAGAGCCTTTTGGTAATTTTTTATTTGAAACCTTAAGGCTTGATCCTAACGAAAACTATGAAGCTGATGAATCGGTGCCTGGGAATTTTAATCCCAATCAAGCTAAGTATGTTTATAAATCTTTGTATAAAGATACAAAAACTGCTGCGCTCCAGGACAGCGAAAAAAATAAGTTTCAAATTCGAGGAAGATATAAATCTTCTGGTGGGTCAGGAATTCCATTAGGGGCTTTTAATGTACCTAGAGGCTCGGTTAGAGTTTCCGCCGGTGGTCGGCTACTTGTTGAAGGAGTAGACTACACTGTAAATTATCAAATTGGTACAGTTCAAATATTAGATCCTTCACTAGAGGCCTCAAATACTCCAATTCAAGTTTCTGTTGAAAATAATGCGGTTTTTGCTCAACAGACAAAGCGCTTTTCAGGCTTTAATGTTGAACATCAATTTGATAAGAATTTTCTTGTTGGAGCAACACTTTTAAACTTAAATGAGCGCCCTCTGACACAAAAGGCAAATTATGGAACAGAGCCAATTAATAACACAATTTTTGGTATAAACACGAATTATTCAAGTGAGGTTCCATTTTTTACTAGAATGATAAATAAAGTTCCCAATATTGATACTGATGTACAATCAAATTTATCTTTTCGTGGTGAATTTGCTTATTTAAAACCTGGTGCTCCTAAAGGAACTGATTTTAACAGAGAAGTAACCTCATACATTGATGATTTTGAGGGAACTCAAAATGGAATAAGTTTATTAACTCCACAATCTTGGTTTTTATCTAGTAGGCCAAGAGATTTAGGTAGAATTTATTCTCAGGGAGATGAAGACGACAATGGCTATCAAAATGGATTTGATAGAGCACTTTTAAACTGGTACACTATAGACCCAATTTTTTACAGTTCCCAGCGTCCTGGAGATGTTACAGATCAGGACATTTCAGATCTTTATACCAGACGTATTTTTATTGATGAGCTATTTCCAGAAATTGATTTAGTTACTGGCCAGTATACAGTTATCAACTCTTTAGATTTAGTATATAGACCATCAGAGCGAGGCCCATACAATTATAGACCAGGAAGTGAAAGTGGCATATTAGAAAACCCTCAAGATAGTTGGGCTGGAATTACAAGACAACTAACGTCAACAGATTTCGAACAATCTAATGTTGAATATATAGAATTTTGGTTGATGGATCCTTTTATGCAAAATCCAAGTAACTTAGGAGGAAAGCTTGTACTTAATCTTGGTAATATTTCAGAGGACGTTTTAAAAGACGGCAAAAAGCAATATGAAAATGGTTTACCTGAAAATGGGAATATAGATCTATTACCTCAAACAACTTGGGGCACAGTTACTCCACAAAATCAATCTTTAATTTACGCATTTTCTTCTCAGGGTCAAGAGCGTGAAAATCAAGATGTTGGCCTTGACGGTTATGATGACATTGAAGAAGCAAATTCAGTAGATTCAAGATTTTCGTCCTTTTCCAATTTAGCAGATCCAGCTAATGATAATTATGTATTTTATTTAAATACAACAGGAGATATTTTCGATAGATATAAATATTACAATGGCCTTGAAGGAAATTCCCCAGATACATTTACTGAAACAAATAGAGGATCCACAATACAGCCTGATGTAGAAGATATTAACAGAGATAATACAATGAATACTATTGATAGTTACTTTGAATATGAAATTGATATAAATCCTGCATCGTTGAATAATCTAAATAATCCTTTTATTGTAGACAGAAAATCAATTACAAACATACCCTTACCTGACGGTACAATATCAAATACAATAAATTGGTATCAATTTAGAATTCCACTTAATCAATACACAAGTTCTATTGGTGGAATATCCGATTTTAGATCTATTAGATTTACGAGGCTTTACTTGAAAGATTTTACAGAAACTACTGTATTTAGATTTGGTACTTTTGATTTAGTTAGAAGTGATTGGAGAAGATTTCAGCAGTCACTCGATAATGACTCAGATGCTTCTACTTTATTAGAACCAACTTCCTTTAGCGTTGGAATTGTAGGGATCCAAGAAAATGATGGAAGCTATGTATCTCCTCCTAATGTTGAGCGCGAACAATTGAATAACAATAATAACATTATTAGACAAAACGAACAATCTCTAGTTTTAAATGTTTGTGATTTGGAAGGAGAAGATGCACGAGCAGTCTTTAAAAATATTAATGTCGATATGCGCCAGTATAAAAAAATTAAAATGTTCATTCATGCAGAGGATACTGACGCTAACAGTTTTGAGCAAGGGAATTTAGTTGCATTTGTTAGATTAGGAAATGATTTTACCCAAAATTATTATCAATTAGAGTTACCATTAAGAAAGTCTTCGGGTGCGATTGGAGCACCAAATAGTGAAGTCTGGCCTGAACTAAATGAGATAAATATTTCTTTGGATTTATTAGAAAAAATAAAATCTTTAGGCATTAGTCAAGGCACTTTAAGTGAGGAAGATCCAATATTTTACGATGTAATTGAAGGTGTATTACAAGAGAATCCTGTTGATGAATTTTCAGCTTTTTCTTTGACTTCAATTTCAGGTCAAAATGAGCCTCCATATGAACAAAGGATTGCAATTAAGGGTAATCCTAATTTTGGAGACATTAGGAATTTGATGATTGGTGTTAAAAATATTGGAAATACAGATTTGTGTAGTGAGGTTTGGTTCAATGAACTTAGAATAGCTGATATGGATAATGAGGGTGGTTGGGCTAGTATGCTGAGTATGGATACAAATATCGCAGACTTTTTGAATATTAATGCAACTGCAAAACGGAGTACTGCTGGTTTTGGTAGTATTGATCAAAATCCAAATGAGAGAAGTCGAGAAGATTTAAAACAATATGACGTAGTTACAAATATCAATTTAGGGCAATTATTTCCCAAAACCTGGGGCATTCAAATACCATTTAATTATGGCCAAGCCGAAACATTAATAACTCCTGAATATGACCAACAATTTAAAGATATAAAACTTCAAACCAGGTTAGATGCTGCGGAAAGTGATGATGAAAGGGAGCGAATACTAGGACAGTCAGAAGACTACACAAAGCGTCAAAGTATTAATTTTATTGGAGTTAAAAAACAAAAGACTAATAATGCAAAGCCAAAGGTACATAATATTGAAAACTTTACTTTCAATTACTCTTTCAATGAGATAAAACATCGAGACTTTGAAATTGAAAATTCTTTGGATCAAAACGTTAGATTAGGAGCTAATTACACGTACAGTTTTGAGCCACTAAACTTTGAGCCCTTTAGAAACAATGATTCTTTATTAACTGGGCGCTATTGGAAATTATTAAAAGATTTTAACTTAAACCTGAGACCGTCAAATATAGTTGTAAACTCTGATATTATAAGGCAATATAATAATCAAAAATTCAGAGATGCTGACTTAGGAACAAATAACATAACTATTGATGAATTGATTAGAAGAAATTACACCTTTGATCTTCAATATACAGTAAATTATCAATTAACTAGCTCATTAAATCTTAATTTTAGTTCATCAAACAATCACATTGTACGTAACTATTTTATAGATAATGAATTGAACGGCGATCAGGACCCTAAGCTTGATATATGGGATAAGTTCTTTGATTTTGGTGATCCAAACCGACATACTCAACAACTCGGTATAAATTATAAACTTCCGTTCAATAAAATACCGACGTTAAGTTTTATTAATTCAAATTATTCATACACAGGCGATTTTCAATGGGAAAAGGGATCTGACCTTTTTGGTGAATTAGACATTGATGGACAAACATTTAACCTTGGTAATACCATTTCTAATGCTAACAGGCATAATATAAACACAAGTTTAGATATGAGGCAATTTTATAATTATTTAGGAATTAAAAAGCCTAGATCAAGTGGTCGTTCTTCTATGTCCAGGGCGTCAAGAGACGGCAGCCAATCAAGAACTAGCCCAAGGAATAAAAAGGATAAATTCAGTCTGAAAGACTTTTCGCTAAATTTTTTGACGGGAATTAACAGGATGCAAATAAATTATTCGGAAAATAATAGCTCATTTTTACCAGGTTATTTACCCATTCCTGGACTCATTGGTACTTTGAAGCCAACTTTTCAATACACACTGGGGAGTCAGCGCGATATAAGACATATTTCAGCTAGAAATGGATGGCTTACAACATTCGACCAGTTTAATCAACAGTATGCAGAGGCTCATAATACAAACTTGGATTTTTCTATAAACACTGAACCTTTAAATGATTTAAAAATTGATTTTAACGGCGGAAGAACCTACTCTAGTAATTTCACAGAAAATTTTAATACCTCCGATATTAATGGTGATGGATTTAGCAATACTTATAATTCGCTTATTCAAAATTCATTTGGAAATTTCAATATATCAACCTCTTTAATAAAAACTTCATTCAAGAAGAGCGATGAATTTAGGTCAGAATCATTTAATGATTTTAAAGAAAACAGAATAATAATTGCTAGAAGGTTAGCTGATAATTTTTATGGTCAGTCAGGATATTCAAACGACATTGATGGGTTTCCGTTGGGGTTCGGTAAAAACAGTCAATCCGTGTTGTTACCTGCTTTTCTATCAGCATACTCTGGAAAAGATCCTAATAAAATTAGCCTCGATGCTTTCAGAGACATCCCAATTCCAAATTGGAATTTGAAATATACCGGATTTATGAGAAACAAATGGTTCAAAAAATATTTTAGAAGATTTTCAGTTACACACGCATACAGAGCTTCATACACTGTTAATCAATTTAGAACAAATTTAGACTATTATAAAGCAGATCCTAATTTGGCTTATGAATTTCAAGACCCACAAGTTCTTGATCAGTCAGGAAATTTCAAGTCAGAAAATCTATTTAGTAATCTTAACTTAGTTGAACAATTTAGCCCTCTAGTTAAACTAGATTTTGAAATGAAAAGTTCTGTTAAAGTTTCTGCAGAATTAAAAAAAGATCGTAGCTTGTCGATAAGTTTTGATAACAACCTATTGACTGAGATTCAAGGATTTGAATATATTTTTGGTCTTGGATACAGAATCAAGGATTTAAGAATAAAATCTAAACTTGCTGGCCCTAGAAAGATAATAAAAAGCGATTTGAATATGAAAGCTGATGTTTCGATTAGAAATAATAAAACAATTGTTCGTTATTTGGATTTAGAAAATAATCAAGTTAGTGCAGGCCAAACAATATGGAGTTTTCGTTATGCTGCAGATTATGCTTTTAGTAATAATTTAACTGCAATTTTTTATTTTGATTATGCTTTTTCAGAGTATGCAATCTCTACTGCATTTCCCCAAACAACTATTAGATCAGGATTTACTTTACGTTATAATTTCGGTAATTAAAAATAAACAAAAAAATGAATGTTCCTGAAGAATTAAAATATACAAAAGATCATGAGTGGGTTAGAATCGATGGTGACATATTAACTATTGGAATAACAGATTTTGCTCAAAGTGAATTGGGCGATATAGTGTATGTTGAGGTTGACACCTTAGACGAAAATTTAGGCTCTGAAGAGGTTTTTGGCACTGTAGAAGCTGTCAAGACAGTTTCAGATTTATTTCTTCCTGTTTCTGGTGAAATAACAGAGTTCAATGAGGCTTTAAAAGACGCGCCTGAAAAAGTTAATGAAGACCCGTATGGAGATGGCTGGATGATTAAGTTAAAATGTAATGATTTATCAGAACTGGATAATTTATTAGCTCCTTCAGAATATAAGTCTTTAATTAGTGGTTAAAAGAAATTTTTTTTTGATTCTGGTTTTGTTTTATATTTTGACTGTTATTTATGGAAGCTTATTTAATTTAAATAATGTTACAGTTATAAATTTCAAATTTTACGACAAAACAATTCATTTTCTAACTTATTTTGTACTTTGTTTATTAGTTTTTATAACATTTTCAATCTACAAATTTTCTTATAGTCTTCAATTATCAATTATTTTTTCAATAATTTTTGGAGTAGTAATTGAATTTTTACAGATGAAATTAACAACTAACAGAAATTTTGATTCTTTTGATATTTTGGCAAATTTAGTTGGAGTGTTATTAATGTCAATTTTCATTCAGAAAAACAAAAATTCATTATTAAAAATTTCAAAACATTTATGTAATTAGTTATTTTTACTTAAATTAACGTTCAGAAACTCATTAATGGAAATCAAAAAAAACCCAAATATTGATCCCGGTAGAAATACAGCATTATACTTTGCTTTAGGATTGGCACTAATGTCTTTTTTGGCTTACACAACTGTAAATTGGAAAAAGTATGATAGATCTGATAGCGATATGAGGTTGCTAAACTTAGATCAAGAGGATATTGAGGAAGATGTTTTTTTTCAACAGCCAGAGCTTCCACCACCACCACCACCACCACCTGCACCCCCTGAAGAAATTGAAGTAATCGAAGATGAAGAAGAAATTGAAGAAGATATTGTAGAAACATCTGAATCTGATCAAGAGGAAGAAATTGTTGAAGTTGAAGATGTTGAGGTTGAAGAATTTGAAGAAGATGTAGAAGTTCCATTCACGGTTGTTGAAGATGCACCTATTTTTCCAGGATGCGAAAAGGAAAAAAATAATGAGGCTAGGAAAAAGTGTATGTCTCAAAAAATATCAAGGCATGTAAACCGCAAATTCGATATAGGCTTGGCTGAAGAACTGGGGTTAAGTGGCCGTCAAAGAATAAATGTGATATTCAAAATAAACAAGAACGGAGATATTGTTGAGGTTCGCTCCAGAGCACCCCATCCTCGTTTAGAAACGGAAGCCGACAAAGTAATTAAAAGTTTACCTAAGATGAAGCCAGGAAGACAGAGAGGAAAGCCAGTCACTGTACAGTATGCACTTCCGATTTCTTTTGTAATACAATAATAATTACTTTAAATAGATATAATTTTTTTGGTAATCGATAATTGCATTTCCGCGCTTTAACAAATCAGCGCCAATAACTCCATCAACTTTATTCAAGTTGGCTAATTTGAAGGCTGAGTTAATAGGATCTAAATCAATTATGCCAATTGTATAATTATTAAATTTTTTAATCCCAACTTGCAATATATTTTTTTTTGAAATTTGTGTCTTAATTTTTTCTTTCCCAGCTCCCTGCGCGTCTCCTTTTGTTTGATCAATTTTTAAATTAAACTTATTAACTAATTTATCTGAAATAAAAGTTATCGAGGCACCAGTATCAATAATGAACCATCCCTTTTGATTATTAATTTTAGCTAGAACTTTATAGTGGTTGCTTGCTAGAAAGTGAAGCTTTGCTCTACAGAAATTATTTTTTTCAAGAAATTCTTTTAATAATTTATTTTTCAACTTGAATAATTTATAGTAAATATAATACACAAAATATTATTTTTGTATAATGATTTTAACTGATACTCACACACATCTATATAGCGAAGCTTTCGATAACGATCGTGAAATTGTGATACGAAATGCTTTTGAATCTGGAATTACCCGATTTTTTTTACCTGCAATAGATTCAACCTACACAAATAAAATGTATAAGCTTGCGAATGAGTATCCTCAAAACATTTTTTTGATGGCAGGGCTTCATCCAACTCATGTGAAAAAAAATTATAAAGATGAAATAAATCACATTGCTAATGAACTCTCAAGGCGTAAATTTGTTGCTGTTGGCGAAATTGGAATTGATTTATATTGGGATAAGACTACTTACAGAGAACAAGAAGATGCATTTCGTTTGCAGATAGGACTAGCAAAAGAATATAAGCTGCCAATAGTAATTCACTGCCGGAATGCTTTTGATGAGATTTTTAAAATTTTGAATGATGAAAAGTCTGAGGATTTATTTGGAATTTTCCACTGTTTTACTGGAGATTTACAACAAGCTCGCAAGGCGATTTCATACAATATGAAGTTAGGTATAGGTGGAGTAGTTACATTTAAAAATGGAAAAATTGACAAATTTTTATCAAAAATTGATCTTTCTGATATTGTTTTGGAGACCGATGCTCCATATTTGTCTCCTGTTCCATATAGAGGGCGCCGAAATGAAAGTGCATATCTGGTCAATATTTTAGAAAAAGTTGCTAATATTTATGGAACTAGTAAAAGTGAAGTTGCTAGTGTAACAACCCAAAACTCTATTGATGTTTTTGGAGTTTAAAATTGTTTATGAGTTCTAAAGTTCTATTGATATATACTGGTGGAACCATTGGAATGGTCAAATCTCCAAATGCAGCTTCGCTCTATCCAATTGATTTTAATAATCTTTTAGATAATATTTCTGAGCTTGAGCTTTTGAATTGTAAAATTCAAATAATTTCATTGGAAACACCTATTGATTCCTCAAATATTAATACTTTTCATTGGGTTGAAATAGCTGGACTTATTGAGGAAAATTATAAATATTACGATGGATTTGTTGTTTTACATGGAACGGATACTATGAGTTACTCTGCCTCAGCCCTAAGTTTCATGCTGGAAAACCTCCAAAAGCCAGTTATTTTTACCGGCTCTCAATTACCTATTGGTGATTTAAGAACAGACGCCAAAGAGAACCTTATTACCTCAGTGCAATTAGCAAGTTTAAAAAAAGATGAAATCCCAGTAATTAAAGAGGTTTGTTTGTATTTTGAGTATAAATTATTTAGGGGAAACAGATCTACAAAGATTAATGCAGATCATTTTAAAGCATTTGCATCAAAAAATTTTCCTCCTTTAGCAACTTCAGGAGTTAGGATAAACCTGAGAAGCGATTTATTATTAAACCCAGCTGTAAATTCAGATTTATTGGTTCACAAGGATTTAAGTACTGATGTAGCTTTGTTAAAACTTTTTCCAGGAATCCAGCAAACAATAATTTCTTCAATTTTAGACACAGAAAATTTAAAGGGAGTTGTCTTAGAAACCTATGGATCTGGCAATGCACCAACAGCAAAGTGGTTTTTGGATCTAATAGAAAAAGCTATTTTAAATGGTATATATATAGTTAACGTCACACAATGTTCAGGCGGAAAAGTAGAAATGGGACATTATGCTACTAGTGCAAAAATGCAATCCTTGGGAGTGATTTCAGCAAGCGATATGACAACAGAAGCAGCAATAACCAAAATGATGTTTTTATTGTCAGTTAGAACAGGCCTAGATTTTAAATTAGCTTTTAAAAATTCTTTACGTGGAGAGATATCGAAGAATTGATCATTTTAATTTTCACAACTAAACAATTTTTCATTTATTTGAATTCATTAAATAGAGAGGTGGCCGAGTGGTCGAAGGCGCACGCCTGGAAAGTGTGTATACGCCAAAAGCGTATCGAGGGTTCGAATCCCTTCCTCTCTGCAAAACGGGTATTTTTGAATTTTTTTTTATACGTTTAATACTAAAAATAAATACTATTAAATTGTTTCTAAAACAATTTTTTATATCTTTATAAAGATGAAAATACATCTAAAAATTAAATCTTAATAATATAAAAATGAAAAAGATATTTCCAGTTTTTGCAATAACTCTAATAATTGCTTTCGGGTCACTTAGCGCCAATGCCAAAACAATTACAAAATCAAATTCTATTCATTTGGCTTTAAATTTTCAAAATAATTCTGAAAAAGATAAAAGTATCGGTTTTCATCAAGAATTAAAAAAGCGTTTTATTCAAGGAGGTCCAGCTTTTATGGGGATTGTTCTTTTATGTCTAATCTTAGGACTTGCAATTGCCATTGAAAGAATTATATATTTAAATCTATCAACATCTAATACCAAAAAGTTAGTTGAAGGTGTTGAAGAAGCAATGTCGTCAGGCGGTATTAAATCGGCCAAAGAATTGTGTAGAAACACAAAGGGACCTGTTGCCTCCATATTTTATCAGGGCCTTGATCGTGCAGGTGAAGACTTGGAAGCTGCTGAAAAAGCGGTAATTGCTTACGGTGGAGTTCAAATGGGTCAGCTTGAAAAAAATGTATCTTGGATTTCATTATTTATTGCTTTAGCTCCTATGCTAGGATTCATGGGTACAGTTATCGGTATGATACAAGCATTTGATAAAATTGAATCCGAGGGAGATATGAATCCTTCACTAGTTGCAGGCGGTATTAAAGTTGCACTACTTACAACCGTGTTTGGATTGATAGTAGCCATCATTTTACAAATTTTTTATAATTACATAATATCTAAGATCGATAGCATTGTTAACGATATGGAAGATGCATCAATTTCTTTAATGGACATCTTAGTAAAAAATAAAAAATAATTTAGCAAATGAAACTACAAAGACTAACAACAATTTTTATTTTGTTTGCTGCTATTACCTCAATTACCCTATGGGCAGTGATGAATAATGCTATTTCTAATTTAGTAATTGAATCAGGTGTTGACGAGATAAAAGATTTAGTTAAGGATCCTTTTGGCAATTCTGATCTTTTTTATGCTGCCACAGAGACAATTTCTCCGTTATATATTCTAATATCTATTGTGTTTATTGCTCTTATTTGCGCTACTCTATTCACTGTGGTCAGTGGAATATTAAAGAAAAATCGTTCATTAAAAAAAATTGGAATTGGAATTGGAGCTTTTTTGTTTATCGTTATTATTTCTTATGCTATTTCCAAAGGGGCTGACGAAGCATTTAAACTTGGACATTATGAATATGATGGTGTTATTGCCTCTAAGTCTGAATCAAAGATCGTTGGTGCAGGATTGATAACTTTCTACATATTAATTATAATCTCTATTCTTTCGATGCTTCTATCTGGGCTGAAAAAAATGTTTAAATAATTATGGCTAAACGATCTGCACCACAAGTTAATGCTGGTTCAATGGCTGATATTGCTTTCTTGCTATTGATTTTTTTCCTAGTAACTACAACAATTGAAAAAGATACTGGCATAAATAGAAAACTACCACCCATGGAAGTAACCGATCCTCCAAAGGTAAAGCAAAAAAATATTTTCACAGTTCAGATGAGAAGAACAAATGGCAAAGACGAACTACTTGTGGAAAACGATTATATGGATATTGATTCCAAATTAAAAATGACTATTGAAGGTAGAGTCGTGACCGTATCAAAGTTAACCAGTGATGCTGTAAAATTTTTAGATAATAACGGAGATGGAAGTTGTAAATATTGCGATGGTAAAAAAGATCCAAATTCGTCAGACAATCCAAATAAGGCTATAATTTATTTAGAAAATAGGCGCGAAACCTCTTACGGAGCTTACATAACAGTGCAAAATGAGCTACTTCAAGCTTACAATATATTAAGGAATAAACGGGCTTTGAGCATTGGACCACCAAATGGATTTAGCAACATGAACTTTTTACAAATGAAACTAAACTATAAAGACCCACGATTTGAGGGAAACAAAGAGAAACTTAAAGAATTAATTGATCAAATTAAAATAGAGTATCCTCTTAAATTATCAGAGATTTCTAAATAAAATTAATTTTATAATATGCCAAAATTTAACAAAAAAAAAGATGGAGGATTACCTGCGATATCAACAGCTTCACTTCCTGATATTGTTTTTATGCTTTTATTCTTTTTTATGGTTGTAACAGTTATGCGAGAGGATAATAAACTTGTTAAAAATAAGCTTCCTGATGCAAATCAAGTTGAGAAGCTAGACAAAAAAAATCCCATAAGTTACATATACATGGGTGAGCCTAGTTCAGGTTACATAAACAACTCCTCTTCTGAATCAGAAAATCTAAAAGTTGATCGTATTCAGTTAAATGATAAACTAGCATCTCTTGAAGAAATAGCTATTTTTATAAGTTCTGAACGTGCTGCACTTAGAGAAGAGACAGTTCCTTTTTTAACAGTATCATTGAAGGTTGATAAAAACACCAATATGGGAATTGTAGATGATGTAAAGCAAGAACTTCGCAAAGTAAATGCATTAAAAATCAATTATACAACAGGACAGAAGGAAGATGTATTATCTAATATGAATTAACCTGTTTATGTGTTTAAGATTCTGAGGCATTCAATAAAGAATGCCTTTTTTTAGTCAATTTAATAAAATACTTATGAAGAAAAGCTTTATATTTTTTTTGTTAGCTATGCCTTTTTTTATAAACTCACAGGGAATTATTGATCAAACAATTGATTCTTTATATAGAGAGGACCAAATATACTTTGCTATAACTTACAATACATTTTTAAATAGCCCCGATGAACTAATTCAAACTAATTTTTCCCCAGGCTTTAGAGCTGGATTTATTCGGGATTTTCCTATAAATAGCAAACGGAACAGAGCAATCGCCATTGGATTAGGCTACTCACTAAATGTATTCGTTCAAAATTTAAAAATTACTGATCAATTCGAAGACTCATTTAATTATGAAATTCTTTTAAATCAAGATTTTGAAAAAAACAGATTTTCCTTTCAAGCGTTGGAAATTCCCTTAGAATTTCGGTGGCGAACTTCAAATAATAAATTATATAAATTTTGGAGAATTTATGCGGGATTAAAGGCTAGTTACCTATTAAATAGTCGAGCATTTTTTAAGTCCTATAATGAGTCAATATCCATAACAAATATAGATCTAAAAAAGTGGCAATACGGATTAACAATGAGCGCTGGATATAATAATTGGAATACATTCATTTATTATGGCTTGAATCCAATTTTTGATAACGCCAATATTGGAACAAGTCCTTTAAAAATAAGGATTTTAAAAGTTGGACTTATTTTTTATGTATTATAAAAAAATTAGATTATTATTTCAACTTCAATATCTTTAAATTACTTTATTGGTAAATTTAAATTATACTAAAATTTATTAATTTTACCCTTCAGTGAGAACAAATGAAAGCAATATTCCCTAATTACGAAAAATTAGATTTATCTAGAATAGCAGATAAAATTCTTAATCATTGGGCGACTCATAAAATTTTTGAAAAGAGTGTTTCTGAAAGAGATAAAGAAAAACCATATGTTTTTTTTGAAGGCCCACCCTCTGCAAATGGGTTACCTGGAATCCATCATGTTTTAGCTCGCACAATCAAAGATATTTTCCCACGCTACAAAACCATGAAAGGCTACAGAGTAGAAAGAAAGGCAGGATGGGATACACACGGACTCCCAATTGAACTTGGTGTTGAAAAGGAGTTGCAAATAACAAAGGAAGATATTGGTAAATCTATCTCCATAGAGGATTACAATAATGCCTGCAAAGAAGCTGTAATGCGTTACACTCATGTCTGGAACGACCTGACCATAAAGATGGGATACTGGATAGACACAAACAATCCATATGTCACTTATGATTCAAAATATATGGAAAGTGTTTGGTGGCTTTTAAAGCAGATTTATGACAAAAATTTACTTTACAAGGGTTATACAGTTCAGCCCTATTCTCCAAAAGCCGGAACTGGTTTGAGCTCTCATGAACTAAACCAACCAGGGACTTACCAAGATATTACTGATACAACAGTTGTAGCTCAATTTTTAGCTTTAGACGAAACATTACCAAATATATTAAAGGATAAGGGGAAAATTTATTTTTTAGCATGGACCACTACTCCTTGGACACTTCCCAGCAATACAGCACTCACAGTTGGTTTAAAAATAAAATATGTTTTAGTTAAAACATATAATCAATACACTTTCAAATCTATTAATGTGATATTGGCAACAGACTTATTAGAGAAGCAATTTAATAGTAATTTTGTTAGAGTTGATGATGAAAAAATTTTAAAATTATATAACTCTGGTGATAAACAAATACCTTATTATGTTTCTGATACATTTCTTGGAGATGTGCTTGTGGGTGTTAAGTATCACCAGCTGATGGATTATTGTTTACCTCATGAGAATGCAGAAAATGCTTTTCGTGTAATATCAGCTGATTTCGTTAATGTGGAAGATGGTACAGGGATTGTACATACCGCACCCACTTTTGGTGCTGACGATGCAATAGCTGCAAAACAAGCTAATCCTGAAATTCCACCAATGTTAGTAAAAGATAAATTTGGAAACCTAGTACCGCTTGTTGATTTACAAGGGCGTTTTAGAAATGAAGTTACAGATTTTGCCGGTCAATATGTTAAAAACCAATACTACAAAGATAATAATGCTCCTAAAAAATCAGTTGATGTTCAGATTGCAATAAAATTAAAAATAGAAAATAAAGCATTTAAAGTTGAAAAGTATAAGCATAGTTATCCAAATTGTTGGAGAACAGATAAACCAATCTTATATTATCCTCTTGATTCTTGGTTTATCAAGATCAATGATATAAAATCGGAAATGTTTAAATTAAATCATAATATAAACTGGAAGCCAAAGAGTACAGGAGAGGGTCGCTTTGGTAACTGGCTTTCAAATGCTAACGATTGGAATTTATCAAGGTCTCGCTATTGGGGTATACCCCTACCAATATGGAGGACTAAAGATGGCAAAGAAGAAATTTGTATAGGGTCAATTGAAGAAATTAAAAACGAGATAGAAAAAGCAGTAGAAGCTGGAGTCATGAGTGAACCAATGTTCGATGACTTCATTGTTGGGGACTATTCAAACTTTAATTATTCCAAAGTTGATTTACATAAAAATATTGTTGACGATATAGTATTGATTTCGACCAATGGTCAACCAATGTATAGAGAAAGTGATTTAATTGATGTTTGGTTTGATTCAGGCAGTATGCCTTATGCGCAATGGCACTATCCATTTGAGAATAGTGATTTGATCAATGAAGGCAAAGCTTTTCCTGCTGACTTCATTGCAGAAGGAGTTGACCAGACAAGAGGATGGTTTTATACTTTACATGCGATTAGTTCAATTGTATTTGGGTCAGTTGCTTACAAAAACGTCATTTCTAATGGACTAGTTCTTGACAAGAATGGTCAAAAAATGTCAAAGAGACTTGGTAATGCAATAGATCCATTTAAAGTTTTAAAAGCTTTTGGCCCAGATGCAACTAGGTGGTATATGATTGCTAATGCAAACCCATGGGATAATTTAAAATTTGATGTTGAGGGAGTTGGAGAGGTACAGAGAAAGTTTTTTGGTACTCTTTACAATACTTATTCGTTTTTTACACTTTATGCTAACATCGATAATTTTGATAATTCTTTAGATCAGATTAAATACAAAAATAGACCTGAAATAGATTGTTGGATTATATCTGAATTAAATACTCTTATAGAAAAAGTTGACTCAAACTATTCTAACTATGAACCTACAAAGGCAGCAAGGAATATTTCATTTTTCACACAAGAACATTTAAGTAATTGGTATGTTCGTCTTTCAAGAAGAAGATTTTGGAAAGGTAAGTTGAGCCAAGATAAGATTTCAGCTTATCAAACTCTATTTGAATGTATTTTAACTATTTCCAAATTAGCTGCTCCAATAGCTCCATTTTTTATGGATTCTTTATATTTAGATTTGAATCAAAACACAGCGTTTGAAACCAATCTAAGTGTACACCTCTCTAAATTCCCGAAACCTAATTTAAAACTTATAGATAAAGATTTACAGAACAAGATGTCTACTGCTCAATTAATTTCTTCACTTGTTTTATCTCTCAGAGCAAAAGAAAAAATTAAGGTAAGGCAGCCATTACAAAAAATTATGATTCCGATAAATTCTGATGAACATAAAAGAGATTTAGAGGCCGTAGGTGATCTAATTAAGCATGAGGTCAACGTAAAAGAAATTGAACTTCTGGGAAGTACATCGGAAATTATTGTTAAACAAATTAAACCTAATTTTAAGCTTTTAGGACCACGATTTGGTAGGGGTATTAATGAATTGGCTAAACTGATCGAAGGATTTGATTCTAGAACAATTCAAGATTTTGAAGAAAATGGTTCAATTGAAATTGAAATCAATGGGCAAAGCGCTATTTTAGAAAAGGATGATGTAATTATATCCTTTAAAGATATTGATGGTTGTATTGTTGCTAGTGATAGAGGCATGACAGTAGCACTTGATGTTCAAATAACCAAGGAATTAAGATATGAGGGAATTGCAAGAGAGCTTGTTAATAGAATTCAAAATTATAGAAAAGATTTAGGCTTTGATGTAACCGATAAAATTAATATCTTCATAAAAAATGAAGAAAAAGTTTATAATGCTGTTAATGGTAATTTAAATTATATTAAAGATGAGACTTTGTCAGAAAAAATTGAAATTGTATCACATCTTGATGCAGGTATTGAAGTTCGATTTGATGATATTTCAACGAAGATATTTATAGACAAAATCGATAAATAGAAAAATTATGGCAAAAACAAATAAATATTCAGATAATGATTTAAAAAAATTCAAATTATTAATTGAAAATAAAATTGAAAAGGCCCAGCACGACTTGGAACTGATTAAAAGTGCGTATATGAATGATTTAAATAATGGAACTGAAGATACTTCACCAACATTTAAGGCATTTGATGAAGGGAGTCAGGTAATGAGTAAAGAGTCAAATGCACAACTAGCTATACGACAAGAGAAATTCATCCGAGATTTAAAAAATGCCCTTATCAGAATTCAAAATAAAACATATGGTATTTGTCGAGTTACAGGAAAACTTATAAATAAAAAAAGGTTGGAACTTGTTCCTCACGCAACTTTAAGTATTGAAGCAAAAAATATGCAAAAATAAAGTTGCCATTTAATCATTTTTATTTTTTATTTCTTTCAATGAAGGTAATTATGGCTTTAGCAATATTTTTTTTGGTGCATCCCTCAATGCCCTCTAAACCAGGTGTAGAGTTTATCTCTAATATTAGTGGTCCTCGATTGGATTTTAATAAATCTACTCCACAAATTGGTAAGTTTAGTTGGCGTGCAGATTTCATTGCAATTCTGAGTTCAGGTTCACTCATTCTGTAATATTCAAACGAACCACCCCGATGTAAGTTAGACCTAAATTCGCCTGGTTTTCCGTAACGCTTCATTGCTCCAACTACTTGTCCGTCAACTATAAATGCGCGAATATCCACTCCTTTAGATTCTCCAATATACTCTTGAACTAATGCCCTAGCTTGAAGACCGTTGAATGCCTCTAAAACTGATTCTGCTGCATTTTTTGATTCAGCTAAAACAACCCCTAGTCCTTGAGTACCTTCTAATAATTTTATTACTACAGGTGTACCACCAACATGCTCAACAACTTCTTCAGCATCTTTTGTGTAGTTAGTAAATGCTGTTTTAGGCATATCAATACCAGCCCTAGACAAATACTGGAAACTTCTCAATTTATCTCTTGAGCGTACAATTGCTTCAGAAGAGACGGTAGAAAAAATATTCATCATCTCAAATTGACGAACAACAGCACAACCGTAAAAAGTAACTGAGGCACCTATTCTTGGTATTATAGCATCAACATAGTCTAAAAACTTATTTTCATAGTAAACTGTAGGCTTTTCTTTTTCAATTATTAAATCACAATTTAAAGGATCAATCACTTCAACAATATGGCCTCTAGCCTCAGCTTCTTCAACTAATCTTTTAGTGGAAAATAAATTTTTATTTCTTGACAGAATAACAATATTCATTAATCAACTTGATTAAATTTTTAAACAATATACTAAAAATGCTAAATCAATTTTTACTATAATCATAATTAATATACCTTTGATATGATGCTTAGTAAGACTATTGATATTCAGCTTAAAACACTACCTGATACTCCAGGTGTTTATCAATTTTTTGACATCAAAGGTAAAGTAATTTACATTGGAAAGGCAAAAAATATCAGCAAACGAGTAAGATCTTATTTTCACAACAAGCACACTCACAAAAAAACAGATGTATTAGTAAAAAAAATTCACGATATAAAACATATTATAGTCAATACAGAAACTGATGCATTACTTCTAGAAAATAATCTTATAAAAAAGTATCAACCCAAATACAATGTTCTTTTGAAAGACGATAAATCTTATCCATGGATTTGCATAAAAAATGAACGTTTTCCAAGAATAATTTCGACTAGGAAATTTATTGATGATGGGTCCGAATATTTTGGTCCTTACGCAAGTGTCAAGGTAGTAAGTACAATTATTAATTTGATAAAATCTATTTATCCTATTCGACTTGAAAATTATAATTTATCAAAAAAAAAAATAGATAGTCCTGAAAATGAGATCTTTCTAAAAACACACAGTCATAATGGTCATTTTCTGGTTTTAGGTTTTGCATCTAAGCCTAAAAATTTAACACCTGATTATATTTCTGAGAAAAATTATAGTAACAACATATATTATGTCAGGCAAATATTAAATGGCAAATTTGGGGGAATTAAAAAATCATTAGTACAAGAGATGCTTAAACTATCAAACTTAAAAAAATTTGAGGAAGCTCAGGCTTTTAAAGAAAAGATTTCAATTTTAGAAAATTACCAGTCAAAGTCTACGATTGTAAACCCCAAAATAAGTAACGTTGAAGTTTACACTATAGTAAGCGATGAGAGCTACGCATATATCAACTTTCTTCAATTATCTCATGGATCTATAATAAGGTCACACACTCTTGAGCTTAAAAAAAAATTAAATGAAACTGACTCAGAACTTTTATTAATTGCTATAACTGAAATTAGGCAACGTTTTAGACTTAGTTCCAAGGAAATTTACTTACCATTCAACCTTGAAAATACAGGCCATTTAAAATTAATTGTTCCTAAAGCTGGAGAAAAGAAAGACCTTATCAACCTTTCTTTGCGAAATGCTAAATATCATCGGCTAGAGCGATTAAAACAAGTTAGAATTACAGACCCTGAAAGGCATTTTAATAGAATTCTCTCTCAATTAAAATCAGATCTTAAATTACCTTTTTTACCTGTTCATATTGAATGTTTTGATAATTCAAATATACAAGGCACAAATCCTGTGTCTGCCTGTGTAGTATTCAAAAATGGAAAGCCTAGTAAGGCTGATTACAGGCATTTTAATTTAAAAACTGTTAATGGACCTGATGATTTTAAATCTATGGAAGAGGTCATTTACAGAAGATATAAACGACTCCTTATGGAAGACAAATCATTGCCCCAATTAATAATAGTTGACGGAGGTAAGGGACAATTATCAGCTGCAATGAAAAGTTTAAAACAATTAAAACTTCAATCCAAGGTATCTGTAATTGGAATTGCAAAGAGACTTGAAGAGTTGTTTTATCCTAATGATCCAATACCGCTTTATTTGGATAAAAAAAGTGAAAGTTTGAAAATTATTCAAAAATTAAGAAATGAGGCTCATCGTTTTAGTATAAAACATCACAGAAATAAAAGGAGTAAGTCGGCACTTATCTCTGAATTAGAATCTATATCAGGGATTGGTGAGAAAACTAAAATCAAATTATTGCAAGAATTCAAATCTGTAAAGCGAATTTCGTCTTTAAAAATTGATGAATTAGAAGAATCTGTAGGATTTAAAAAAGCTCAAATTATTTATAATTATTATAATTCTAGTAAATGAAGTTTAATTTAATATTTTTCATTGCATTCGCTTTATTTTCGGCAACTTGTCTTGGCCAAAGTAATTCAAAATATAATCCAAGGGTTGGATTGGTTTTAAGCGGAGGTGGAGCTAAGGGTTTAGCTCATATCGGGGTTTTAAAGTTTATAGACAGCTTGGGAGTTAGAGTTGATTATATTGGCGGTACTAGCATGGGTGCTGCAGTTGGAGGACTTTATGCATGTGGTTATTCTGGAAAGCAACTTGATTCAATTTTCTCAGGGATTGATTTTGATATTTTACTTGTTGATAAAGTTCCTCGTCCATCTAGAACATTCTATGAAAGGAAAAATTATGAAAAGTATGGATTATCTCTTCCAATAGATAATTTTAAAATTAAATTACCGACTTCGATATCAAGAGGACAAAACCTATTTAATTTATTTACAAAATTAACAATGGACGTAAATTCAATTTCAGAATTTAATAGACTTCCAATTCCATTTTTTTGCACTGCTACTGATATGGAAACAGGTTCGACAATATTGTTAGAAGAAGGTAATCTAGCAGAAGCAATTTTAATCAGCAGCACATTACCTTCCTTGTTTCAGCCTGTAGAGCGAAATGGTTTATTAATGATGGATGGTGGAATTTCAAATAATTACCCAGTTGAATATTTAAAAAACAAAAACTTGGATTTAATTATTGGAGTTAATGTTGAAGCAGATTTATTATCCAAGGAGGAAATTAAATCAATATCAGATATTTTTACCCAAATCAATAACTTCAGAACCAAAAAAGAACTCTTAGAAAAGATACAAGACACCGATATTTTTATAGAACCTGATGTAAGTAGTTTCTCTATTATATCATTTAATAAGGGGTCAAAAATTATAAAACAAGGGCAAAAATCTGTAGAGCCCTTTTTGGCTGATTTAATCAATGTCGCTAAATCTCAGAATTTTGTAAAAAAACCTAAGGAGATCAGACCACTGGATTCAATTAAGTTTAATAGAGTTGAAATCATTGGGAATAAGAAATATACTGATTCATATATTTTTGGGAAGTTGAGATTTAGGCGCGGCGATGTTGTTAGCTTTAATGACTTTAGTAATGGGGTCAATAATCTACTTGCAACAAATAACTTTGATAGTTTTCGATATGAATTCAAATCTGATAAACCCCAAACTTACAACCTTCGGGGTTATATTAAAGAAACAACAAATACTGCTTTATTAAAATTTGGTATTCATTATGATCAAGTTTTTAAAAGTTCAGTACTGTTGAACTTAACAAAAAAACAGTTATTACTCAAAAACGATGTTTTGTCCTTAGACTTTATTTTAGGAGACAATTCGAGATTTAATTTTGATTATTATATTGACAAGGGGTTTTATTGGAGCATAGGATTTAACTTAAAGTATCTTTCATTTCAATATAATATTAATCCAATATTTTTTGACCCTATATTTTCAACTCAAATTGATAATAGAATCCCTACAGAAATTTCTGATTTGACAGCTAGTTTTTTCGTTGAAACATTATTGACTAAAGACTTTTCATTAAAACTTGGTGTAACGCAGAGAACTTTAGATATTACTGCTTCTAGTACTTCTTTAGCTTCAGCAAATTATGAAATTGAAAACACAGGGTTTTTTAAGTTAAACAGTAATATTAAGTACGATACTTTTGATGATATTTTTTTTCCAACAACAGGGCTAATGTTTGAATCTGATGTTGATTTATATTTGTCAGCTCTTGATTATGATGATTTCAGCCAATTTTTTAATATAAGAACTAATTTATCAAAAGCTTTTTCATTTAAGAGGAATATTTCTTTTCTAATTGGCTTAGATAGTGGCTTTAGAATAGGTAATGATAATATAACGAGTTTAAACTTTGGACTTGGTGGCTATTCACACAATTCACCAAATAATTATTTCAATTTATTTGGCTATGATTTTTTTAGCCTCTCAGGGAATAGTTTTATTAAAGCTAATTTCGTGGCAGACTATGAATTTACAAAGCGACATCATTTGAACTTTAGCGGTAATTTCTCTAACATAGGCAATAATATTTTTCTAAGTGGAGATTGGTTGAAGATACCAACATACAATGGATATTCACTCGGATATGGTTTGGAAACACTTTTTGGTCCAATAGAGCTAAAATATCATTGGTCTGTAAAAAATAATTTTAACGGATTTTTTATAAATTTAGGTTATTGGTTTTAAGTAAACACGGTTTCAATTTAAAAATTAGATTAAACAAGTTTTTCTTTTAAAATAATAATTGCAAATTTGTTAAGGTTTATATTTAAATTTTAATGAGACATTACTTAGCTTGTCTAATTGTTGTAATAATTTTTAATATTTCTTATCCTCAAGAGGAATCGTCGTTTAAGGCAGGCGAGTGGCTAAAGTTTAAACTTAGTTACAGTGGTTGGTTTAAAGCAGGCTATTCAACTCTGGAAGTAAAAAATTCTACATACAAAAACAATCCAGTTTATCATGTAATTGGGAAAGGTTGGACCACAGGCGCTATAAAGTTTTTTTTTAAAGTAAACGACAGGTATGAAAGTTATTTTGATAAGCAGTCATTAAAACCATACAAGTTTATTCGAAAGATTTACGAAGGTGGTCATATTAAAAATCGTATTATTTATTTTGATTATGAAAAGAATCTTGCTCATGTTGACGACCTCAAAACTGGGGTTAAAAAAAGTTCATCTATACAATCAGATATTCAAGACATGTTATCATCCTATTATTATTTAAGGAATTATTATGACACAAATAATATTGAAGTCGGAAGCTCTATTGAACTAAAAATGTTTTTTGATTATGAGATTTATAATTTTAAACTTAAGTTTTTGGGACATGATAAAATCAAGACCAAATTTGGATATATAAAATGTTTAAAGTTTAGGCCCTATGTTGTTGCGGATCGTGTTTTTAAAGAGGAAGAAAGTCTGACTTTGTGGATTAGTGCGGACAGGAACAAGGTTCCATTAAAAATTAAAGCTGATTTGCGAGTTGGTTCATTAATAGCTGATCTTGATTCCTATAAAGGATTAAAGCACCAACTTGAAATTCAATAAATTAAATTAAATGAAAAGTGATTCAACAAAAGAAATTATCAAAAAAATTGATGAGAAGTGTAACTCATTAGGCTTAGACAAGAACAACCACTTAGAAGGGCTCCTTCACACTAAACCAATAACTTATTGGGACTACATTCAGTTAAATTCTCTACTTGGATTGCAAATCCAAAAGACTAATTACAAAGATGAGATGGTTTTTATTGTTTATCATCAAATAAATGAATTAATTTTTAAAATGATTTTATGGGAATTACAACAGGTTGCTGAAGAAACTATTTTGAAAGTCTCATTTTTTGAAGAGAAGCTTATGAGAATTAGTCGCTACTTTGATATGCTAACCTCTTCCTTTATTATTATGCAGGAGGGTATGGATGTCGCTCAATACAATAAATTCAGACATGCTTTGGCACCAGGAAGCGGATTTCAAAGCGCCCAATATAGAAAGATTGAATTCGCATCAACTGAACTAATTAACCTAATAGACCCTCGCTACAGAAAAACTATTGACAGGGACACTCCCTTTGAGCATGCACTTGAGCACCTTTATTGGCAAGCAGCTGGTAAAGACTATAAAACCAATAATAAATCAATTTTACTTACAAGTTTTGAGTCAGAATACAAAGAAGAATTCATTACCTTTATGAAGGTTTACAACACTAAGAACCTATGGTCTCGTTTTAAAGATCTTCCAAGCTTGAAACGAAAAAATAAAAGCTTAATAAAAGCTATGCGGCATTATGATTATACTGTTAATATAAAATGGGTAAAAGGTCATTATAATGCTGCAAAGCATTATATTTCATCTAATTCCAATAATGAGATAGAAGGAACGGGAGGTAGTAATTGGCAAAAATATATGCATCCGAAGTATCAAAAAAGAATTTTTTTCCCAGAACTTTGGAGCTCTAAAGAAAAAGATAACTGGGGGCATGAAGTTGAAAATTAACCAATTTGTATTAAACAATAAATTTTTAATTGCCGGGCTACTAATAGTTCTTTTACTTTTTTTCAGCAAGAATTTTAAGCCAGAAAAGGATGAAGAAACGATTGTTATTGAATCTCAAAAATTAGAGGAAAATCAAAAATATGGATACAACCTCGACAATTATTTTGTTGTAAATGATACGGTTCGGCTGGGCGACAGTTTTGGGGGAATTTTACAAAAAAATAATTTACCGTATTCAAAAATTTATCAAATTGCGGAGAGTACTAAAGAGGTTTTTGACGTAAGTCGTTTGAAAGTAGGCAAACCTTACACAATATTAATTTCCAAAGATGGTACTGACGAACCACTATGTTTTATTTATGAGCAAAATAAAATTGACTATTTAGTTATTGAATTTTGTGATTCTATCAAAATTTTTGAAGAAAAAAAACCTTTTATAATAGTAGAGAAAACAGCTATTGGATTTATTGAAAGTTCCCTGTCTGAAACAATGGAAAAACAGGGCCTACCCATTGAGCTTATATATGATATGTCAGATGATATATACGCATGGACAATTGATTTTTTTAGAATTCAAAAGGGTGATATTTTTAAGGTTATCTACAAACAAAGATTTGTTGATGGCAACGTAAATGCAGGTATCGAAAGTATTGACGCTGCTTACTTTAAACACAAAGGAGAATCAATTTATGCATTTAATTATATAACACCAGATTCTAAAAATCAAACCGATTATTATGACTATAATGGTAAAAGTTTAAGAAAAGCATTTTTAAAAAGCCCTATTAAATTTAGCCGAATTACTTCCAGATTTAATCTAAAGCGACGTATCGCTTATTATGGTAATGTCGTTCGTCCTCACAAGGGAACTGATTTTGCTGCTTCAGTCGGAACCCCTATACTAGCTACAGCTAGCGGGACAGTTGTTGAATCTACTCAAAGGGGAGGTAATGGCAAATTCGTCAAGATCAGGCACAATTCTACTTATTCAACTCAGTATTTGCACATGAGCAAGCGGATGGTTAAAGTTGGAGACTATGTGAAGCAAGGGGATGTAATCGGTAAAGTTGGAATGACAGGTAATACAAGTGGTCCTCATGTTTGCTATAGATTTTGGAAAAATGGTCGCCAAGTAGACCCTTTCCGACAAAAACTTCCAGATGCTAAAGAACTTTCAGGCGATTATAAGCCTGATTTTCTTAACTTTATAAAACCATTGAAACAACAATTAGACTCAATAAAATAATTAAAAATCTAAAGTGAGCTTAAAGTCTATAAATCCAGTAAAAACCAAGGCGTGGAATGATCTAAAAGATCATTATGAAATTATTAAGGACGTGCAGATGAAGAATTTGTTTGTTGAAAACCCTGAACGAGCAAATGAAATGTCAATTATTTGGGATGAATTTCTTTTGGACTATTCTAAAAACAGAATTACAACAGAAACACTTTCGCTTCTCAAAGCTTTGGCTGATGAAATGAAATTAAATTCTTCGATTTCAAAATACTTTAGTGGTTTTAAAATAAATAAAACTGAAAACAGATCAGTTTTACATACCGCATTGAGAGCGCCGAAAGATTCAAAAATTGAAGTTGACGGCATTAATATTATTTCAGAAATATTTGAAGTAAAAAACAAAATTAGCCAATTTTCAAATGGTGTGATATCAGGCCAGCTGAAGGGATATACTAACAAAAATTTTACGGATATTGTTAATGTTGGTATAGGTGGATCTGATCTAGGCCCTTCAATGGTTATTAACGCTTTGACATATTATTCAAATCATTTGAAATTACATTTTATAAATAATATTGATGGTGATTACGTTTCTGAAGTCTTAAAAAGATTAAATCCTGAGACTACTCTTTTTGTAATTGTATCAAAAACTTTTACGACACAAGAAACTATTTCAAATGCACATACCATAAAGAAATGGTTTTTGAAATCCGCTTCTAGTCATGATCTAAAGAAGCATTTAGTTGCGGTTACAGTTAATATTAAGGCGGCCAATGATTTCGGGGTCGAATCTAAAAATGTATTTAAAACTTGGGATTGGGTTGGAGGACGATTTTCTTTGTGGAGCGCAGCAGGACTAAGTATTAATTTGGCCCTTGGCAATGACAACTTTGAAAGATTGTTAGATGGAGCCCATAAAATGGATTTACATTTCCAAAACGCTCCGTTTGAAGAAAACATTCCAATCATCACTGCAATGTTAAGTATTTGGTATAATAATTTTTTTAACGCAGATAGTGAGGCTATTATACCATATTCGCAAAATTTGAGGAAATTGCCTGCTTATCTTCAACAAGCTGTAATGGAGAGTAATGGAAAAAGCATTGATCGCTTTGGTAAAAAAGTGGATTATCAGACAGGTAATATAATTTGGGGAGGTGTGGGAACTAATGTTCAACATGCGTTTTTTCAATTAATGCATCAGGGTACTAAATTAATTCCTGCAGATTTTATTGCATTTAAAAAGTCTCTTTATGGTAACACTGCTCAGCATGATAAATTGATTTCAAATTTTTTAGCACAGTCAGAGGCTTTGTTGTGTGGTAAAACAAAAGATCAAATCGCTGATGAGATAAACGATAAAGAAATTATTCCATATAAGATTTTTCCTGGAAACCGACCAACAAACACAATTTTCATTGATAAATTAACCCCTGAAAATTTGGGTAAATTAATTGCTATGTATGAGCACAAAATATTTGTTCAGGGAATTATATGGAATATTTATAGCTATGATCAATTTGGAGTTGAGCTTGGTAAAAAATTAGCTGGAAGAATACTTAATGATTTTTCACAAGATGAACTAAATGATCATGATGCATCAACAAAAAGATTGATTAATAACTATAAAAACTTTCTATAATTCTTTTTATTAACCTATTGTAATTAAATAATTAACAATTAGTCAATGTTATTAAGAATTCTTTTCCACAATCGTAGGATGTTATAAATTGCAAAATATAATCAAATAATTTTTACAATGAAAAAAGTATTATTTATTTTAAGTTTTTTCTTAAGTTCATCATTTGCTTTTAGTCAAAGTACAATTACAGGAACTGTAACAGATGGAGAACTTAATGCACCACTTTCTGGTGCGAATATTATTGAAGTTGGAACGTCAAATGGTACAATGACTGATTTTAATGGAACTTTTTCCATCAATACCACAAGTAGTTCTGGGGAGTTATTAATTTCTTTTGTCGGTTATAAATCTTTGACACTTTCATTTGATGGATCAACTGATCTTGGTTCAATTTCTTTATTATCAGACAATTCACTTGACGAAGTTATTGTCCTCAGCTCTGGTGTTATCGACTTAGCAGTTAAAAGAAAAACACCTGTTGCTGTTTCAACAATTTCAAGCAGTGAGATTTCGCTGAGAGTTGGTAATCAAGAATTCCCAGAAATTATGAACAAAACACCAGGAGTTTATGCAACTAAGCAAGAGGGTGGTTATGGAGATTCAAGAATTTCTTTAAGAGGTTTTGATCAAACTAATACATCGTTTTTAATTAATGGCCAGCCAGTCAATGACATGGAGAATGGAAGAGTTTTTTGGTCAAATTGGCAAGGACTGACAGATATTGCCTCTGGGATTCAAATTCAAAGAGGTCTTGGAGCTACACGTTTAGCGATACCTTCTGTTGGAGGAACTGTATCAATTTTCACTAAAGCTACAGATGCGATGCAGTCAAGTTCAATATCTCAGATGGTAGGGAATGATGGTTACTATAAGACAACTGCTTCTTATTCGTCTGGTAAGAATGAAAGTGGTTGGGCTTCCTCTTTTTTACTTTCCAAATGGGCCGGTGATGGCTACATATATAATACTAGTGGAGAGGGAACTACATATTTTATGGCCGTAGGATACAATCCAGAGGGATCTAAGCATTCCATGAATTTTTCCTTGCTTGGTGCAGGGCAGTGGCATCATCAAAGGGATGTATGGGTATCTATAAGAGATTATCAAAATTTTGGTGACTCAGGTATTGATCAGCGTTGGAATTCAAACGGCGGAACCCTGAACGGAGAAGAGTTTAACATGAGAAGAAATTTTTATAACAAACCTTTAGTGACTTTCAACTGGGATTGGGAAATTTCTGACAAAGTTGCCCTGAATACTTCTCTGTATGGATCTGCTGGACGGGGAGGTGGAACTGGGCCAAGAGGTCAAAATTTCTTTAACTCTGAGACTGATATTCTTCCATACCGCAAGGATTTGACAGAACACTACCTTGAAAATGGAAGAGGGCCAAGAGACTCTAACGGATTTATTGATTATGATGCTTTGATTAATTATCAGCTTTCAAATACAGATCCTTACACTGGTTCCATATCAGATTATGACGGAATGTTAATTTCTTCAAATGGATTTAGTGATGACGGTGTAAACAATGCAGGCCTTATCAGAAGAGCCTCTATAAATTCTCACGACTGGGTAGGTGCTATATCTAATTTAGAAATAAATTCAGGAAATTGGAGATACTCTGTTGGTATTGATTTAAGAAGTTATAAAGGATATCACTATCGAGCATTGAACGACTTGATGGGCTTTGACGGCTATTATTCAACAGGGAATGCTAATTCTGCTGGCCAGATTATAAACACTACAATTGATGCCTCCCCATTTAACAATACTGGGATAAAAGGACCTAAAATTGACTATTATAATGTTGGTAATGTAGGTTGGTTTGGATTTAATGGTTTGATAGAATACAGTAAGGATGACATATTTACATCTGTTTTACAAGCTGGTCTTTCTAATCAGTCTTTTGAGCGTGAAGATTACTTTGATTCTCCACTTAATCCTATTTCTGAAAAGAAGGATATCACTGGAGGCTATATCAAGGGTGGCTCAAACTATAACATTGATGATAAATCAAATGTTTATTTTAATGCTGGATATATTTCTAGGCAACCAAATTTTGATGGGGTGTTCCCGAATTACGCAAATACAGTAAATCCTGATTTACAAAACGAAGAAATTACTTCTGTGGAGTTAGGTTATGGATTTGCAAGCGATAAGCTAAGGCTAAATGTTAATCTTTATTCAACAAATTGGGGTAACAGATTTATTTCTAGAGGTATTTCTAATCAACAGGGAGTTGATGGCACTGCTCAGTTTAAAGACGTTGATGTTCTACACAACGGTTTAGAAATTGAAGCCACTTATTTTGCAACTGAAAAGCTTACTTTAAGAGGTATGTTATCTGCAGGGGATTGGAAATACACTAAGGATTTTTCAACCGAACTGTTTGATGATAATCAACAGTCCATAGGTACTGGAACTTTGTACCTTAAAGATGCCAAAGTCGGGGATGCTGCACAATTTGTAACATATCTAGAAGGAGTTTACAGAACAGGTATTTTTAGTTTTGATTTTGGATATAGATTTGTGGATAATTTATATGCAGATTATTCAGTCACCGATTCTGCGTTTTTAGAGCCGGATAATCCAGGTGCCTTAAAGCTTCCATCTTTTGGGTTGGCAGATTTAGGTACGACAGTAAATTTTGATCTTTTTGGAACGAATGCTTCTTTCAGGTTAAATATAAACAACCTATTTAATACTGTTTACATAGCTGAGTCAAATTCTAATATACATGTCACCGATGATACTGTCGATACTTGGAAAGGAATTGACACTACAAATTCTGTTTGGTTTGGATTTGGAACAACATGGAATGGTACTTTACGGATCAATTTTTAATTTTTTTAATGATTAATATTAAAAAAGCCTCTATATAAGTAGAGGTTTTTTTTATTTCAAAATCTGCTAAATTTACAATTGTTAAATATTTTTTGGCATGTTAAAGACCATTCACTCTTTTTGGGCTTACGTAGTTTTAATAACACTTATCCTCGCTGTTTTTAGAGCCTTAAAATCTATAATTTTAAAAAGGGAATATAATCCAAAGATGTTTCAATTGGCATTATTAGCTCTTATTGTTAATCACATTCAATTTTTAATTTCATTATTTTTATATTTTAGCAATGAGAGATTTTCGATGTGGTTTGAGCTAGGATTAAGTGAGATCTTAGAGGTAACTTCATATAGATTATATTTAATTGAGCACCCAATCGCCAATGTTATTGCAATTACACTAGTAACAGTTGGTTATTCTAAACACAAAAAGCAAAGACTGTCTTTTAAAAAGTATAAGAGCATTATAGTTTTCTATCTTTTGGCTTTACTATTAATTCTTTCTAGAATCCCATGGGAAGTTTGGCCTGGCTAATATTTAATTTACCTCTTTTATGAGGTTAATGTAAACTGGGAAGTGATCGCTATAACCATTAGTAAAACCACCCCAAGTGAAGCTTCTAAAGGGGTACCCTTTGAATTGTCCTTTTTGATTAATTAGAAATTGTTCATTGAAAATTCCAGCTTTATAAAACCTAAATGATGAGTAATCTTTTTCGATCAAGGAGGCAGAAACTATTATTTGATCAAACAAGCTCCATCCGTCCCGGTAGGCATTTGAGCCAAGACCTTTTTTAAATAAAGATTCCATGGGATTAAATAAGTCTTTCGCTCTCGCTCTTTCTCTTTCTCCCTTAGTTTTTAATATTTTTTTTAAACTTGAATTTGTGGGGTTGTCATTTAAATCTCCCATCAAAAATATCTTAGCATTAGCGTCTTTGAATTGTAAAGAATCAATTAATTTCTTGTTGACGGCTGCTGCTGCTTCCCGTTTTGATCTGCTTCTGGCTTCTCCTCCGCTTCTTGAAGGCCAGTGATTAACTAAAACATGTATTAAATCATTTTCCAGAAAACCACTAACTAATAGAACATCTCTTGTGTAATCTCTTTCCCCATCACTATTTAGTAGCTTTATTTCGTGAGAGCTAGAGTTGATTGGTTGGAACAAAGATTTTTGATACATTAATGCAACGTCGATCCCACGCTCGTCTGGAGACTCAAAGTGGACAATAGCATAATTCTTGGCGATTAAAGCGGAGTGATTGGCTAGATCTTCTATAACTTTACGGTTTTCAACTTCGCAGATACCAATGACAGCTGGCGAATTTTTTGAAGTTTTAAAACCTATTTTTGAAATGGCAATTGCAATATTTTCTAATTTCTTTGAATAAATTTTATCACGATCTGTTTTTAGCTCCATAATTGGGCTTGCTTCATCGTTTTTTTTAGGATCATTTACAGTGTCAAATAAGTTCTCTACGTTGTAAAAAGCAATAGTATGAACTCTAAAGTTTCGTTTCTTCTGTGCATTTATATTTAAACTAAAAAATATTAATAAAAGTATAGAGAAATAAAAAAAATTAAAGTTATGGTATGGCTTCAAAAGTATAATATTTGGTCATAATTAATTAACTAGTCAAAAATATAAATTTTAGAAATAAGAAACGTATTTTTGTTTGATATATATGTTGTGTAATAAAATTAATCATAAATGAAAAAACGATTTTTAAGTCTCCTGTTTATTTCTTTTTCAGCAATTTATGGATTTGCCCAACAGACTACCATAATAGGTGTTGTTAAGGATGAGCTCTCATCTCAACCGATGAGTGGAGTTTTAGTACAAATTGAAGGAACTTCTCTAAGTTTATTAACTGATAGTTCAGGTAGCTTTACTTTTTCTACAGATATTCCTTTGGGGGATCAGATTTTATATTTAAGTAAAATAGACTATTTAGATTTAAGATTTCCTGTCGTTGTTGTTGACGGCGAGGTTTTAGAATTATCGGACTTGCTCATGCAAATTGATAATTCGTCTGAAGATTTATTTACTATTACACTTTCTGACGATGAATTAAACGATGATATGAGTGGAGCGGATAATATATCTGGTTTACTATCTGCTTCACAAGATATTTTTCAACGAGCTGCGGCTTTTGAATTTAGTCAATCATTTTTCCGTGTTCGCGGACTCAATACTGATAATGGAACTGTTTTAATGAACGGGATTGAAATGAATAAAACTTTTGATGGTAGACCTCAGTGGAGTAATTGGGGAGGGCTCAACGATGTTCTGAGAGGTCAAGAGTTAACTATGGGCTTGGCACCCTCTGCATATACTTTTGGAGGATTATTAGGCTCAACAAATATTAATTTAAGAGCATCTAGTTATAGAGCAGGTGGACGTGTAACTTATTCATCTTCAAATAGAAGCTATACAAATAGATTAATGGCAACTTATTCTTCTGGTTTGTTAGAGGGTGGTTGGGCATATGCATTTTCACTTGGAAGACGCTGGGGTAATGAAGGTTTTCAGGATGGTACTTTTTATGATGCAAACTCCTTTTTTATTTCGCTGGAAAAAAGAATAAATGATAATCATAGTTTAAATTTTGTAGGTTTTTACACTCCAAATAGACGTGGAAAATCTTCACCTAACACGCAAGAAGTTTTTGACTTAAAAGACACAAAATATAATGAGTACTGGGGGTGGCATGATGGTGAAAAGAGAAATTCAAGAATTCGACGCATATCTGAACCAGTATTGATGTTAAATCATTACTGGGATTTATCAAATAAAACAACATTAAACACAAATTTGGCTTATCAATTTGGAAAACTAGGCAACAGCCGATTGGATTATGCTGGTGGGGCTAATCCAACTCCAGCTTATTATCAAACCTTACCAAGTTATTTTTTAGCTGACGATAATGGTCCAGATTACTCAGGAGCTTATCTTGCTGAGCAGTCATTTAGAAATGATGGACAAATAAACTGGAATCGTATTTATGACGCAAACCTTACCAATAATATTAATGGTGATTATGCGGCTTACGTGTTATATGAAGATCGCAGTGATGATCAACAATTTACTGCTAATTCAATTGTCGAGTCTACTCTATCAGATAATATTACCTTCAATGCAGCAGTAAACTACAGAAGGCTAAAGTCTCATAATTTTGCTGAAATTATTGATATGTTAGGAAGTAATACTGGTTATCTCAATGTGGATTCTTTTGATTTAGTACAATTTGATTTACAAAATCCAAATATGGTAGTTGGAGAAGGGGATACATTTAGGTATAATTTTAATATAGAAGCTAGCATATTGAATACTTTTTTACAAACACGTTTCGAATATAATAAGTTTGATTTCTTTTTCGCCGGAAGTTACACCGCTACAGATTATCAGCGCGAGGGCCTCTATCAAACAGAAACATACGCAGATAATTCACTTGGTAAGGGACCTAAAATATCATTTCAAGGAATTGGTGCTAAAACGGGATTTACATATAAATTTTCAGGAAAGCATAATCTAAATGTGAATGCTGGATACTTAACGAAAGCTCCATCTATAAGAAATACATATACAAACTCCCGTGAAAACCATGCGGTTGTAGGGGATATAACAGGTAGAGATATAACTGAAGAAAAAATAAGTTCTTTTGATGCTAGTTATATTTTTAGGTCCTCTGCTGTAAAGACCAGATTAACGGCTTATTATGCTAATGTCAAAGACGCAAATGAAATTTCGTTTTATTTCGCTGATGGGATTAGTGGTGTTGATGAGGGGACTGCGTTTGTGCAAGAAATTCTGCAAGGAATCGATAAAAGTCACCTTGGAATTGAATTCGGTATGGAAGCACAAGTAACCCCAACTATTAAGTTGACTGGGGTTGCCTCAATGGGTCAGTTTACGTATGACAATAATCCAAATTTAGTATTGACATCAAGTGATTTTATAGAGGGTCTTAATTTTGGAGAATCTAATTTAAAACATTATAGAATAGCTGCGGGACCGCAGCAAGCTGCCTCAATAGGTTTTGAGTACAGAGATCCAAATTATTGGTGGTTTGGAACTACTGCTAATTTCTTTGCTGACACCTTTGTTGACGTGTCTCCACTAACTCGAACAGAAAACTTTTATTTAGATACTGATGGTTTACCTTTTAATAATTATGAGCCAGAACTTGCTAGAGAATTACTCCGACAGGAGAGATTTGATGATTATATGGTTGTTAATGCCATTGGAGGGAAGTCTTGGAAAATTGGGAAAAGATACGTTAGCCTATTTGTGAGTCTAAATAATATTCTAGATCAAAAATTTAAATCAGGTGGGTTTGAACAAGGTAGAAGTGCAAACTATCAATCCTTAGCTGATGATGCACAAGATCCTAAACGCGTCTTCGGTCCTAAGTATTGGTATGGCCGTGGGCCCACTTATTTTTTAAACCTTAACTATAGATTTTAAACAATTATAAATGAACTTTAATTTTAAACGAATGAAAACAATAAATTTTAAATTATTTACCTTAGGCATAGTGTTGATTTTTGGTATATTTTCTTGCGTTCAGGACGATGATTTTGCTATTCCGTCAAGTATTGGAGCCGAAGAAAATCGAACTTTAAATGAGTTATTATCAAGGATTGATACGGGAGAAGTTCAACTAATTACTATTGAACAATTAAAATCGCAGTTTATATCTAATCAACAAGCTACAGAAATTGTATCTGAGATTGCTGTCAAAGGGTACGTTTCTTCCTCTGATGCAACGGGAAACTTTTATAAGGAGTTTTTTATTCAAGATACCCCTGAAAATCCAACTGCCGCATTAAAGATTTCATTAAATCAGGTTGAATCCTACAATCAATTTAATGTTGGTAGAGAGGTTTATATTTACCTTAAAAACTTATTTCTTGGAGAAACAAATAGCGGAGATGGCGTCTTCACAATTGGTGGATCAACAAATGGAGACGGAGAGATAGAAGAGCTTACAGCCAACGAGGTTCCATTGTATCTATTTCGATCTTCAACCACTGCGACAATTGTTCCAAAGGTTGTTTCTGCATTAACATCGGGCGATATTGGGATTTATGTTTCTATAGAATCAACAGAATTTCCAACAAGTCAGGTAGGACTTCCTTATGTTTCTCCAACTGATGACTATGATACTCAACGAATTGTACAAAGATGTTCTGGATTTAGTTATGCAACATTTCTTCTGGAAACTAGTTCTTTCGCTAATTTTGCAAACGATATACTACCCTCGGGAGGGGGGACTATCTCAGGTATTGTTTCCAAAGATTATTTTGGAGATAATTTAGTACTTGTTTTAAACTCTGTAAACGATGTAGAAATGACTAGCAGTCGCTGTGAATTATTGGATATTGATGATTTTACTGCAATTTTCGAGGACGATTTTGAGTCATATGCCAATTATAGTTCAATTACCACAAACGGTTGGGTCAATCACACGGAGGCTGGCAACAGAGATTGGCGTGCAAAGACAACCTATGATGATGGAAATGATGGTAGTAAAATTGCATACATGAGTGCTTATAATACTGGTGACTCTAGTAATATTTCTTGGCTAATAACACCAGTTATTAACTTAGACACTCAAGATGCTGAATTTGTTAAATTTAGATCTTCCAACAGCTATAGCGATAATAGTGAATTAGAGCTTTTAATTTCAACTGATTGGGATGGGAATGAAGCAAATATTGAGATTTCAACATGGGAACAACTTCCAGCTAATATTGTTTCTGATGATGAGTATTATCAAAATTGGGTTGACTCAGGTCTTAGCGATTTGAGTGGGTATTCGGGTAATGCCTATATTGCTTTTAAATATACAGGAGGCGGTGATGATTACACTGGGACTTTTGAAATTGATGATTTTCAAATTTTAGTTCAGAACTAATATCCGATTTAGAGATCAAAAGACCTGTGAATTATTTAACTCACAGGTTTTTTTATAAGAGAACTTATGAGTTTTAACGATCAGCTATATATTTCAGTATATATCCATTTTAGATATATAAAAACAAAGATGGCAAGCAAATTAGCAAGATTATATCTTTCTCTGCTTCAAATAGGTGTTTTTTTTGCTTTTACTTTTTTTATTATGGAATTTTTAAAGCAAATGAAAATTAATTTTTTAAATACAAATCAAGCCTTTTTTTTTGTATCAGTCTCAATTTTCATATGCTTTAGAAACTGGCTAATTTATAATGGCAAAAGACATAAAATTTTAATGGCCAAAAAAATAGAATTAAGAAAACATTACAGTATTTTATCACTCATTTTGTTCCAAATATTGACACATTTGGTATCATTTGTTTTTTATAAAGTGATATAAAAAAAAACCCCCAAGTATTGGGGGCTTTAATGATTTGTATTTTAATGATCAATTTTCATTTGGGTTTCCGTCAACTATGATGAATTCTGAACGTCTGTTCATTTGATGTTCTTCCTCGCTACATCCAGCACCACATCTGTTTACAGGCTTAGATTCACCTAATCCAACTCCTTTAATTCTGTCTTTATCAATTCCTTTAGAAATTACATATTGAGCAGTTGTTAAAGCTCTTCTTTCTGATAGTGATTGATTGTATGTGGAACTTCCTCGAGAATCTGTATGAGATTCTGCATGGATTACTATAGATTGATATTTATTCATCACCTGAACCAGTTTGTCTAGCTCAAATGCAGCCTGTGCAGTAATATTAGATTTATCAAAATCAAAATAAATTGGATTCAGATTTACTTTGTTTGCAAGTATAATTTCATCAATTGGATCCAGCAAAATATCAATTGTAGCTTCCTCAGCTGTTGAAAGTAAAAGGTTTGTTGAGCTACTCTCATATTCATCCAATGAACCAGTGAGATATAAATTTGTATCACATTCGACGATATAATTTACCTCACCATTATCATTTGTTTTTTTTGAGCCGAAAATATTTCCTTCAGAATCTGTTACATTTACATTTGCTCCAGAAAGGACTTTTCCAGATTCACTGTCTTTCACAGTGGCAGTGACTAAAACATCGCATATGGGTTGTAAAACTTTTACAAAATAAATATCATCGCTTCCTGTTCCACCTTCTCTATTTGAAGAAATAAAACCTTCTCCAGTTTCGGGATTAATACTAAACGCAAAATCATCTGCATTTCCGTTAACTGGAATCCCAACGTTTCTTACTGGACCAACTTTATCATCAACAACTTTTGTAAAAAAAACATCAAGTCCGCCAAGGCCTAAGTGTCCATCAGATGAAAAGTAGAGGATATTGTCAGAGCTTACGAAAGGGAACATTTCTTGTCCCTCAGTGTTAACTTTTTGTCCTAAATTTTTTGGTACTCCAATTGATCCGTCATCATTAATTGGGGCAGAGTAGATATCAAATTTTCCATAACCTCCAGCCATATCTGAAGAAAAAAACAGAGTTTTTCCATCTGCACTGACAGCAGGATTTTTAACAGAATAATTATCAGAATTTACTGACAAAGCCTCGCCCTCAGACCATTCTCCTAATTCCATAGTTGATTTGTAAAGATTCAACACACTGTACTTATTTCTTGATAAGGAATCACGTTCGAAAATTTTATCGAAATAGCTTTCTCTAGAAAAATACATAGTACTGCCGTCAGGTGAAAAAGAAACAACACCTTCGTGGTACTTCGTGTTAAGATTTTCCATGGCTAAGGGAGTATTGAATGACCCATCGCTATTTTTACTTGAGACATAAATGTCAAGGAAAGGCTCTTCATTCCATCCATAATTTTTTCCACTTTCTTCTCTTGCGCTAGAAATATAAAGCTTACCATCTCTAAAAGTTCCTCCAAAATCAGAAAATTCAGAGTTAATATTCATTTCTTGAACATTGAATTTTTTACCTTTTTCAAGAATTTTTGGCAAGTAGCTTGGATTGTTTAAAAACGCAGTCGATCTGTGGTCAGCTGGTCTCATTGATGCAAATTTTGACATTTGTACATTAGATGCTTCATATTTACCATTGGCTTTGAGCATTTGGGCATATTGATAAATTGTCTCTGGTACTTCAGAGGTTTCCAAAGCTTTTGCGTACCACTTTTCTGCGTCTTGAGTATTGTATACATTATAATATGATTCAGCAAGTCGAGCATAAACAAATTCACTACCACCGCCCTTAGAAATGACTTTTTCGTATTCTTTAGCAGCTTCGACAAATTCAAATTTAGAAAATAATTTATCAGCTTTTTTTGTTGATTTTGATTGGGCATTGGCAAATAAACCAGTGACTAATATGATAATTAAAATTGTACTATATTTTTTCATGATAATATACTTAGCTTAAATTTAGAAATAACGCGGTGACCTTGATACCTTGGATGAAAAGTTAAAGTCAAAATTAATAAATACTTCGTGTGAAGAATTTGTAACAATATCCAGATCTGATTGAATAGCATCGTATGCATATCCGATTCTTAAATTGTCCAAGACTTGGAAATTGACCATACCACTAAAAGAGTCATCAAGTCTGTATCCAACTCCCAGTTCTACTAGGTCATACATAAAAACGTTAGCATTTATGTCATAACTTACAGGTGCATCAAATGCATATTTAATTAGAGCGTGTGGTTTTAATTTAAAGTTTTCTGATAAATCAAAAACATATCCAGCAGCTCCAAACAAATGCTCAGATTCAGAACCTATCTGGGTTCCATTGGTATCCAAATGAACACCATTAAGAATGTTAGGAACCGAGACAGACACATAATATCTGTTTGGTTTGTAGAGGTAAACTCCAGCACCAATATTTGGAGTAGTTTCATTAATTGCACTTGCGAAGAAAGGATCCCCTAAATCAACTAGACTTATTTGGTTTTCAGCAATCGCTATATCATGAAAAGTAAATCCTCCTTTAACTCCAAATGCTAACCGTGTTTCCATTCCAACTGGGATTGTATACGAAACATCAACATAGGCGTTGGTTTCGTTCACTGGTCCAATTTCATCTGAAATAACTGAAAGACCAAGTGCTAATTGTTTTCCAACAGGTGAGTGAATATTAAACGTGAATGTTTCAGGACCTCCATCTAAACCAACCCATTGACTTCGGTATAAGGCGCCAATTGAAAGCCCTTCTGACATTCCTGCGTAAGCAGGGTTAACGATGTTCATGTTGTACATATATTGGGTGTATTGCGGATCCTGCTGAGCAGAAACCTGCTGAACAATTAGCATACTAAAAAATATTAAAATTAACTTTTTCATTTTCTTCTTATTAGTTGTGTTGGTTAGTAGTTAAGATATATCCAGCTTATGATCGGTTCTCGATCAGAGGCAAATTTAATTACATAGAAATAGGTCCCAACTGGAAGCAATTTACCGCTTGAACTATCACTACCGTCTTGGCCACACCAATGGTCAACATAATCATTTAGCTCAAAGACTTTCACGCCATATCTATTGTAAACTTCAGCTTTTACAATATCTTCTCTGTCTTCTAAATGATCTAGTACAAGACAATCATTAAATCCGTCTCCGTTTGGTGAGATTCCCTGTGGAATATCAACACAGTTTTCGTTCATATAACTATTAACTGAAATAACAGCATCTGAGTAGCACCCTGTTAATTGGTTATAAGCTGTAACTGTGTAGTCTCCAAATGTGTCTGTTCCAGCATCAAATGTGTAAGTATTATTTGGACCTTCTTGTACATCTACATTGTTGTAAGTCCAGTAATACACAATGGCATCGGCATCAGGAACGAGCTGGGATGGATCAACGTTTACTTCGAGCGTTACCTCATCTCCGCCACAAACCATGATTTCACTTTCAACCGGAACTGGTATAGGGGTTGGTGTTGCTTCAACAAAAACTTCGTCAAATGCTGTTGCTACATCACCATTACACAGATTATATGTTACAGCAGCAATATATGTTGTTGGGGCTTCAGGGTAAACTGTAATTGTGTCTTCTGTTCCCACTAGGTTGTTGTCACCATCGTACCATTCGAATATGTAATCAGCATCGCCTTGAGATGGAGAAAAGCGCCAAGATTCATTTGTAGTCTCCCAAACACTAGTATTTCTGTTTTCAGGTGTAAAGGCGATTGTATCATCAATATTTTGAACTCCAACTACAGCTAATCCACCATTCCAGCTATCGCATACGGGCTTATCAATAATATTAATATCTATATAATTAGACGATTCGTATAATATAATTTGAGTAGTTGAGGTGAGTCTTTCTCCATTTTCATCTAAGCATGCAGTTGAAAAGTGTGAAACATTACTATAGTTGACAACAAACTGTCTTTCAGGGAATGAACCAAGAATCATGTAGTTGATGTCACCTCCAGCTGATGGATCTATATCGTGCCCAACCCCAAAGATATTTGCATTGTATATGGTTCCATTAGTTGAATTAGGTAGTAAATCACCTGCTCCGAGTCCCCATCCATTGTATCCACCTGCATTATCAAATTCAAATGAGAGGACTCCATTCGAGCCAATCAATATTTGATTGTAAGTTGTTCCAAAGAAGCAAAATTCAAAACCGATATCTATAACGTCTGACCACTGGTCGTCTATATTCAAACTTGTCGGCGTTCCCCCTGTTAAATTAGGCGTTGGACAATTTTCTTGTGAATTAATATCATAGGAATTACTGTCTTGACCAACAATGTGATAGGTTGCTGATAATGTAGTTCCAACCGATCCGTCACTACAATAGGTTGTATCTTCTCCTGCATAAACAATCGAACACTCGTTAGGCGGAGGTGGACACAAAAATGTGAGTAATCCACTGTCAAGAGCACAACTTGGATCATCCACATTGACTGTTGAGATAGTAATTTCGTCATTCGCATTATAAGGTCCAAAAGTAACAACTCCAGTGGAGGAAACAGTTTGTGTTACTCCGAGGCCGTCTGATAATTCGATACCTAATGCATCTCCCATATCTGTTACTGTTGCTTCAATCAAAAACTCTTGATCTGGTTCACAACTTCCAATAACTTCAAAATCAACAGATTGTGTAATACATGTCTTACATATAACTTCAAAGTTTATTTCTTCCAAGAATGACGAGGTCTCACAGCTTGTAAAAGCACTTGAAACTATTTGAACATATATTGAGTCTGAGCTAGATTCAACTACAACGCCAGAAAGATCACCTCCTGAGTTGTTAGCACTTAAGTCAAATAATAATGTTCCTGTATTATCGACACCATCATATACCAAAATATTGTCTCCAAACGTGCTCATTGTACCTGCATTAAATGTTAGCTCAAGTGGGAATCCATTATCTGAAGTAAATACCCAGAAGGTTGAATCGTTATCAGTATAGCAGTAGTCAATAACTGTTGGCGTACTTCCAATTTCACATTCAATATCATAGTATATCTGTTGGGTTGTTGTGAAAGAGAAGGGACCTATCCAATTGCTATTTCCAAATGTATCACCACAAAGCGCCATGACATACAAATCGTATGTTGTTAAATAATCAAGATCAGTTGCTTGGAAACTTGTTGTTGCTGTAGCTGTTCCACTTCCAGTTGGTGCAGGCTCTCCATTTAATTGAAGAACATATTCCCATGACACATTTGTATCATCGCCCGTCCAGCTTAGATCAGCTGATGTCCCAGTGATATTCTCAGCAGTTAGCCCAGATGGAGGTACACACGATGGGGCTTCGATTATATTAATAGTCATATCAATAGTAACACCCCAAGAACCATTATAACATGGATCAGGATTGAACTGGCCAGAGTCAGCTGTTCCAATTCTCATATTATAAACTCCTAATGGAACGTCACCTGGGATGACAAAGGACGCATCTAGAGTTGTTGGATTGTTCACTAATGACTCGCCTTGGTAAAATAATTCCGTATCGTTATCGTATACTAAATCATTATTGAAATCTATCCAAACGTTGGTATTGTATGTCCAGCCTGTTGCAAATGTAATATAAAGCTCTGCTGTCACTGACTGGCTTAAATCTACAGTTGGAGTAGTAAAATCCTCGTAAGTAACATCACCAGCAGAAGCAAAGGTAGTACCTCCCAAAACAACTTGGGTGATTCCTTGTCCATCGTTGCTAGTTGGAACTGACGGGCAATAGCCTGAATAAAATAGGAAGGGTCCTGCCCAGCTACTGTATCCATCCGCAGTACCACAGAAAGTGCGAACATAGAACTCATAGTTTGTGTCAGGCGTTAATCCAGTGTAGTTAAGACTAGTATCATCAGTAACATTTCCTGCCACTGTTGGGAAACCTGAACCTGGTGCCTGAACAACAACTTCATAAGATTGAGCGGAATCATTTCCTATCCAGCTGAGCACTGCTTCAGTAAATGATAGCATTGTAGCATCTAAATCTGTTGGTTCTGGACAAGTTGGAATAGGTTCAACAATAAAATTATCTATATATAATCTCCATCCGTCTAGACCACCGCCAGGAACGTGAAAGGCTATATTTACGGTTCCCGAATAGGCCGATAAATCAATAATATATTCAATGTACTCAGTATTATCATATTCTGCTAATGGTAATAAGACATTAGTAAAAGCTGTTGTACCAATACCAGTAGTAGATAACAGAACTTCAAAATCGTTAGGCTCAAAGCTAGATTGAACCCTTTGATGAAACTTTAATCTTTCATTTCCAGTCAATACTAGCCCTGGGGATATTAACCAATCATCATTATTACCGCTATTAAAGTCAGTATACATTGCAGCTACTTCATCTCCTTCAAATGAGTTGAACGTGTAGTCCATATTCCATTGATCACCGTCACCATTTTCGTTCAACACTGTCCAACAATTTTGAGTGGCTGAATCTGAATTAAATCCTTCAAAGTAGGGGATTGTTGATATCTCGTCACATTGCGTGGTGAAATTCAAAGGGCCAACCCAATCACTGAGGTCTCCACCATCACATACTGCTCTTATATAAATTTCATAAGATGTATTTGCTGTTAAACCACTTAGGGTCAATGGGTTATCAGTTGTGGTAGTACCACTTCCACTTGGCAAACCTGTACCAGCTGGTTGAAGTGAGTACTCCCATTGAATTTCTCCATTATTGGCAGTCCAGTTAATCACCGCAGATGAGGATGCTGCAGAGGCAGAAAGGTCGGATGGTACTAAACATGTGGGTGGAGCTGCTGAAGTGATTGTGGGAGATGTTAAACACCAACCCCACATCCATCCATCGACATCATCATATGAAATTCGATACTGAAAACCAGAAAGTTGTGTAGGAGTAAATCCTGAAATATCTAGTATTGGAGTCTGATAGGCTTCTGTCGATGCACAGACTTCATAATCTAAAGTCGAAGTAGAATTTTCAGTAAATGTTTGTAAAGCAGACCAACTCATAGCATCTGCGTCGTAAGTTTCAATTAATAAAATATCACCACCAAGTTCGTTATAAACATATTCTCCAATGACTGTAATCCACGTTTCACCACCATTATAAGCTGCTGTCAAATCAATAACAGGGGAGGTCACCTGAATGTCATCGTCTGAAGCGCTTCCAGCACCGTCATCATCCCATGTTAAATTACTACCATCGGTAGTGGGATTGGATAGAAGTCCCCCGGCATTATATGTTCCAGTAATTGTCCAAGACGCATTGGGCCATGATGCGGGTTCGTTCAAAATTTGCCCAAAAGAATAAGTTGAGAAAAGTAGGCACAGAAGTGCAGTGGTAATATTTTTCATCGTATTGTTGGTTAATTTAAGCTATGAATTTAACAAAAACATAACAGTTTATTTATTAGTGCTGTAACAAATTGATGAAATACATTTTTTTTCGATGAAATACATAACTAATACAATATCAATTGAATATAATATAATTCTAGGTTACATTTATGTGTAATTTTGCAATGGTTATGCTTGAGAAAAAAAAGGTAGATTTCGAAAAGGTTGTTCTGGTAGGAATAATCAATAAGACTCAGCGTGAGGAAAAATCTAAGGAATATTTAGATGAATTGGAATTTCTAACATATACAGCTGGAGGTGAAGTAATAAAAAGATTTACCCAAAAAATGGAGATGCCCAATACTACAACTTTTATTGGAAGCGGTAAGCTTGTGGAGATTCAAAAATTTATTAAGGATTTTGGTGTAGGTACAGCAATCTTTGATGATGAACTTTCCGCAACGCAAGAGCGTAATTTGAGTAAAATTTTGAATTGTAAAGTATTGGATCGAACAAATTTAATTTTGGATATTTTTGCTCAGCGTGCCAAGACAAGCTATGCAAGAACCCAAGTAGAGTTGGCTCAATGCCAATATTTATTGCCTCGTTTGAGAGGTATGTGGACTCATTTGGAGCGCCAAAAAGGTGGAATTGGAATGCGAGGACCAGGTGAAACTGAGATTGAAACAGATCGACGAATTGTACGTGAAAAAATAAGCTTGCTTAAGAAAAAAATTTTAAAAATTGATAGGCAAATGTCTGTCCAAAGAGGTAATAGAGGTACCCTTGTTAGACTTTCATTAGTTGGATATACTAATGTTGGAAAATCAACATTAATGAATGTAATTAGTAAATCAAAGGTTTTTGCTGAGGATAAGTTATTTGCTACTTTGGATACTACTGTGAGAAAAGTGGTTATCAAAAACCTCCCCTTTTTGATAAGTGACACTGTTGGGTTTATAAGAAAATTACCAACTCAGCTTGTGGAGTCATTCAAGAGTACTTTGGATGAAGTCAGAGAATCTGATATTTTAGTTCATGTGGTAGATATTTCCCATCCAAGTTTTGAAGATCATGTAGAATCTGTAAACAAGATCTTGGAAGAAATTAAGGTTATTGATAAACCTACTGTGATGGTATTCAATAAAATCGATGCATATGAGCCTGAGCCATATGACGAAATTGATCTTACAAAACAAAGAACGAAATCCAATTACTCGCTGAAAGAATGGGAAGATACATGGATGTCAAAACTAGGAAAAAAAACCTTATTTATTTCTGCACTTAACAAACAAAATATGGAGTCTTTTAAAAAATATATTTATTCTGAGGTGCGTAAAATTCATGTCTCACGTTTTCCTTATAATCATTTTTTATATCCAGATTATGATTAAAAAAAACTTCAGAAGTTATTAAAAATTTTATAGCTCTTTTCTTTTTTTATAAAGTGGAACAGATGAGCAGGCCTCACCATACATGATTGATTTGGCAATTGGCTGTAGTTTATTTACTAATTTTACGTATGCATTTTGTGGGACCATTTTGTCAGAGCAACCTTTCACTATGACTGGTTTATTTTTGCAATAATCAAGATCGAGGTTTTCAATGGTATAGTCATAAATAATACTCTCCAAAGTTTCTATTGACCCAACAACAACCTTTTTGGCAATTCCATGAAGATGTGTTTGGATTAATAGGTAGGCCCATGCCGGAATGATGGCATTACTACTGCAGTGCAAAGCAACAAAATGATTTTTGTATTGACTCCAATCAAAGGATTTTAATTCTTCACGAAATTCATTTTCTTTTAAAACAAGCTCTTGATCTAGCCAATCTTTTATATCCAGATGAGTTCTCTGTCCTTGAGGATAATAATCTTCAAGATTGATAGTGATTAAGTTACTTTTTGCTACTCTATTGATAATTTCTTTACTCATCAAGCTAAAGCATTCCTAGTTCCAATTTGGCCTCTTCACTCATAATATCTTTGGTCCAAGGGGGGTCAAAAGTAATTTCAACTTCTGCGTTTTTCACTTCATCTATAGATTTTACTTTCTCCTCTACCTCTAGGGGTAAAGTTTCTGCAACAGGGCAGTTTGGGGAGGTGAGGGTCATGAGAATTTTCACCTCAAAATCTTCATTGACAAATACATCGTAAATTAATCCCAACTCATAAATATCTACAGGAATTTCAGGGTCAAAGATTGTTTTTAAAACGCCAACTATTTTTTCACCTAATGCACTTACATCAATGTCTTTATTATTCATATTTGTTGTTTAGTTTGATATGCAATAGCATATAATTTAATTTGTTTAACCATACTTTGAAGTCCATTAGCTCGTGTAGGAGATAAGTGATCTTTCAGCCCAATTTTATCGATAAAATTGGTGTTAGAGTTAATAATTTCCGACGGGCTTTGATTTGAAAAAACTCTTATTAAAATAGCTATGATTCCTTTTGTAATAATAGCCTCGCTGTCAGCTGTAAATTTGATTTTGTTATTGTTACAATCTGCATGCATCCAAACTTTACTTTGACATCCTTTTATGATGTTGTCTTCGGTTTTATGTTTTTTATCAATAATTGGAAGCGACTTTCCAAGTTCAATCATATATTCGTAGCGTTCCATCCAGTTGTCAAACATAGAAAACTCTTCAATAATTTGATGTTGTATGTCTTTTATATTCATAATGCAAAAATACAAATCATAATCAATTTTGATCGGGATCAAGACTAGTTAAATATAATAAATAGTTAGTTAAACGAGCTATTTCTTTTGGAGGGTTTCCGTGATCAAAGTCTGTTATTGAACCAAATTGCTTTTTCTTAAATTGAATGATGAGTTTTCCATAATGAACTTTGTCAGAGTATCTATCATTCGATATGTCTTTGATTTCGTTTACTTTGTTAAGGTCTATTTCGTTAGCAAGGGATAGGCACTTTTGCCATTGTAGGGGGTTGATATTTAAATCTTTAAATTTATTTTTCTCATAATTCAAATAGGTTCTTATTCTATTTTTATTTATGCTAATTTCGTTGTAGAAACCACGACTATATTTTTTGTAAATAAATTCAACATTTTTTAAATCCCTAAAATTTTCTTGAACAATTATTTTTTTTGATTGGCAACCGGCGCTTGATAATATTATCAAACAAATAATAGGAATAACAGTTTTCATGCTATTATAATTACATATTTTATTTTAGCATTAACACAGCCTTGTTAATGGCCACAATTAAGTGATCGATTTCTTCTTTAGTATTGTAAAATGAAAAAGAAACCCTAGCTGTTCCAGAGACCCCGTAAAAATCCATGATTGGCTGGGCGCAATGTTGGCCAGTTCTGATAGCTATCCCAAGTTTATCAATAATTGAGCCCAGGTCATATGCATGAATGCCATCAATATTAAATGAAATCACCGAGGTTTTATTTTTTGAAGGGCCATAAATTCTAAGCCCATCGATCTTTAATAATTTTTCTGTAGCATATTGCAGAAGTTCATTTTCGTATGACGTAATATTATCAAATCCAATTTCATTTAGGTAATCTATTGCCGCCCCAAAAGCAATTCCGCCACAAATATTGGGTGTACCAGCTTCAAATTTGTGAGGGAGTTCAGCATAAGAAGTTTTATCAAAAGTCACTTCTGAAATCATTTCTCCGCCCCCTTGAAAAGGTGGAAGTTTGTTTAACCATTTCTCTTTTGCGTAGAGAATACCTACACCAGTCGGGCCACACATTTTATGAGCTGAGGTTACATAAAAATCAACATCTAATTTTTGAAAATCTGATTTTATGTGAGGACAAGCTTGTGCCCCATCAATAAGAACAGCTGCACCAACCTCGTGGGATTTTTCAATTATTTTTTCAATAGGATTGATAGTGCCTAGTGCATTAGAAATATGATTCACAAAAACTAGTTTTGGGTTTAATTTTAATAGTGTTTCAAATTTGGCCATGTTTAATTCACCCTCATTATTCATTGGAATGACTTTTAAGACAGCACCTGTTTTTTCACAAAGCATTTGCCATGGGACAATATTACTATGATGTTCCATAGCTGACACCAAAATTATTTCTCCTTTTTTTAAAATTTCAGTAAATCCATGTGCAACAATATTTATGCTGTGTGTAGCTCCAGAAGTGAAAATAACCTCATGTGGATGTTTGGCATTGAAATGATTTTGTATTTTTTTTCTTGAAGCTTCGTATTTATCTGTTGCTTCCTGGCTCAACTTATGAACACCCCTGTGGATGTTGGCATTGTAGAGAGAATAGTAATCGCTAATTACATCGATCACTTGTTGGGGTGTTTGAGAAGTTGCAGCATTGTCAAAGTAAATCAGTGGGTGATTATTAATTTTTCTGCTTAGTATAGGGAAATCCTCTCGAACTTTTCTTACGTTTATACTACTTTTAAACTCAATACTTTTCATTATAAATCAAATCCAATTTTAACTCCTAGTTTGTCTGCAATGATCTCATTAATTCGTTTATTTAGCTGTGGTATTTTAACACTTTCAAGAACATTATTTGCAAAAGCGTACATTAATAGGGCTTTCGCTTCTTTTTCAGGTATTCCACGTGTTTTTAGATAAAACATTGCATTTTTATCTAATTGGCCAATTGTACAGCCATGCGAACATTTAACATCATCAGCGAATATTTCTAATTGAGGTTTGGTATTGATGGTAGCTTTGTCGTTTACTAACAAATTATTATTAGCCTGAAAAGCATTTGTTTTTTGAGCTTCTTTTTCTACAATTACTTTACCATTAAAAACTCCAACCGAATTATCGCTGAAAATTCCTTTGTAGTCCTGATGACTCTCACAATTGGGTTGCAAGTGATGAACAAGAGTACTGTGATCTACATGTTGCTTTTCTCCAATTATGGTTATCCCTTTGAGAGTAGATTGAATATATTGACCATTTTGAAAGAAATTTAAGTTATTTCTAGTAAGTTTACCACCAAAGCAGAAAGTGTGAACGCAGACATCACTATTACTATCTTGCGCAATGAATGTATTGTCAACAAGGCTAGCTTCAGATTTATCATTTTGAATTTTATAATAATCAATGTTACATCTTTTAGAAGCAAAAATTTCAGTAACACTATTTGTTAATGTGGGGTTTTTGGTCATACTTTGGTGTCGTTCTATAATTCTAACATGTGCATTTTCGTCAACTACTATGAGATTTCTAGGTTGTAAAAGAAGTGCTGGGTCTTCGCCTGTGCAAAGGTGAACAATTTGAATTGGTTTCTCAGAAACTCTATTTTTTTTGATATGAATATAAGCTCCTTCTTTGCAAAAAGCAGTATTTAATGCATTTAAACCGCTTTGGGTAGCAATTTTATTGAAATAATTCTCAATAATCAGTTGATATTTGGGTTCACTTAATGCAGCTGACATCAAGCATACGTCTATTCCTTCGTGAGTGGTTTGTGAGAGGTGTGAAGCATATTTACCATCGATAAACACAATTTTATAGCTATCAATATCGCCGATAAAATAAGGTTGTACTTTATTGTATTCAACAACATGCTCATTTTTGGGGAAAATACTAAATTCTTTATTTAGTACTTTTTTCAAAGAGGTGTATTTCCAGTTTTCATCTTTTTTACTTGGAAAACCTGTAGTTTCAAAATTTTTAATTGCTTCGTTACGCAACTCACTAATAAAAAAGTTCTCGCTTGAGTACTCGTTTTCAAAAGCTATGAAGGAGGACAATAGTTTTTCTTTAAGTTCCATTTGTTATTGTTTAGCCACTTCTTTTTTGATCCAATCATATCCGTTCTTTTCAAGATCTAGTGCCAGATCTTTATTTCCAGACTTTACGATTTTTCCATCAATTAAAACATGAACAAAATCAGGGACGATGTAATCCAAAAGGCGTTGATAGTGAGTTATCAAAAGTGTAGCATTTTCACTTGATTTTAGTTTGTTAACCCCATTAGCAACTACTTTCAAAGCGTCAATGTCTAGCCCAGAGTCAGTTTCGTCAAGAATGGCGAGTTTTGGTTCCAGCATTGCCATTTGGAAAATTTCATTCCTTTTCTTTTCTCCTCCGGAAAATCCTTCGTTTAAGGATCTTGACAGAAATTTTCTATCAATTTCAAGCATTTCTGATTTTTCTTTTATAAGTTGTAACATCTTATTGGCTGGCATTTCTTCCAACCCTTTCGCTTTTCTACTTTCGTTAAGCGACGTTTTGATAAAATTAGTAACTGTTACTCCGGGGATTTCTACGGGATATTGAAAGGAGAGAAATAGTCCTTTGTGTGCACGTTCATCTGCACTTAATTCGGAAATTTCTTCTTTTTCAAATATTATTTTGCCTTGTCTAATTTCATAGTCTTCTTTACCAGCTATCACTGACGCTAGTGTACTTTTTCCGGATCCATTTGGCCCCATAATAGCGTGTACTTCCCCAGGATTTATATCTAAGCTTATGCCATTTAAAATTGACTTCCCATCAATTCTAGCATGTAAATTATCAATTTTTAACATTCTCTTTAAGTATATTTTTTCTTTCAGTCAAATTTAACCGACAGAGCCTTCAAGGCTTATTTCCAATAATTTTTGTGCCTCAACTGCAAATTCCATCGGTAGTTTGTTTAAAACATCTTTGCTAAATCCATTTACAATAAGTGCTATGGCTTTTTCAGTTTCAATACCCCTTTGATTGCAGTAGAAAATTTGGTCCTCACCAATTTTACTTGTTGTTGCTTCATGCTCAATTTGGGCGCTTTTATTTTTTACTTCAATGTAAGGAAATGTATGGGCACCGCATTTATTACCCATGAGTAAGCTATCGCATTGGGAAAAGTTTCTGGCATTTTTTGCTCTTGAACTCACCTGTACTAGCCCTCTGTAGCTGTTCTGAGACTTTCCAGCAGAAACACCTTTACTTATTATAGTTGATTTAGTATTATTACCAAGGTGAATCATTTTAGTTCCAGTATCGGCTTGTTGATGATTATTAGTCACTGCAATTGAATAAAATTCACCGATTGAGTTGTCACCTTTTAAAATACAAGATGGATATTTCCATGTGATAGCGCTTCCAGTTTCTACCTGAGTCCATGAAATTTTTGCATTTTCTTCGCATATTCCACGTTTAGTGACAAAATTAAAGACCCCTCCAACTCCCTTATCATTACCAGGATACCAGTTCTGAACTGTAGAATACTTTATTTCTGCGTCTTTTAGTGCAATCAGCTCCACTACTGCAGCATGTAATTGATTTTCGTTGCGACTGGGAGCGGTACAACCTTCCAAATAGCTTACATAGCTGCCTTCTTCTGCAATTACCAGCGTTCTTTCAAATTGTCCAGTTCCTGCTTGATTAATTCTAAAGTAAGTTGACAATTCCATTGGGCATCTAACCCCTTTTGGAATGTAGCAAAAACTACCATCGCTAAAAACTGCACTGTTCAATGCCGCATAATAATTATCAGTTTTGGGAATTACCGAACCCATATATTTTTTCACAAGATCTGGATGTTGTTTTATTGCCTCTGAAATACTCATGAAGATAATCCCTTTTTCAAGTAAAGTTTTTTTGAAAGTTGTAGCTACTGAAACAGAATCTACAACAACATCCATAGCAACACCGGCTAATTTTTTTTGTTCATCAAGTGATATTCCCAATTTTTTAAAAGTGTCTAACAGCTCAGGATCCACTTCGTCTAAAGAGTTGTATTTGGGTTTGCTGTTGGGTGCAGAATAATATGATATCGCTTGGAAATCAGGTTTTTTGTAGGAAACATTAGCCCAATTGGGCTCTTCCATTTTTTTCCAAATTTTGAATGCGTCTAATCGCCAATCTGTCATCCATTTTGGTTCATTTTTTTTCTTTGAAATGGCACGAATGATGGATTCATTAAGTCCAACTGGAAAAGTTTCTGAATCAATATCAGTATAAAATCCATACTCATATTCTTTAGTTTTTAATTCTTCTCTTAGGTCATCTTCAGTATACTTACTCATAACAAATAATAATTAAATTTAAAGCGAAAACGATTCCCCGCAACCACATGTTCGATTTGCGTTGGGATTTTTGAAAACAAAACCACTGCCATTAAGCCCACCTGAATAGTCAAGAGTGGTTCCTATTAGATATAAGTAGCTTTTTTTGTCAACAACAATCTTAATACCGTTATTTTCAAAAATCTTATCATTTTCAGATTTATTTTTATCAAATTCGAGATCGTATGATAGTCCTGAGCATCCGCCACTCTTAACCCCAACCCTTATGAAATCGGTTTTAGGGTTAAATCCGTCGTCGATCATCAAATGTTCAACTTTTATCTTTGCTTTATCACTAACACTAATCATCTTAAAAAAAAATTTAGTCTACAAATATACAACTTAACCTTAAATCAGACCATTTCCTAACATTTTATTAATAAAAAAAATCATTATAAATTTTGGAAAGGTTTTGCTTCAACAATTAGTAAATCTGTTAATCCCTTGTTTTCTGCTATTTCTAAGTCTGAACTTGCAGTGTTACCTACACAGATAATGGATCCACTTGTTAACTGCGTTATATCCATCAACAAATCAATATTACTTCCTCCAATGGTTGACTGCCACTTTATGACCCCAAATTCATTAATTTTAAAAAACCATGCATCATTTTGTCCATTGTTTTGTTCTAAATTGTAATTAATACTCCTTGAATTTCCTGCTACAATATATCCATCATCAGCACGGTGAATAGCTTGAACGCCGTCAAAACTGCTACCTCCATAAGATTTTTCCCAAAGTAAATCTCCATTGCTGTTAATTTTAATAATCCACACATCTGCTGACCCATAATTATTATTTACATCATCATTTGAGCTGCGGGTGTCTCCCACTATCATGAAGTTTCCATCAACAGTTTCTGTAATATCTCTTGCTTTGTCAATTTCGCTACCTCCATAGGATTTTTCCCAAACAAGATCTCCCTGGGGCGAAATTTTAATTACCCAATAATCATAAGATCCTTTATTAACTGAAATATCGCCGTCAGAACTGTCAGAGGACCCAACAATTATAAAATTTCCGTCATTTGATTCTAATGCAGCGTAGGGGGTGTCTGTAAATGTACCTCCAAAATAATAAATCCAATGAGTTTCTCCATTTGGATTTAATTTTATTGCGCAAAAGTCTCCTCCAGCGTGTCTTGAACTACTATTTGTGTTAATATTATCTCCATTTTGAATATTTAAATCAGAAATACCTACAATAAAAAAACCGTTGTCCTGAGTTTGAGTAATTGAAAATCCTTTGTCCGTTCCTGAATATCCAAAAGATTTTTCCCATTGTATATCACCTACTAAATCAATTTTAGTAACCCAAATATCATTCAAGCCCTCATTGTTATTAACATCCATATCGTTACTTTTACTTCTTCCCACAATAGCATATCCTTGATCTTTTGTTTTTATTATTTTTTCAGCTTTGTCGTCTTTTGACCCACCATAAAATTTTTGCCATTCTTGGTTTCCTTCTTCATCAAATTTTATTATCCAATAATCATAGGAAAAGTTGTTTTTTATTTCAACATCTCCATCACTGCTTTGTGTATATCCAACAACAACATACCCACCATCAGATGTGTTTACAACAGATTGTGCGCTATCATTTCCACTGCCACCTAAGGTTTTAATATTTAAAATTTCAGCTGAGTTATTAGTTTCTTCTCCAAAATTATTTTCAGATGAACAAGCAGCCAATAAAGAAATAAAAAAATACTTTATGATATCTAATTTTTTCATATTTGATTTGTAAAATAATCAATTACTTTTTTTTACTACAAATAAACCTTTTTCAATATCACTTAAAACGATGTTACCACTCTCAAAGAATGGATACACGTTCCAAACCCCGTTGAAAGCGGCATTATCGTTTCCAGGGTAGGTATCAAAAAAACCAACTTCAGTAAAATTTTGATTATCAATATTTAATATATTTAGTTCTCTCATTCCAGCCCTGTAACTAGCTAAGAAAAAACTATCACCAACTGCGTAGCCATTGTGATCTATTGACATATTATTTGAAAAATATTCAAAGCTCAAAACGGGATTATCCAAATCGGTAAAATCGAATATAATTGTTCGAGTATTCATTCCTATGTTTTGTTCATCCAATTCATCGCCTACAATAAAAAAACGAAAATCCTCAGTTAACCACCCTTGATGAGTGTACTCGTTACTGGGATAATCAACAATTGATATCACAGCTGGATTTATTTTATCAGAGACATCAACGATTACAATTTTATCTTCATTACATCCAATGAAAATTTCTTTTCCTGTGTGGTCAGCATCTGGGCCATTATAATTTACAACTTGTGCATCATGTGTATACCCCTCATCTCCAAAGCCTCCTTCTAAAACGGGATCAGTTGGATTTTGGATATTTATAAATATTGGACCACCGTTGTAGGAGCCGCCTGAAACACCCACTGGGTAAGCATATCCTGAATTTTCGTTTATTACAATATTATGTGCCCTTCCAAACTCTGTAAAATGAATATCTGAATCAAATTCAACTGGTGGATTTTCTATGTTTCTTAACCTGGTTAAATCAAATACTTGCATACCGTGTCCTGAAGCTTCAGAGACAATGAAAGCGTGATTTTGATATACTTTGATATCTCGCCAAAGGCTATTTTGAGTAGAGGTTGGCAGCACACCAATAAGGATTAAATTATCAGGATCGCTCATATCCACAAATGCTGTATGGGACGAAAGTCCGACTAATGCATATTCTTTTTCATCAGAAGGGTCTGTCCATCCCCAAGAATCATTACCTGAAAGACTACCAATTGCAGGTGTAATACTAAGCTCTTCCAAAGATAAATAACCAATTAAATCATATCCATTGCATGGGAAGATTCCAGCAAATCCGTTTTCACAAGGAGCAGATGTAAAATTTACGTTGTCACATTGATCTCCAATGCCATCGCCATCGATATCTAGTTGTTCGGGATTAAATACTTGAGGGCAATTATCAATACCATCGTAAAACCCATCTTGATCAATATCTGGGTATGTGACACCAATAATTTCATCATCACATGACGAAATTAAAATCATTAAAACTATACATTTCCATAACCGCATCAGATCTGTTTTTCAGTTAAGATAATTTATCAAAAATACATCAAATTGGAGAATAAAATCTTAAAAATTGTATAAATGATGTATTTTTACAGAATGTTTGAAGACAAAAGTAAAAAGAGAACTCCACTTTCTGATTTTGGGGAATTCAGCCTGATTAAACATCTAACATCAAATTTTAAAATGACTAATAGAACTACAGTCAAGGGTGTTGGCGATGATGCTGCTGTATTGAATTTTGCAGGGGACTCTGTTGTTTTATCCACAGACTTTCTCATAGAGGGAGTGCATTTTGATTTGAGTTACATGCCTCTTAAACATCTCGGATATAAATCGGTAGTAGTAAATTTATCTGATATATATGCAATGAATGCAAAAGCTTCACAGATTACAGTGTCTATTGCCGTATCAAATCGATTTTCAGTTGAAGCAATTGATGAATTATATGAGGGTATTATAGCTGCTACAAAAGTTTATGGGGTCGATATAGTTGGTGGTGATACAACATCATCAACTTCTGGTCTAACGATTTCAATCACTGCTATTGGCCATTTAAATGGAAAAGATTTAGTTGAGAGAAACGGCGCCAAAGTCAATGATCTTTTGGTAATTAGCGGCGATATTGGGGGGGCATATTTAGGTTTGCAAGTGTTACAGCGCGAAAAAGAAGTTTTTAAAGTAAATCCAAATCTACAACCTGACTTGGATAAATATAGTTATGTAATTCAAAGGCAATTGAAGCCTGAAGCGCGAAAGGATATTATACAAATTCTTAAGGACTTAAATGTAAAGCCTACATCTATGATTGACGTGAGCGATGGTCTATCATCTGAAATAATTCATTTATGTACTCAAAGTAATGTTGGATGTGAATTATATGAAGATAAAATTCCACTTGATCCTGTAGTTATATCAACTTGTGAAGAATTTAATTTAGATAGTACCACAATAGCATTGAGCGGAGGAGAGGATTATGAACTTTTAATGACAATAAGACAAGTTGATTTTGAAAAAATAAAGGGTAATCCAAATCTGACTGTAATAGGCTATATTGCTGATGAAAAAATAGGAATTAATTTAATAACCAGGGGCCATGAAAAAATAGCTTTGAAAGCGCAGGGATGGAATTCACTTCAATCTTGATATTTCCACTCCAAACTTTCAATCAGCCTTTCTATATCATTTTTAAGATACTTCACTGCAGGCATAATTGAGTCATAATTTGGTTTTATTTTAAAGTAAAGAGATCCTGAGAGAAAATGATTAACGCTGTCTGTCGCGTAAAATTGGCATTGTGAAGCTACTGGTCCAGTCAGCTCGTATAAATTTGCATAAACTCTTTTTTCTGAATTTTCATAAGCAACTTTTGACAATTCGTTTGCTAATTTTTCGTGTCTATTTGTTATAAATTCCGCTTCGTTGACATAAATTTCAAAGTTGTTTTTTAATGTGCTGTAAGACAAATTTATTTCAGCATTAAAATTTTTATAAAAAAGATTAAAAGTTTTTGATTTATTTTTTATTTCGAATTTTGAAAGAGATGCTATTTTATTTTTTTCAAATTTGAATGGAATTTCCAAATCTATTTTTTCATATTCAGCTTTAGGGAAGAGTAAATATAAAAATGATTTTGGTTTTGGAACACTGACTTCAAGGCAACCAACGTAAAATAAAAAGAACAATAAGGTTAAAAATTTATTCATCTACTATAGTAATTTTTATTCGCTTAATTCGCTTATTATTTATATTTTCAATATTGAAAATATATTTATTGAATTTTATTTTACTACCTAATTTTGGAAAGCTTTTAGAAATTTCTAATACAAACCCAGCTAATGTTTCAGCCTCCCCCTTTTTTTCTTCAAAAATTGATTCATCTTGAAGTTTAATTATCCTGTAAAAATCTTTTAAAGATGTCTTACCTTCAAAAACAAAATTTTTTTCATCTATTTTTGAGTAAATTAAATTATCGTCATCAAATTCATCACTGATATCTCCTACGATTTCTTCTATAATATCTTCAAGCGAAATAACACCTGAAGTTCCGCCGTATTCGTCTACAACAATTGCAAGATGAATTTTTTTCTCTTGAAATTCTACCATTAAATCATCTAGTTTTTTATTTTCGGGTACAAAAAAAGGTTCTCTTACTAAGCATTTCCAATCAAATGTTTTTTTATTTAAGTGTGGTAATAAGTCCTTTGAATAGAGAATACCTGAAATTGAATCAATATTTTCTTCATAAACCGGAATCCTAGAAAATCCTTTTTTTACAATTTCATTTACTATATTTTTAAAATTTGTAGACGTCTTCAGTGCAAAAATATCAATTCTAGGTCGCATAACTTGCTTTGTTTCAGTATTTCCAAAAGACACAATTCCTCTTAATATTTTCTGTTCTTCTTTTGTTGTATCTTCTTCACTAGTTAGGTCAAGTGCTTTAGAAAGATAATCGACACTCAAATTAGTTTTTTGCTTACCAAGTTTTTTTTGAATGAGTACCGTTAGATTTTGCATAGGTTGACTAATGAGATAGAAAAAATAGTCCATAAACTTTAGAGGCTGAGCCATGAGTAATGAAAATTTAATATTATTTCTATTGGCATAAACTTTTGGTAGAATTTCACCAAAAAGTAGAATTAAAAAACTGATTACTATTACTTCGATAAAAAAAACTAAATCAATTTTTATAAAAAAAAAATTGAATTTCAAATCCAGACTATTAAATAAGCTATTGTTTAGTGAGGAAAATAAAAGAATAATAGCAATATTAATAAAGTTATTTGCGACTAAAATAGTTGCTAATAATTTTTTTGGTCGCTTGAGTAGGTCTTTGATAATCTTTTCAGACCTAGAACTTTTACTAGTAAAATTTTTTAAATCACTTTTTTTGAGAGAAAACAATGCTACCTCAGCTCCAGAAACAAGCGCAGAACAAAATAACAAAACAAGAATTAATGAAATTTCTAAAATCAAAGTATGGTTAGTGGTTTAGTGTAGTTGAATTAGTTTTTACAGGCTTAGTTTTAAAATGGTAAATCTGTTTTTTTGCCCTCTTTTGAGTCATTTTCCCCGATATGAAATGTGTCTTTTTGATCGTTAACTGATCCTAAACTTGCTTCTGTTTTGTTTGTTAAGAAAGTAAAGTCAGTGCATGCTATTTCGGTTGAGTAGCGGTCATCTCCTTTGTCATCTTGCCATTTTCTAGTTTTGATTTTACCCTCAATATATACACGATCTCCTTTATTTAGATATTTTTCACAGATTTCGGCAGCTTTATTTCTAACTATCACATTGTGCCACTCAGTGTTTGTTATCTTTTCATTAGTTTGTTTATTAATGTAAGTTTCGTTAGTTGCTATTGAAAATCTGCCTATGCAATTTTTATCGTCAAAATAGTGAATTTTAACTTTGTCACCCAGATGGCCAATTAGCATAACTTTGTTCAGTGTTCCTGACATGTTTGTTTTTTAAGAAAGTTTATATAAATATATTTAAAATTGATAATTTATTTACTAAAATTATTAATAAATTCTGCAATTACAATTGGTAATGCATAACTTTTGGTTTGTTTCCAATCAATACTATTTTTTAACTTTTTGTCAATTTGAATTTCCCAAAACTTAATATGAAGTTTTTGATGTGATAGATTTTGGATTATTTGTTTTGAGTTCAACAGCTTAATTGATTTTAGCTTATTTCCAAACCTTGATTTAAAATCATCATTAAGAATTAGAGATTTTTTAGTAATGGACACTTTTGTTTCAATGAGGGGGAATTGATATAGTTCTTTCCATATGTCTTTTTGTAATCTTTTCTCAAGTATTGTTCTATTGTTAATCGTTTTTAATATTATGAAATTGAAATAACGCTTTAAAATTTTATTATTTTTTATTTTGATGGGTAAAGTTTTAACAAAGCCATCAGATAATGCAATACATTTTTCACTGAGTGTACATTTTCTGCAGTCAGGTGAAACAGGCTTGCATTGTTTCGCCCCAAAATCCATAACAGCTTGATTGTAGTCACCAAATTGACTTAATGGCAGTAATTTTGTTGCTAATGTTTTAAATTCTCTAAACCCTTTTCCTGTGTTAATCGGAGTATGAATTCCAAAATACCTGGACAGCACTCTGTACACATTTCCATCTAAAACTGCAACGGATTCTTCAAAGCAAATAGATGCAATAGCACTTGCTGTATAATCTCCAACTCCTTTTAGTTTAATTAAATCTTTATATGAATTAGGGAAAATACCATCAAATTTATCAACAATATGTTTGGCTGTGGTATGAAGATTACGTGCCCGACTGTAATAGCCAAGCCCTTGCCAATTTTTTAAAATTTCATCCTCGCTGGCTTTTGCTAACTCAAATACTGAAGGGTACTTTTTTATAAATTTTAGATAATAGGGTAATCCCTGTTTAATTTGAGTTTGTTGAAGTATAACTTCAGATAACCAAATTTTATAGGGCTCTTTTGATTCTCTCCAAGGTAGAGGTCTTTTGTGAGATCTATACCATTCAGCTACCCTTAAATTAAAATCCATTTTTTTCAATATTTACAAAAATAAAATATTAAAGGATTAAATTTTAATTATTTTGGTTTGATATATTGAATTTAAAATACATATATTTGCATCCCCTCAGGTATCATTTACTTTTATAATTTAGTAATTATGACGAAGGCAGAAATAGTAACAAAAATATCCGACGATTTAGGTATAGAAAAATCTGATGTGCTAGCAACCTTAGAATCTTTTATGCGAGAAGTAAAAGAATCATTGCAGTCAGGTAATAATGTTTATCTCAGGGGTTTTGGTAGTTTTGTGATCAAAACACGCGCTGAGAAGATTGGTAGAAATATATTAAAAAATACTTCAATCAAAATCCCAGCGCATAACATTCCATCCTTTAAACCGTCGAAAATTTTTCTTGAAGTTGTTAAAAAAAAAGTTCGAGTTAATAATTAAATAAAGAAAGTTTATAAAGTATGCCAAGTGGTAAAAAAAGAAAAAGACACAAGGTTGCAACGCATAAGCGTAAGAAAAGGCGTCGTGCAAATCGACACAAGAAAAAGTAAACCAATAACTTTGTATTACTTTTACGTTCATTGACATTAAATTCGTTATTTCGTATGCCTTTGCGAATAAATGAATTAATCGGGATAAGATCCTGTGACACTTGTAGTTTTATTAGCTACAAGTTTTAATCATAATTTCACTTATGATATTTAAAAGAATTATTGTATAATCAATCTTTACATTTGCATGTAAAGACCAAAATTAACATTATGAATAAAGAACTAATAATTCGCTCTAATTCTGACAATGTTGATTTTGCCTTGTTAAAAGAAGGAAAACTAGTTGAGTTTCAAAAAGATAAAGACAATAATAAATTTTCTGTTGGCGACGTATTTTTAGCCAAAGTACGAAAAGCTATTCCTGGCCTAAACGCTGCATTTGTTAATGTTGGTTATCAAAAAGATGCATTTTTGCACTATCACGATTTAGGACCAAGACTTTTATCTTTAATGAAATTTATAAAAAGTGTAAGCACAGGAAAAAATAAAAATTTTTCTCTAAATGATTTTGTATACGAGAAAGATATCGATAAAGATGGTAAAATCGATAAGGTTATCAAATCTAATCAAACGTTACTGGTTCAAATTGTTAAAGAACCTATTTCAACAAAAGGTCCTAGGATAAGTTCAGAAATTTCGTTCGCTGGACGTTATTTAGTCCTTGTACCATTTTCAAGCAGAATTTCAATTTCCCAAAAGATCGAAAGTAGCTCAGAAAAAGATAGGCTCAAGCGCTTAGTCAAAAGTATTACTCCTAAGGGATTCGGAGTAATAATTAGGACTGTAGCTCAAGGTCAGAAAGTAGCTGAACTTGATAGAGATTTACAAAATCTTTACAGAAAGTGGGAAGACGTTTGTAGTCGTATTCCAAATGCACAAACACCCTCAAAAATTTTGGGTGAGATGAATAAAGCTTCCTCAATTCTGCGGGATATTTTTAATGATAGTTTCACCAAAATATTTGTTGACAACATCGATTTATGTGCAAAAATTAAAGATTATATTTTTGAAATTGCTCCTCACAAAGAAGATATAGTTAAATATTATAACTCTAAAACTCCTATTTTTGAGAAGTTTGGCATTGAACGGCAAATAAAAGTTTCTTTTGGTAAAACTGTTCGTTTGCCTAAAGGAGCTTATTTAATAATTGAACATACTGAAGCTCTGCACGTGGTTGACGTTAATAGTGGGAATAGAACTAGTAAGGAAAAAAATCAGGAAGACACTGCTATTGAAGTTAATTTGATAGCGGCAAAAGAGTTAGCGAGACAGTTCAGGCTTCGCGATATGGGGGGCATAATAGTTGTGGATTTCATTGATATGAATAGCTCAGAAAATAGAAGAAAGCTATTTAATCATTTAATAGATGAAATGAAGGAAGATCGTGCTAAACATAAAATTTTACCTCCAAGTAAATTTGGGCTGATTCAAATAACTCGTCAGAGAGTTCGTCCAGAGATGAATATAAAGACAAATGAGCCAAATCCAAATGGCCCTTTTGGATCCGAAATTGAGGCTCCTATTGTTTTAATTGATAAAATTAATAATCAGTTAGACTCAATTGTTAAAAGAGGTTTGAAAAAATTGACCTTGAATATTCATCCTTTCATTGCAGCTTTTTTGACAAAAGGTTTTATATCGATCCGGATGAAATGGTTTTTGAGATATAAGATTTGGATCAAAATAATGCCAAGAGATGCTTACACATATCTAGAATATCGGTTTAAAACCGATGAAGGCAAATCAATTAAGTTTTGATAAAAAAACCCCACACTTTTTGTGGGGTTTTTTATTTCATAAAATTTAACAGAAGTGATTATTTCAAATTAAATTTTGAGCTGTAAATTTCAATTAATCAATTTTATCAATATAATCTATGATAAAGCTACCAACTTTTTCAGTTGTTATATTACTAGACTTATTGTTAAGGTCCGGTGTGGTTATCCCTGACTTTAAAGAGGCATCAACAGCTTCTTTAATTATAGCGGCCTCCTCACTTAAAGAAAAGTGTTCAAATAACATAGCAACAGACAAAATGGATGCGATTGGGTTTGCGATTCCTTTCCCAGTCGCCTGAGGGTAAGATCCATGAATAGGTTCAAAAAGAGCATGTTTATCACCAACTGATGCGGAGGCTAGCAAACCAATTGAGCCTGCAATAACGCTTGCCTCGTCACTAATTATATCACCAAATAAATTTTCTGTTAAAATCACATCAAATTGTTTAGGATTTTGAACTATTTGCATAGCAGCATTGTCAACGAATAAAAAATCTAATTTAACCTCAGGATATTTATTGCTAATTTCCTTGACAACTTTTCTCCAAAGCCTGGATGTTTCTAATACATTAGCTTTATCAATCAGGGTTAGTTTATTATTCCTGTTTTTTGCAGCTTTAAAGGCAAGTTCACTTATTCTTTCGATGTCTTGTCTGCCATATGAACACAAATCTGAGGCATAATTACCGTCATTAGTTACTTTTTTTTCGCCGAAATATAATCCACCAGTTAATTCTCGATATATTAAAATATCTGTTCCACAAATTACTTTCTTTTTAAGAGGCGAGTTTTTTAAAGTGGTTTCATAAGCTTTTACAGGTCTAATATTAGCAAATAAGTTTAATTGTTTACGTAATTCTAATAATCCTTGTTCTGGACGAATTTTTTTTGTGGGGTTATTGTCATATTTTGGGTCTCCAATCGCACCAAATAAAATAGCATCAGAGTTCTTACAGATTTTGAGTGTATTGTTAGGAAGTGGGACTCCTTCCTTTTTTATTGCAATAGCACCTAAATTAGCGAAGGAAAAATTTAAATTGTGATTAAACTTTATACTAATTACCTTCATAACTTTTAATGCTTGAGCAATGACTTCTGGACCCACACCATCCCCAGGTAAAACAGCAATATTTAATGTCATTTTAAATTTATGTTTTGTTTTTCAAAGGAAATAATTTTTTCTTTTTGGCTCAAGAGAAAGGCAATATCGTCATGGCCTTTAATTAGACAGGTTTTTTTGTAAGAATCAATCTCAAAGCTTGTTGACATTGATTCTCCGTCAATGTTTATCGTTTGCTTTTTCAAATTAACAATTATTTCAATTTTATTATTTTCTTCAATCAATTTAAAAAGATAGACAAGAAACTCATCACTAACTTCAACCGTAAGTAGGCCATTATTTAATGCGTTAGCCTTAAATATATCAGCGAAAAAACTTGAAATAATCACCTTAAATCCATAATCAGTTAAAGCCCAAGCTGCATGTTCCCGACTCGATCCACAACCAAAATTATTTCCTACGACAAGTATGCTTCCGCTGTAGATCGGTTTATTTAAAGGAAAATCAGATTTTAAATTTCCAACTTTATCGAAACGCCAGTCTCTAAAAAGATTGTCACCAAATCCTTTTTTATTAGTAGCTTTTAAAAAACGAGCTGGAATAATTTGGTCAGTATCAATATTAGAGATATTTAATGGTACTGCTCTGGATTTAAGGGTGCTAAATTTTTCCATCAAGTATTTTCTTGAGTAATATCAATAATTTTTCCTTTTATGGCAGTTGCTGCAGCAACTAATGGACTTGCTAATATAGTCCTTGCACCTGGCCCTTGTCTGCCTTCAAAATTTCTGTTTGATGTTGAGACACAATATTCTCCCTTTGGAATTTTGTCATCATTCATTGCAAGGCAAGCCGAGCAACCAGGTTCTCTCAATTCAAAACCAGCTGCTTCAAATATATTTTGAAGTCCCTCGGCTTTAATTTGTGCCTTAACTTGGCGACTTCCTGGTACAAGCCAAGCAGTAACATTTTTTGCCTTTTGCTTTCCTTTAACATAATTTGCAGCGACTCTAAAATCTTCAATTCTAGAATTAGTACAGCTACCAATAAATACATAATTTATTTCTTTATTAATTAATGATTCGCCTTTGGTGAGATTCATGTATTCTAATGATTTTTCGAAAGATTCATTATTTTTTACAGGGATATCTTCCGTAATCTTAATTCCCATTCCAGGATTTGTTCCATAGGTAATCATAGGTGATATATCCTCAGCTGCAAAGTAATATTCTTTGTCAAATTTAGCACCCTCATCAGTTTTGAGAGTTTTCCAAAACGTTGCTTTTTCATCAAACTTATTACCTTTAGGCACATATTTTCGACCAATTAAATAGTCAAGAGTAGTTTGGTCTGGAGCTATCATACCACCTCTAGCTCCCATTTCAATGCTCATATTACAGACAGTCATTCTTCCCTCCATGCTCATATTTTCAAAGACCTCACCTGCGTATTCGCAAAAGTATCCTGTTCCTGCATTCGTTCCCAATTTTGATATAATGTAAAGTATAACATCTTTAGGTAAAACACCTTTTTTCAGACATCCATTTACAGTCACTCTTAAACTTTTTGGTTTATTTATTAATACACATTGACTAGCAAAAACTTGTGCAACTTGACTTGTTCCAATCCCAAAAGCTATGGCACCAAATGCACCATGTGTTGAGGTGTGACTATCTCCGCAAACAATTGTCATACCGGGTTGGGTTATACCAAGTTCAGGCGCTATAACGTGCACAATTCCGTTGTATTTGTGTCCTAAGTTATAAAGCATGATATTGTTTTCAGTACAGTTTTTTGAAAGCTGGCTAAGCTGATTCCTTGATAATTCATCTCTTAAAGGCAAATGCTGGTCTTTTGTAGGGGTATTGTGATCGGCAGTAGCTAAAATTTGCTTAGGCCTAAAAATAGGTATTTTCCTTTTTTTTAATTCATTAAAAGCCTGAGGGCTAGTCACTTCATGAATAAGGTGTTTATCGATGTATAAAATTTGAGGACCTTTTTTTATGGATTCAACAACATGAGAATCCCAGACTTTGTCAAAAAGTGTTTCTTTCATACTCAGCGAAGTTCTTGGTATATATAGCTAGACTCAATTATTTTATGAATATCATTGTCATTGATTTCTTTATTAACATCTGCAAATTTTAAAAAATCAGTGTAAATTACATCCAATTGAAGTTTAGTGAGTTCATAACCAATATTCTTTGCTCTGTAGGCTAATGCTGCCCTTCCAGATCTAGCAGTGAGAACTATTGCAGATTCAGTTACACCAACGTCTTTAGGGTCAATAATCTCATAAGTTTTCCTATTTTTTATAACTCCGTCTTGGTGAATACCAGAACTGTGAGCAAATGCATTGGCCCCAACAATAGCCTTGTTTGGTTGAGTGTAAATACCCATATTATCAGAAACAATTTGACTCACTCCATAAAGCATTGAAGTATTAATATTGGTATCCATTTTTAAAGAAGGATGTTGCTTCATAATCATTACAACTTCTTCTAAAGCAGTATTTCCTGCTCTTTCACCGATTCCATTTACTGTGCATTCAATTTGTTTAGCACCATTCATAATACCCTGAATAGAATTTGCAGTTGCTAGGCCTAGGTCATTATGGCAGTGACACGATATAGTAATTTTCTCTATCCCTCTAACATTTTCCCTGAGGAACTTAATTTTAGAACCATACTCGTCTGGTAAACAGTACCCAGTGGTGTCAGGAATATTTAATACAGTTGCTCCAGCTTTTATCACAGACTCGCAAACTTTTGCTAGATATTTGTTATCAGTTCTACCAGCATCTTCAGCATAAAACTCAACATCCTTAACAAATTTTTTGGCATATTTTACAGCTCTAATTGCGCGATCAATTATGGAATTTCTATTAGACTTAAATTTAAACTTTATATGAAAATCAGATGTTCCAATTCCAGTGTGAATTCTTGGAGATTTTGCAAATTTTAATGCCTTTGCGGCAATCTCTATATCTTTTTCAACTGATCTACTTAGTGCACAAACAGCAGCATTTTTCACAACTTTACTAACCTCCGAAACTGAAGAATAATCTCCAGGACTTGAAACAGGAAAACCAGCTTCTATGATGTCAACGCCCATGAGATCTAGCTGTTCTGCAATTATAATTTTTTGAGATTTATTGAGTTTACACCCAGGTACTTGTTCACCATCTCTCAATGTAGTATCAAAAATTTGAATAATGTTTTTAGACATTTTTGAAAAATATATTAAACCCGATATCCTACACGAAAGTAATTTTTTTTAAATTTTTAACCTAAATTATTTTTATAAATTTACTATCAATAAGTTTAATGTAATTCAATGTAATATCTTGGTTCTGTCAGGCCAAAAAACATTTTGTTGTTATGAGTAAAGTTTTCAAGGATAATTTATTTGTTTTGATAAAATCTTTAACCAAATCTGAAAAGAGGCAATTTAAATTATTTGTAGGCCGATTGGGAGCCAATGATAATTCAAAATTTTTATCTCTTTTTAGAACAATTGATAGTCTAAAGTTTTATGATGAAGATTTAATTCTTAAAGCTGGATTTGTTAAAAAGCAACAATTGTCAAATCTTAAGTCGCATCTCTATAAACAAATTTTAATTAGTTTGAAATTAAGTCCTTCTCACAAAAATTTGAGAATTCAATTAAGAGAACAGTTAGATTTTGCTACAATTTTGTATCATAAAGGGTTATACAAACAAAGTTTAAAATTATTAGACAAAGCGAAATTAGCAGCTGTTAAAAATCAAGAAAAAAATATAGCTTATGAAATTGTTGAATTGGAAAAGGTTATTGAATCTCAATACATTACTAGAAGTTTAAATAATAGAGCAGATGAATTATCTCGTCAAGCTGAGGAATTGAGCATTGAAAATGTTATTGCAAGTAAATTATCCAATTTATCGTTGCAATTATATGGTCTTTTTTTAAAAGCAGGTTATGTTAAAAGTGACCTCGAATATAAGAAGGTAACTGAATATTTTAATAAAAGAATACCAAATTATAAAATTGAAAATTTAGGTTTTAGGGAAAAACTGTGGTTATATAAGTCTTATTTGTGGTATAGTTTTTTGATTCAAGATTTTAAATCGTGTTATAAGTACTCTGCCAAATGGGTTGACTTATTTCACGAAAATAAAATTATGATCAAGTTACACCCTGTTTTTTTTATCAAGGGGTATCAATATCTTTTGGAATCACTCTTTTTCATTAAACATAATGAGAAGTTTAAAAGAGTTTTATTAGATTTTGAAAGAATCGTTCAAAAAAAGGACTTTGCTAGTGGCGAAAACATAGATGGATTAATTTTTTTGTATTTATATTCTAATAAAATAAATCTTCATTTTATTCAAGGGACATTTAATGAAGGTTTGTTTATTGTAGATAAAGTCCTAGTTGGTTTAAACAAATACATTGAGCTAATTGATGAACACCACGTGATGATGTTTTACTATAAAATTGCATGTCTGTACTTTGGTGCAGGTAATTACGATAAATCAATTTATTTCCTTTCAAAAATCATTTCAAATAAATCCTTACAAATGCGTGAAGATCTTATGTGTTTTTCAAGAATTTTAAACCTAGTTGCACACTATGAAGCAGGATTAGATTTTAGAATGGATTTTCTAATTAAAAACACCTATAAGTTTTTGATTAAAATGGAGGATTTGTATTCTGTTCAAAATGAAATGGTTCTATTTTTAAAAAGTCTTGGCGATATTTATCCAAATGAAATAAAAAAGGCTTTCAAAAATTTGTATGGGAAACTTTTAAAATATGAGAACCATCCATATGAAAAAAGAGCTTTTCTGTATTTAGACATCTTATCGTGGTTAGAAAGTAAAATAGAAAATAAGTCCATAGCCGAAGTGATTAAGCAAAAATTTGAAGACTCCAAATAGAATTTCTTTTGAAGAAAATCGTTTTTTTATTAAAACAATGATTTGATTTTGAAGTTTTGTTTTGTTAAAACACAAGTTTTGGTTTTATATACTTAATTTTACATTAAAATGCTATTTTGAAAGTTATTGAACAAATAAAAAAGCCTATTAGTTTTGAAATGGAACTTTTTGAGAAGAAGTTTAGACTTTCTATGTATAGTAAGGTACCGTTGTTAAATCGAATAACTCATTACATAGTTAACAGAAAAGGGAAACAGATGCGCCCAATGTTCGTTTTTTTTTGTGCAAAAATGGTTTCAAATGGGCAGTTGAGTGAACGTAGCTATAGGGGTGCTTCAGTGATTGAATTGATTCATACTGCAACTTTAGTTCATGACGATGTTGTTGATGATAGTAACCAAAGAAGGAGCTTCTTTTCAATTAATGCCTTGTGGAAAAATAAAATTGCTGTATTAGTTGGTGATTTTTTATTATCAAAGGGATTATTATTATGTATTGATAACAATGATTTCGATCTTCTAAAAATTATATCTACAGCTGTTAAAGACATGAGTCAAGGCGAATTGTTACAGATAGAAAAGGCTAGAAATTTAGATATAAATGAAGATGTATATTATAACATAATAAGAAAAAAAACTGCGAGCTTAATAGCTGCCTGTTGTAGTTTAGGAGTTGCATCTGTGAAGCCAGGATCTAAGGATATTGAAATTTTTAGAGAATTTGGTGAGCTAATTGGTATGGCCTTTCAAATAAAAGATGATCTTTTTGATTATGGAACCAGTAAAATAGGCAAACCAACGGGGATTGATATAAAGGAGCAAAAGATGACTTTACCATTAATCTACGTTTTGAATAAATGTTCATATAAGGAACGCGAATGGATCATAAACTCTGTAAAAAGATTTAACAAAGACCCTAAGCGAGTAAAGGAGCTTATAAAATTTGTAAAGGACAGGGGAGGTTTAGATTACGCTGTCTCGAAAATGAAGAGCTTTCAGCAAGATGCATTAAAATTAATTCAAGATTATCCTAACACAAAATACAAATCTTCTCTTGAAATGATGGTTGACTATGTTATTAATAGAAAAAAATAATTTTTTGTTTCTAAATTAATTTTTTGTCTTTATGATAATTCAGAATTTATATATATTTACTATTCGTCTCTGCATTAATTTTAAATATTATATAATTTGATTTTAAGATCAACTATAGACCGAGTATTTGACACAGCCAAAGTTGAAGAGGTTATAGGAGACTTTGTACAATTAAAAAAGGCCGGGAGTAACTTCAAAGGATTGAGTCCTTTTAGCGAGGAAAAAACCCCAAGTTTTATGGTTTCTCCTGTTAAGCAAATTTGGAAAGATTTTTCAACTGGTAAAGGAGGTACTGTTGTTTCATTTTTGATGGAGCATGAACACTTTACATATCCTGAAGCTATAAGATATTTAGCAAAAAAATATAATATTACAGTTGAGGAAACTATTCAGTCTGACGCTCAGAAAGAAGCTGCAAGTGAACGCGAAAGCATGTATTTGGTTTCAGAATTTGCAAATTCTCATTTTCAGAAAACACTTTACACCAGCAGTGAGGGTAAATCAATAGCTTTAACCTATTTTAATGAAAGAGGATTTAAAGACGACTATATAAAAAAGTTTCAGCTGGGATTTTCTAGCGATGATTGGAGCGATCTCACTGATTATGCTTTAAAGAAAGGTTATAATATAGATTATTTAGAAAAAACTGGATTAACAATTGTAAAAAATGAAAAAAAATTTGATCGTTTTAGGGGAAGAGTAATTTTTCCTATTCACAGTATGTCAGGTCGGGTTTTAGGTTTTGGAGGTCGTATTTTAACTAATGATTCAAAATCAGCTAAATATCTTAATTCACCAGAGAGTGAAATTTATCATAAAAGCAAAGTTCTTTATGGGATATTTTTTTCTAAACAATCTATTGCCAAAGAAAATAATTGTTTCTTGGTAGAAGGTTACACGGACGTTATCCAATTTCATCAACTTGGAATAACCAATGTTGTCTCTTCATCTGGAACAGCTCTAACCATTGAACAGATTAGATTGATCAACCGATTAACTAAAAATATTACTGTTTTATTTGACGGCGATGAAGCAGGTGTTCGCGCATCACTAAGAGGGATTGATTTGATTTTGGAACAAGGTATGAATGTAAAAATTTGTTCTTTCCCTACAGGGGAAGATCCCGATAGTTTTGCAAAGAAAAGTACTCCTAATGATTTGAGAAATTATCTCAATGAAAATTCCAAAGATTTTATTTCTTTCAAAGCATCACTACTTCACAAAGAGAATTTAAGTGACCCAAATAAAAGGTCAGAACTAATTCGGGAAATAATCATAAGTATTTCTAAGATTGACGATCAAATTAAACAAGAGGTTTATGTGCAAGAGTGCTCCAAAATAATGGGTTTAAGCGAAGATGTTTTATTTGCATCATTGGCTCAAATTCTAAACAACACTAAATCTGAACTTAAAAAAAGTAGTTTAAGTGACAGTAAGATATTTGAAGTTTTAAAATCTGAGTATTCAAAAAAAGAGGTAAATATTCAATACGAGTTAGAGCAGAAAATAATAGAAATATTACTCTTATATGGAAGTAAATTAGAAGATTTTGAAGACCTAATTTTAAAGGAAAATGAACTTGGAGAGCTTGACCTTGAACCAGTCACTCAAAAGACTAAAGTTTTTGAGAAGATTTATTTAGATCTTCAAGAGGATGAAATGCAGTTCAGCAACTCTGATTTTAAAACTATTTATTATCTCATAATTGATTATTTAAATCAACATGAAAAATTTCAAATTGATTTATTTATGAATAATATTGACCCAGAGCTGGTTCCATTTGTGACCTCTATTTTAATGGATGATGAACGTTATCGTCTCCACAATTGGGAAAAAAATAATATATACCCAAAGCCAAAGGATCTAAAAATTTCTCAATTAGTCAGTGAAACAATTTTGAGTCTGAGGTGCTTTTTGATTGACAAAAAAGTAACAGAGTTTAAGAAAGTAACTCAAAATAAATCAGACGATAATACTGAAATTTTAGAAGATGTATTAAACTATTCTAATCTTAAGAGACTACTTTCAAGAAAACTAAATAGAGTTTTGTAGTTTTTTATTTTGACGTCCCAAATCAATCAGTGCAATTATATTTGAAACTTGCAATTTTGTCATAAGTCGTGATTTGTATGTACTTACGGTTTTTTGGTTAATATTTAGTTCAATGGCAATTTCTTTGTTTTTTTTACCATTACATATTAATGCGAATACTTCAATTTCTCTTGTAGAAAGTTTACTGTAAATATCTTTTTTACTTTCAGAGTTTTCAAAGGTCAATTTTCGTGCCATCGCATTACTTAAGTAAATGCCACCTTTAAACACTTTAAAAATGGCTCTTTTTATTTCAGAAACATTTGTAGTTTTTGATAGGAATCCTGAAGCCCCAGCTTGGATACTGGTCGCAGCATAAATATTTTCTGGTTGTGAACTAAAGATTATAACTCTGACGGCGAAAAAATCCTTTTTTATATTACGCAAAACACTTATTCCGTTAGAATCAGCAAAATCCAGAGTCATTAAAACAACGTCAATACTTCCTTTTTTAAGATAGTCTAACAATTGTTTTTTTGTATTTACAGCATTCACAATTTTTATATCACTGGATGATTCAAACAGCATTTTAATACCATAGCTCACAATAGGTTCGTGGTCGGCAATTAGTACTCGAATCATAAATTAGATTTAATGGATTCTGAAATTGAGCATACAGGAATCGTTTTCATTTTGTGCTGATTTGAATTAAAAAATGTCATGAAAATTTTAAAGACTTCATTTTCTCTTCCAATGAAATCTTCTGCCTTTTTTCCTTTTTCTTTCATACACATAGCCCATTCAAGTTCGGGATAAGAAGCTCCTATTTGATCTTCGTCTGTTCGTGAATCTTTAAATAACCCGTCACTTGGGGAAGCTTCAATTATACTTTGCGGTACGTTTAAGTAATTACCTAATTCATAAACTTCTGATTTTAAAAGATCTGCGATTGGACTTAAATCAACTCCGCCATCACCATATTTAGTGTAGAAGCCAACGCCGAAGTCTTCTACTTTATTTCCTGTACCACAGACCAAGTAGCCTAATTGACCAGCATGATAGTATAAAGTTACCATTCTCAATCTTGACCTTGTATTGGCCAAAGCAAACTCGTTATCAGTTTCTGTGTTGTCAATTGAAACTTTTGTTTTTAAATCTTCAAAAACAGAAGTCAAATCTATAATTTTGGATTTTACGTTAGGGTAATTTTTTTTTAAATAAGAAATTTGTTCTTTAGCTCTGCTGATGTGATCTTCTGCTTGATGAATTGGCATTTCAAGACATAAAACATCTAAGCCTGTTTCAGCACACAAGGTAGAGCTCACAGCTGAATCAATACCACCTGACACTCCAACTACAAAACCTTTATTATTAGACTTTAAGGCATAGGATTTTAACCAATCCGTAATGAAATTTGATACTTTTTTGCTATTCATAGTTTGAAAAATTAATTACAAAAATAAGTGATTATTATTTTTTAAAAAACCCTGTAATCATCAAATTTAAAATTTTAAAATACAATTAACATTTTCATTGTAAAAAATTAGACTTATATTTAAGTTAGTGGTGATTTAAATGAATTAATTTTTTGAAAGTTTCTGATTTACATATTAAATTTAAATTAAGCTTAGCTTTAACAATATTTGTAACCACTTTTTTGTCAGCTCAATTAAGCCGTACTCATTATATTCCTCCAATTACAACGGCAGCAAATAGTAATGCAACACCTCAAAACCAATATTTACATATTTCTACCCCTAGTATCGCACCTGTAAATGTTGAAGTTAATGATCTTGGGAATGTAATTTCTAATTACACTGTTTCAAACGCAAATCCATTAGAAATATATTTGGGTTTCGGAGATGATACATCATTTGTAGTTCCTTCTTCAAACATTGAATCAGAAATTTCAAATAAAGGATTTATAATTCAGTCTGAAAAGCCTGTCTATGTATCAGTAAGGCTTGTAGCCGGAAATCAAAATCAAGCAGGTTCCCTAGTATCCAAAGGTTTGTCTGGTTTAGGTAATGTTTTCCGGGTAGGCACCTTTACTAATTTGAAAAATTTTACTAGTTCAAACCAAGATTTTATCAATTTTGTTTCTGTAATGGCTACAGAAAATAATACTCAGATTGATTTTTCAGATCTTCCTTCAGATATTGTAATTGAAAATAGTATTCCACTTATGGGTGTTTTAAATGCTGGTGAGTCAAAAATTATTGCTTTAAACCCGGCAATTACTCCATCAAACAGAGATGGTTTAATCGGTGCGCTTGTTACATCAAATAAACCAATTATTGTAAACTGTGGGTCGTTTAATGGAAGTAACTCTAATGGCAATGGACGAGATGCTGGCATAGATCAAATTGCTCCTTTGCAAACTATTTCTGTCGATGGGCAGGTGCACAGTGAATATATTTTTGTGAGGGGCAATGGTTATGATGATATTGAACGTCCTCTTATTGTTGCGCATTATGATGACACTGAAGTTTGGATTGATGGTGATTCTAGCTCTGGTAATTTGATTGCTGTTTTAAATGCAGGAGAATATATAAGCATAGATGGGAGTAATTTTAGCACTCAATCTTTGTCTGGATCAAACCCTGGGGGTAATTTGTATGTCTGGACTTCCAAGACAACTTTTGCATTTCAAGGAATTGGTGGAACTAATAATGAGGCAAATCAGGAAATGTTTTTTGTTCCTCCATTAAGCTGCAAGGCCCCAAATACGATTAACAATATACCCATCATACAATCATCTGGCTCCGGAGATGTTAATTTTGTTGGTGGAATAACAGTTGTTGCCGAGTCTGGTGCAAGTTTATTAGTTAATGGTATCCCAACAGTTGCTATTCCACAAAGTGTTTTGGGAAATTCTAATTATGAAACCTATTTGATTAGTGGTCTCACTGGAAATATAAGTGTGTCTTCAGATGGGCAAATATATGTTTCCTACTATGGCGCTAATGGAGCAGCAGCTTTGGGGGGATTTTATTCTGGCTTTGTTTTTAAACCTGAAATCACAGCAAATCCAATTGGACTAAACACTGAAGAATTGTGCATTCCTTTTATAGAGCTGAGCTTGGGAGGTGAAGAAGTTTTTGATGCTTATCAATGGCTTTACAACGGTGAAGTTATAAACGGTGCTAACTCTGAAACTTTTGTCCCCGTAAATCCTGGGTACTATCAGCTTGAGGGGATTATTTCAGACTGCACCACTGTTATTTCAGATAATATTCCAGTAAGTGCTTGTGCCGGAGATTATGATAACGATGGGGTCAATAACAATTTGGATACCGATTTAGATAATGATGGAATTTTAAATATAGATGAATATAATTGCGATTTTGTTTTTGATCTTAGCACAGAACCAGGAATTTTATTTAATTCAAACGTATTGGTGAGTGACTCAAATTCTTTTATTTCTCCTTTTGAAGGATTTTCGGATCAAACAATGCTTCTGGGTGCTTCGCCAACAGTAGGCACTATTCAAAGCTCTTCAACCTATCAACTCACTTTTGATCAGCCTACAAAATTTAAAGTTGAACAAGCATCAGACTTTTATACAATTGGTCACATGGATGATATGGAACAATACATAATAAGAGTTCCATCAGATCAAACAATAACTGTTAGTAATCCTGACAATCAGTTATTGATTGATATAAATTATGACGGTGTATATGATAATAATATTTCTGAATTTACAGGATTTGAAATTAGATTTAAATTAAATTTGGCAGAGCTTTTGACTGGAGCTGGTACTTTTTCTTTTCAAAGTTTAAATGCAACACAATTTGATATTGAATACATAAATATCTCAGAGACCGAATCTAATCAAGTAGCATTTCAATTAACAGAAATTTGTAGAACTGTAGATAATGATGGAGATTTAATATTTGATATATTTGATTTAGATAGCGATAATGATGGTATTTTCGACATAACAGAAAGTGGGAATTCATTATTAGATGAAAATCAAAACGGTACAGTCGATAATTTAAATTTCAACGATCTTGATAATAACGGTCATCATGATAATGCACAAAACCTTTTAGATTCAGATTCAGATCTCGTTTACGATTATTTAGATTTAGACAGTGACAACGACGGTTTATACGATTTATTTGAATCAGGTGTTGGATTTAACATCCAAGATTTAGATAATAACGGACAAATTGATTTAGGCTTTAATGATGGTAATTCTAACGGTGTGTCTGATACAGCAGAACTTATAATTCCTTTAGATTCTGATATCGATGGCCAGCCAGATTTTATTGAGCTTGATTCAGATTTTGATGGGTGTTTTGATGTTGACGAAGCTGGTTTTAATGGAACCCTCGGTATTTTGGATGGCTCTGACATCGACATTAATGGACTAATTGTTGGTGGTAATGGTTATTTAATTCCAATTGATTCTAATCAAGATGGATTATTTGATTATCAAGAATTTATTGAAATTTTACCAGCTAGTTTAATTTCACCTCAATTTGTTTGCGAAAACAGCGATATATCTTTGGAAGTTGTTCTTGAGCCAGATTCAGATTTGTTCGATCAAATTAATTGGGAGTTGAGCATGGATGGAGGTAATTCATGGAATGAACTTACAGATTCAACAACAGGTTTTCAGGGCTTTTCGACTAACATATTGCAGGTTGTTAATGTACAAATAGATCTTTCAAATTCGTTTTTTAGAGCTAAGATGTCGCGAAATGATTTGATATGTAAAACTGTATATTCTTCTGAAATCGAATTAATAGTTAATCCATTGCCAGCTATTTTACCTAATGTTAGTTTATATCAATGTGACCAAGATACAGATGGTATTACAATTTTTAATTTGCTTGAATCAAATTCATTAATTTCTGAAAATTATCAGCAAGAGACATTTACATATTACCATAGTTTGAGTGATGCCCAGCAAGGATCAAATAATTTTATTACAGATCCATTAATTTATCAAAACCAAAGCTCTGATCATTCTGTTAATCCTGATCAAATTTTTGTCCGTGTTGAATCTGCTGATGGTTGTTCACTGGTTTCCCAATTAGATTTATTTGTTTCAACAACACAGATACCAGAAAATTTTACAATTCCACCCTACAATGAGTGTTATAATGATTTTGATGGGATAACCATTTTTGATTTTAGCGATTCAGAGGGAATGATTTTAGATATTTTTCCTCCAACTCAGTCTTTAACAGTAACATATTATGAGTCTGAGCTGGATGCACTTTCAGAAGTCAACTCGATTGTTAATATTTCTGCTTTTGAAAATTCCAGCGGGCAAAATCAGAACATATGGGTGCGTATCGACTCTGATATAGATAATTCTTGTGTTGGTCTTGGGCCGTATGTTCAATTGATTGTTGACCCAATTCCTGTCTCAATTGTTCCGATCAACTCCTACTTTTGTGTTGAGAGTTTTGAAAATTTAACTTTAAACTTATCGGATGAATTTGACTCCAATATCTTAGGAAATTTATCAGCATTGGATTTTTCAATAAACTATTTTTCAAATATTTTCGATGCTGAAAATAATTTATCTTCTATTAATAGTATTTCTAACACGAATAATATTCAAAATCTTTTTTACAAAATTACAGACTTAAATACTGGTTGTTATGACATAATTGAATTTGACATTCAATTTGTTGATATTCCAACGTTATATCCTATTTCAGATTTTGAGGTTTGTGATGATAATAATGATGGAGTATTTCTTTTTGATACTTCTAATTTTGAGGATACTCTGATCGGATCTCAAACTAACATGACAGTAATTTATTTAGATGAATTTGATAATCCACTTCAAGATGCTGACGGAATCTTGGTTAATAGCCCATTTCCCAACTTATTTTTGTCTGAATCTCAAACAATAAAAGCTATCGTTTCAAATGGTTTTTGCGAAGATGCTGTCTATGAAATAGATTTTTTTGTAAATAATAATACTGATTTCTTTGTTAATGATGAAATTATTTGTGACGGGGATTCTGTTTTTGCTCAAGTTTATCCCCAAGACCCAATTTCCCCATATATTTATGAGTGGGTTATGCCTGATTTTTCCTTAATTACCACATTGGACCCCACGTTAGAAGTTTCTACCACAGGTTCTTACCAAGTGACTGTAAAAAATTTAAATGACTCATGCAGTACTACACAAGATTTTGAGGTTTTTCAATCTGAACCTCCAACAATTACTCTTAACGATGTTACAATCGTTGAGGGTACATCAAATAATTCTATTTCAATCGATGAATTTAATCTTGGAAATGCAAATTATGAATTCCAATTAGTTCATGAAAATGGAAATATAATTTTTCCATACCAAGATGAAGGTTATTTCGATCAGCTTACAGGAGGATTCTACAGCTTATTTGTTAGGGATGAACTACAATGCGCAGAGGTCTCAATAATAGTTCCAGTATTTTATGTGCCTAATTTTTTTACTCCTAATGGAGATGGTTATAATGATTATTGGGGAATTAAAGGCATAATTTCTTCAGATTACATTTATTCCAAAATATCAATTTTTGACAGGTATGGTAAACTTCTTGAAAATATGGATCTAAATCAGAACTTATGGGACGGTAGATACAACGGGTCACACCTACCAACTAACGATTACTGGTATAGCATTGAATTAATAAAATCAGATGGAACTATTTTTAATAGTAATGGTCACTTTACTCTTAGGCGATAAGTTTTTATTTATTTTATTTCTATTCATTATTTTTGCTAAATTAAATTTTAAGTCAAATCCTTAATGTTATATACCAAAAAACTATTATACTTTTTTATTTCAATTTTCTGCTGCATGAGTTGTGACAATTCATCAAAATTAGAAAAGAAAATACAGGCCTTTCCTTTAAATTTAAAAATTGATCGATTTGATAAAAAATTCATGAACATAACAAAAGAAACGTTTCCTGATTTCAAATCAGAATATCAATTTTTATTTTCAAATAATTTTACAGACTCTATGTATTTGGACCGTATTGAGGATTCTATTCAAAAGGAAATTCAATCGTCAATAGACAGCGTATTTACTGATTTTAAATCTACTGAAAAAGATTTGGTGTCTCTATATAAACATATTAAATACTATAACCCTTCTTTGAAGATACCAACTTTAATAACTGTTAATTCTGACGTAGATTATCTAAATAAAATTATTCCCATGGGAGACAGTATTGTTTTAATTAATATTGATAACTATTTGGGAACTGAGCATAAGTTTTACTTGTCCTTTCCTAAATGGATACGCAAGAACTTAGAAAAAGATCAAATTGTAATGGACTTAGCTGACATATATGCTTCACGTTGGATTAATCAACCTAGGCGACTTACATTTTTAGATCAAATGATCTATGAAGGAAAGAAATTATATCTTAAGGATCTTTGGATTCCTAAATCTGATGATTTCACCAAAATTGGATATAAAAGTGACGAGCTAGAATGGGTAAAAAACAATGAGATAAAAATATGGGAATATTTTAACGAGGAAGAGTTGTTTTTCAGCACCGATCGACGACTGTTAAACAGATTTATTAATCCAGGGCCATTTTCTAAATTTTATCGAAATATAGACCAAGATTCTCCTGCTTCTATTGGTAAATATTTAGGCTGGCAGATTGTTAAATCATATATTAAAAATAATGATGTCTCATTACTTGAGCTATTGCAAAAAGATTCTGAGACTATTTTTAGAAAATCAAAATTTAAACCAAAAATCAGTTATTAAAAATGCATAAGTCAAAAATTCAATTGGATATAGAATTAGATGAAAATAAGATTCCCGAAAAATTATTTTGGTCGGCTGACGATGGGGGTATTTTAAACGAAGAAGCTAAGGCTGTTTTTTTATCTGTTTGGGACTCAAAGAAAAAAGAGTCACTTCGTATTGATCTTTGGACCAAAGATATGCCCTTGGACGAAATGAAACTTTTTTTTCATCAAACTCTAATTACTTTAAGTGATACATATATGCGAGCCACTCAGGACGAAAAAATGACAGGAACTATGAAGGATTTCTGTGATTATTTTGCAGAAAAAAATCAGATTAAAAAAGATAATTTTACCAAGCGCTAAGCCTATTTGCATCTAATTTTAAGAATACAAAAATTAAAATCGTAAAGCTAATTAAACCTGATCCACCGTAGCTAAATAAGGGCAAAGGTATACCAATTGTAGGAATTAATCCCATAACCATGCCTATATTTATTAAAAAATGTAAAAATATTACAGAAGCTACTCCGTATCCGTAAGCTCTACTAAACTGCGAAGTGTGTTGATCTGCTAATGTAATTATTCTGGCAATGAGAGCAACAAATAGAATTATCACCAAACTACTTCCCAAGAAGCCCCATTCTTCGGCCACTGTGCTAAAAATATAGTCTGTGTGCTGCTCTGGAACGAATTTCCCTCTAGTTCTAGTCCCCTGATTGAATCCTTTGCCTACTAGACCTCCAGCCCTTATTGCTTTTATTGATTCATTCAAATTATAGGATATATCTTGTTTCATCGCTTCAATTTTAGTGGGATCTTTTTCAATTTTTAGCCATAAACTGATTCTATTTTGATGATGAGGACGAAGAATATTTTCGAAGCTCCATTCAGTCGAAAAACTAAGCAATGATAAACTAATGTAAAGTAATATAGTTGAAAGAAATTTCTTTTTTTTTCTATAATAGAATAGTTTATAAATCAGTAATAATAAAAAACAAAATAGACATAAATAAAGGGCTGAAAATTTTAGTGTTCCAATTATTATTAACAAAATTGAAAAACCGATATAAATATATTTTTGAGGTATTCCTTCTCTAAATAATACAAATATTAGAGCAGCAAAAATAATTGAGGTTCCTGCATCATTTTGCATTAGGATTAGCAGAGAAGGAATTATAACTATTAAACTTGATCGAAACTGATGTTTGTAAGCCTTAATATCAGTTTGCAAGTCACTAATATATTTTGCTAATGCAAGTGTAGTGGCAAATTTAGCGAATTCACCAGGTTGTATTGTCATTCCGCCTAAATCATACCATGAAAGGGCTCCATTTATTCTTTTCCCAAAAACGAATAAGCCAATAAGAGAAATTAACGACAGGACATATATTATGCTCGCATAGCGTTCATAAATTTTTGTGTCTAAAGCAAATATAATAACGATTAAAAACGCTGAAACAACAATAAATATTAGTTGTTTTCCATGTGGTTTAGATATATCTAAATATGAGCTAATTTCAGTTCCAGAAAGTGCTGAAAAGACATTAAAGTAACCAAATATTACAAGACAAAAATATATGGACAGAATGAACCAGTCAAGCTTAAAATTATATCTTTTTTTTTGTGTCATCTTTCGTTAATGTTGAACGGTTTACCACTGTAGGGCTTGAGATACTCATCTTTTAAATCTTTATTGAGGACCAATTGCTCCATTTTTTTCATCGTTACTTGACCTTTCAAGTACTTTTCAATCATTAGGCTTGCTATTCTTCCTGCCCAGCCTGACCCATAATAACCATTTTCAACCAAAACAGCAATTGCTATTTTAGGTTTCTCTTTAGGAGCAAAAGCTATAAAAATAGAATGATCTGTTAATTGTGTCTTTTTTCCATTTATTTTGGTAAAATTTTCAGCAGTTCCTGTTTTTCCACAAACATCAACTCCAGGAATTTTTAGTAGACTTGCTGAGCCGTCTTTATAAACACGATACATACCCTCAATAACTTCATCAAAATGTTTTGTGTTTATAGTAGTTGATATTTTCTTTTTAAACTTTTTATCTATTGATTTTGCTTTAATTGATTTTATTATATGAGGAGTATAGTAAAAACCTTTGTTAGCAATTGCACAAGTCATATTGGCCAACTGAATTGGGGTAACCAATATTTCTCCCTGACCGATAGCATTTGATAAAATTGTAGTAGCACCCCAATCAAAATCAGGATACCAATTGTTGTAAAATTCACTATTTGGTATATTTCCTTTTTTCCCTACCGAAAGATCATTTCCTAAAAACTTCCCTAATCCAAAACTTTTAATATGATCACTCCAAATATCCATGGCTTCCTTAGAATCATCATATTTGTTTATTGTCTTTCTGAAAGCCACTGCAAAATAGGAATTACAGGAATTACTAATAGCAGAATACAAATTTTTTAATCCACCACCACAGTGACATTTCATTGAAATAGGTTTGCTACCATATACATACTTATTATTACAATAGACATTATCTGTTTTCGATATTTTCCCTTCTTGAAGAGCAGCAAGAGCAACCAAGAGTTTAAATGGGGATCCTGGTTCGTGCATGCGAATGAGCGATTTATCAAATAGAGGTTTATAAATAGAGTCATTGTAAAGTTTGCTGTAGTTTTTTGATCGTTCTCTCCCAACCAACAGCGACGGATTGTATGATGGAGCCGAAACTAGGCCTAATATTTCGCCAGAGTTAGGTTCTATTGCGACAATTGCTCCCATTTTATTTTGCATAAGCTGCTCTCCATATTTCTGTAGCTCTGAGTCTATTGTAATTGTAATATCCTTTCCAGGTATTGGTAATGTATCAAATTGTCTGTTTTTGTATGGTCCTATGTCTCTATTAAAAATATCTTTCTGTATGTATTTAACTCCTTTGTATCCACGTAGTTCATTTTCATATGTTTTTTCAATTCCATTTTTTCCAACAAGATCACCAAACTTATAGTAACTGTCTTTTTTTAGATTTTCTGGATTGACTTCAGCTAAATAACCGAGGAAATTTGCTCCACTATTGATTTGATAATCACGAACTGCTCTTTTTCTAATATAAAAACCATTAAATTTCCTCATTTTTTCAGAAAGAAATGCATAGTCTTTTCTAGACAAATGGGAAATGAATAAAGAAGGAAGTCTCGTCGAGTAATTTTTAGCTCGAGACATAGATTTTAAGAACTCTGATTTATTAATCTTTAATAATCTACAAAATAAAACTGTATCGATTGATTCAACTTCATTAGGTATTACAACGAGATCATAAGAAGGCTGATTTGCAACTAATAATTTTCCATTTCTATCATAAATGTAACCTCTTTTTGGGTATTGGTGTATTTTTCTTATGGCATTATTATTCTCAAGGTCATTTACATTTGATTCATAAATTTGAAGATAAAATAAATAACTAATAAAAACTGTTCCTGTTAAGATTACTAAAGACAATAAAAGATATCTTCTCATTATTAATTTTTATTAAACAGCGTATTAAGGAGTAGTGCGAGAATTAGACTAGAAAACCCAACAACTAATGTTCGGTATATAATTAATTCTAATTTTCCCACATCAAAAAAAATTAATGTAAATAATAATAAATGGTGAAAAAATAATAAGCAGGAAAAGTAGGCCAATTTCTGTGTAAGTTCAGAACTATTAATTTTTATTGATTGATGTTCGTAAGCAGCTCCAAAAGAAAATTTTAAAAAAAGTGGTCGAAAATAGGCGGCCGAAACACTTGCAGCTGCATGGGCCCCTCCAGTATCCAAAAAGAAATCTATAATTAGCCCTAGTGTAAATGCAGTAAAAATAAACCAACTTCTTTTAAAGCCTATTGGATATAAAATTATAAATAGCACATAAATAAATGGATTGATATTGTCCAAGAAATTTAACTGATTACAAATAAATATTTGAAAAAAAACTAAGGTGATGAAACTAGCTATATTTGAAATAGTTTTTTTATTCATTCTGTTTGATTCAATTTATTTATTTCTTTGATATTTCTGTTTTCAACAACATGGACATGTCTCAAATTAGTCATATCATTAAATAATTTCAGATTAATATTATATAGATCTTTAGTTTCGTTAAGTTGAAAAGATTTTATAGTACCCACAAGAATATTTTCTGGGAAAATAGACGAAAATCCGCTAGTTACTATTGTATCACCAATATTTAATTTAACTAAATCTTGTATGTCTAATAATTGAACAATATTAGGGTCAATACCATTCCATTCAATATTTCCAAAGTGGTTTGTTTTTTTAAGCTTAGCATTAATTTTGATTTTAGTGTTTAAAATTGAAATAACGCGAGAGTATTTTGCTGATGTCTTGTCAATAATTCCAACAATACCATTACTAGTAATGACTCCAGATTCCTCTTTAATTGAATCTTTTTTTCCAATATTTAATGTTAAATAATTTTGAGATAATGAGTAACTGTTTTTTATGACATTAGCAGGTTTAAGTGTGTACATATCATGCTTTTCTGATTTAGTAGTGTCAAAAGTTTGATTTAGTTCTAATAATTTAAGCCTATTGTTTTCTTTTAATAAAATATTATTTTCTTTTTTTAGACTAAAATAATCTCCGATAAGCGAGAAAAAATTATGGATCGAGCCTGTTATGTAAGACGAGGAATTAAAAAATTTACTTTTGTGATAATCATTATGATTAACAGTCAAACTTAATGAAATTGAAAGTAGAACTAAAAAAAGAATTAAAGCTCTATTTTTTAGAAAGAAATTAACAAGTCTTTGCATTGTCTAAATTCTATTTAATCAAGACACTTCTGTATTTAATGATATTTTTCAAAACAATTCCAGTACCTCTGACTACTGCCCTGAGAGGGTCTTCCGCAATGTAAACTGGAAGGTCTGTTTTTTGAGATAGCCTTTTGTCTAGTCCTCTGAGCATAGATCCTCCGCCAGCAAGATATATACCAGTATTGTATATGTCTGCAGCAAGTTCTGGAGGCGTCTGGGATAATGTCTCCATTACTGAATCTTCAATTCTTAATATAGATTTATCTAAAGCTTTGGATATTTCTCTATGGGAAATTTTTACTTGTTTGGGCTTACCTGTCAGCAGATCACGACCCTGAACCTCCATCTCGTCAGGCGGTAATTCTAAATCTTCGGTGGCAGCTCCAATTTGAATTTTTATTTTCTCAGCAGTTCTATCGCCAACATATAAATTGTGTTGAGTACGCATGTAGTAAATAATATCATTGGTAAAAACATCTCCAGCAACTTTCACAGATTTATCACAGACGATACCACCAAGAGCAATAACGGCAATTTCAGTAGTTCCGCCACCAATGTCCACTATCATATTGCCTTTTGGTTGCATAATATCAACTCCAATTCCGATAGCTGCAGCCATAGGCTCGTGAATTAGGTATACTTCTTTTCCGTTCACCCTTTCGGCAGATTCTTTGACTGCTCGCATTTCAACTTCAGTGATACCGGACGGAATGCATATTACCATTTTTAACGATGGTGAAAAAAGCTTTTTTCTAAGAGCTGGAATATTTTTTATGAACATACTTATCATTTGCTCAGAAGCGTCAAAATCAGCAATTACTCCATCTTTTAATGGTCGAATTGTCTTTATATTTTCATGGGTTTTGCCTTGCATTAGGTTAGCTTCATTACCAACTGCTATAATCTTACCAGAAATTCGATCTCTTGCTACAATCGAGGGACTGTCAATAACAACTTTATCATTATGAATGATAAGGGTGTTTGCAGTTCCTAGATCAATAGCAATCTCTTCTGTTAAGAAGTCAAAAAACCCCATAAAGTAATAAGAATTAGAGTTAATAGATTTGTTAAAAATAAGAAAAATTAAGTTTAGTTAATCCACAAAACTTTTATTTTTTTAGTGCTTAAAATGTCTTGTGTTTGTAAAGACCATTGCTATTTTGGTTTTATTACAGTAATCTATGCTTAATTGATCTTTTATTGACCCCCCTGGCTGAATAATAGCCTTAATTCCTGCTTTTTCTGCAATTTCAACACAATCAGGAAATGGGAAGAATGCATCACTAGCCATCACGGCTCCATTTAAATCAAATCCAAAGGATTTTGATTTGTGGATAGCTTGGTTCAGAGCATCTACTCTGCTTGTTTGACCTGTTCCACTAGCTATAAGTTGCATGTTTTTAACTAAAACAATAGTGTTTGATTTTGTATGTTTACTAATTTTAGATGCAAAAAGAAGATCATTAGTTTGTGAAGTGGTTGGTTTTAATATAGTTACGTTATTCAAGCTTTTCAAAGAATCTGTGAGAATATCTTTGTCTTGGACAAGAAACCCATTGAGACAGGTTCTCACAGAAACAGGTGAAGTTCTAATTAAATTTTGAGACAACAAAACGAGCTTTTTTTTGTTTTTTAAAATTTTTAAAGCTTCAATATTAAACTTTGGTGCTACAACAATTTCACAAAATAACTCATTGATCTTATGAGCAGTCTCTTTGTCAATTTCATAATTTGAAATTAGAACCCCTCCAAAGGCGGAAATAGGGTCTCCGGCAAGTGCACTCGAGTAGGCATCAGATATAGTATTGCGTTGCGCTAAACCACATGCGTTATTGTGCTTTAAAATAGCAAATGTTGGAAATTCATCCGTAAATTCATTCATCAAATTTACTGCAGAATCAACATCTAGAAGGTTATTATAACTTAATTCTTTACCATTAAGTTTTTCAAATATATCTTCGAATTTTCCAAAGAAAAATCCTTTCTGATGTGGGTTTTCACCGTACCGCAATTTTTTTCCCTTTTTTTCGCTTAGTTTTAAAACATTTTTTTCATCATTGAAATAGTTAAAAATAGCACAGTCATAATGAGACGATATATTATATGATTTTGTAGCAAACCTTTTTCTGTCTTCATAGGAAAAAGAGCAATTATTTTTGGAAATTAATTCATTAAATTCTTTGTAGTCTTCAACTGAAGAAATACATAAAACGTCATTGTAGTTTTTTGCTGCAGCACGAATTAAAGAAATACCCCCAATATCAATTTTCTCCACAATGTCTCGGTGATTAGCTCCAGAATCTACCGTTTTCTGGAAAGGATAAAGATCAACAATTACTAAATCAATTTGTGGGATATTGAAATCAGTCATCTCATTAATATCCTTTTGATTTTCTCGTCGGTTGAGAATACCTCCAAAAACTTTCGGGTGAAGGGTTTTAACTCTTCCTCCTAAAATTGAAGGGTAATCAGTAATTTTTTCAACTGCGATAACATCAATACCCAGTTCGTTAATAAATTTTTGAGTTCCACCAGTTGAATAGATGATAACTCCGTAATCGTTAAGGTTTTTTACAATTGGCTCGAGACCATCTTTGTTAAATACTGAGATCAGAGCAGATTTAATTTTTTTGATATTACTCATTTTTATATAAAGTAGTTTTCAAAAATAGGAAATTTAAACTCAAATTTTCNTTAGATTAATGAAATGCTTATTGTTTTTTTNAACTAAAATCATGAGTTATCAACATCTATAAAAATGTTGATATCTCACCACAGACATATTCTAAAAATTCTTCATCCTCTTTGGTAAATGGATTAAGTCTATTTGAGTCAATATCTATTTGACCAACGTTCATTCCATTTACTAATATTGGAACAACAATTTCAGATTTTACATTAATATTACATGGGATATAATTTTTTTCCTTTTTTACATTTGGGACCACGAAATTTTTATTACTTAGAGCTACNTGTCCACATATCCCTTTTCCAAATGGTATTATCGTGTGATCTGTTGGATTTCCAGAAAACGCACTAAGTTTTAATTCCTTTTTTTTCCCGTTTTTAAAATAAAACCCTACCCAATCATAATATGGAATTTCTGACCTTAAAAGATCACACATAAGCTTCAAAGTCTTTTTTTTATCTGATGAATTTTTAGCTAATTCAGATATTTTAATTTTAAGTTTTTTAAATTTCAATGATACAGATTTAAAAGAAAAATAATTTTAATATAAAATTTTAAATTAATTTTACAATCTAAATAAATTTAACAAATGTCAAAAGAAAAATTTAATTGTTTTTTATTCCTTTTGACTTTATTGTTGTTTTCCATTCCGGTTTCAGGTCAACAAATAAATGGTAATGTTTTTGAGAAATTAAACGATGAGTCAATCACTCCATTACCAGGGGCTAATATTCTATGGCAAGGAACGAATATCGGTACAGTAAGTGACGCTGATGGTAATTTTAGCCTTAAATACAACAAATCCTTCAATAAACTAGAAATCAGNTTTATTGGATTTAAATCGAAAATTATTAATGTAGAAGATCCAAATATTAAGCTTGAAGTTATAATGGAATCAATCAGCTTAGAAACAGTCACTTTAAAATCTCAAAAAAAGACATTAACTCAATCTTATTTAGATTCAAGAAACATAACTTTAATAGATAGCGAAGAACTTTTAAAAGCTGCATGTTGCAATCTTTCAGAAAGCTTTGAAACTAATCCTACCATTGATGTTAATTATTCAGATGCTGTTTCGGGAGCTAAGGAAATAAAAATGTTAGGATTATCAAGCCCTTACATATTAATAAATTCCGAAAATATTCCAATGATAAGAGGTGCTGCTCAAGCACATGGATTAAGCTTTATCCCAGGAAGTTGGATTGAAAGCATGCAAATTACAAAAGGAGCTGGTAGTGTGATTAATGGCTTTGAAAGCATTACCGGTCAAATTAATGTCGAGTTTGTCAAACCTCAAACAGACCCTAATTTTTTTCTTAATTTGTTTGGCTCAGTTGCTGGGAGATTTGAGATAAATACTCATGTGAATACCATTGTGAGTCCAAAGTGGGATACTGGAATTTATATTCACTGGAGTAGACGAAATTTAGCTTTTGATAGAAATAAAGATTCTTTTTTAGATATGCCATTGGGGGATCAAATTAACGTCATGAACAGATGGCAGTATACAAACCCAGAGAAGGGGCTTATAAGTTTGATTAATTTTAGAATTCTTGACGACAACAAACTAAGTGGTCAACTGGATTATATCCCTTCATTGCACAAGTTCACTAATATGTTCTGGGGGAGTGAAGTTAAAACAAAAAGATTTGATTTTTCGGGAAAATTTGGATATGTGAATCCTGAAATTACTTATCAAAGCTTAGGACTTCAGCTAGCGTTCAGTAATCACAAAGACAACTCATATTTTGGAAACAATATTTATAATATTAAGCATAAGAGTGTTTATTCGAATTTAATATACAACTCTATAATAAGCGATACTAGACACAAAATTAAAACAGGCCTTACTTTTTTTCACGATAATTACAAAGAAATTGTAAATGATAAATTATATGAAAGAAATGAAAACTCTTTAGGAAGCTTTTTTGAATATTCTTTTGACAACTTAGATAATGTAAACCTAACAGCTGGAGTTCGGTTAGATCATCATAATTTATTGGGGACGTTCATTACACCTCGCTTTCACCTAAGGTATACTCCTTGGTCAAAATCAGCCCTGCGATTTTCATTCGGTCGCGGTAAAAGAGCTGCAAATATTTTTGCTGAAAATCAAAAGATTTTTGCTTCAAGCAGAACAATAAATATTAATAATAATGATGGAAAAATTTATGGGCTTTCCCCAGAAATTGCTTGGAATTATGGGCTGTCTTATTCTCAAAAGTTTGATATATTTAATCGTAATGCAAATATTACAGTTGATTACTATGCTACTAAATTCAAGGATCAAGTAGTTGTTGATTATGAAATACCAACCGAAATAAATTTTTATAATTTAATTGGTAACAGTCATGCTAACAGTCTTCAGTTGGACTTTAACTATACTCCAATAGAACGTTTTGATTTAAGGACAGCATATAAGCATTATGATGTTCAAACGGACTTTGCTTCGGGTACATTTGATAGACCATTAATTCCAAAAAACCGCTTTTTTTCAAATTTTTCATACCAGACCAAATTAGTCAGAGATCAACGCTTTTGGAAATTTGACCTTACGTATAATTGGGTTGGAAGACAAAGGCTACCATCTACGGCAACAAATCCAGTGAATTACCAACTAAGTGATTATTCACCTTCATTCACAATATTAAATTTTCAGATTACAAAAGTTTTTTCAAAAAAATTAGAGTTATATGCTGGCGGTGAAAATGTAACTAATTTTAGACAAAAAAATCCTATTTTAGCAGCAAATGATCCTTTTGGTTCAAATTTTGATAGCACATATGTTTATGGACCAATATTCGGCAGTATGTATTATGCTGGACTTAGACTTAAACTCTATTAAATTTAAATTATGAAATATTATATTTTATTATTAGCAATATTATTTACACCTTTTGTGAGTATTGCTCAAGGCAAGAGTTTGAAAGCCAAAATTCAAGTTGATGGTGTTTGTGGAATGTGTAAAAATAGAATTGAAAAGGCTTGTTTGAAAACAAAGGGAGTAAAGCATGCATCTTGGAATATTGAAACACATAAATTAGATCTTATTTACGATTCCAGGAAAGTTGACCTAAGCTCAATTGAGAAAAATATAGCAGCTGTTGGTCACGATACAAAAAATTTTAAGGCAGACGATGAATCATACGACATGCTTTATCCCTGCTGTAAGTATAGAGATCACGAGGTTATTAAGAATCATAAATAAATAAAAAAAGCGCTTAATAATTAAAGCGCTTTTTTGTATGGATAGATAATAAAATTACATCATACCAGGCATTCCACCACCACCCATTGGAGGCATAGCTGGCGAATCCTCTTTGATCTCAGTTAAAGCACACTCCGTTGTAAGAATCATTCCTGCAACTGAAGCTGCATTTTCGAGAGCTACTCTAGTTACTTTTTTGGGATCAATAATTCCTGCCTTAAGCATATCAACATATTTATCCGCTTTAGCATCGTAACCAAAATCGCCACTACCTTCGATAACTTTATTAATTACAACACTACCTTCACCACCAGCATTATCAACAATTGTTCTGAGTGGTTCCTCAACCGCTCTTAGTACAATTTGTACACCAGTGAGCTCATCATCGTTGAGATCTTTGATTTTATCTAGTGATTTTTGTGCGCGTACTAAAGCCACACCTCCACCAGCTACAATCCCTTCTTCAACTGCAGCTCTTGTAGCATGTAATGCGTCGTCAACTCGATCTTTTTTCTCTTTCATTTCAACTTCACTTGCAGCTCCAACATAAAGTACTGCTACACCTCCAGCTAGTTTGGCCAGACGTTCTTGTAGCTTTTCCTTGTCATAATCACTAGTTGTAGTTTCAATTTGATTTTTTATCTGGTTAACTCTAGCTTTAATATCAGGTGCTTTTCCAGATCCGTTTACAATAGTCGTATTATCTTTGTCAATTGTAACTGTTTCTGCACTTCCTAGCATTTCGAGATCAGTATTTTCTAGAGAGAATCCTCTTTCTTCAGATATCACAGTAGCGCCAGTAAGAATAGCAATATCTTCGAGCATTGCTTTTCTTCTGTCACCAAATCCTGGGGCTTTTACTGCAGCAATTTTAAGACCACCTCTTAACTTATTGACTACCAAAGTTGCTAGTGCTTGGCCTTCAACATCTTCAGCAATTATAAGTAGAGGACGTCCAGACTGAGCAATTGGCTCTAAAATGGGTAGTATTTCTTGTAAGTTGGAAATTTTCTTGTCAAAAAGCAATATGTAAGGATTTTCTAAGTCCGCAATCATTTTATCAGAGTCCGTCACAAAATACGGGCTTAAATAGCCTCTATCAAATTGCATTCCTTCCACAACATCAACATAAGTGTCTGTTCCTTTAGCTTCTTCAACCGTTATGACACCTTCTTTGCCAACTTTTTCAAAGGCCTTAGAGATTAATTCACCAATAGAAAGGTCATTGTTAGCAGAAACTGATGCGATCTGCATGATTTTTTCATTTGAGTTCCCAACCTTTTTAGCTTGTTTTTCTAAATCAGTAACAATTGATTGAACAGCTTTGTCGATTCCCTTTTTTAGATCCATGGGATTAGCGCCTGCCGCAACATTTTTTAGGCCTTCTTTAACAATAGCTTGTGCTAAAACAGTTGCAGTTGTTGTACCATCACCTGCTAAGTCATTGGTTTTGGAAGCTACTTCTTTAACCATTTGGGCACCCATATTTTCTAGGGCATCTTCTAATTCTATTTCTTTTGCAACAGAAACACCATCTTTAGTTACTTGTGGTGCTCCAAAACTTTTACTAACTATTACATTTCTTCCTTTCGGGCCTAAAGTAACTTTAACTGCATTTGCAAGTGCATCTACGCCTTTCTTAAGCCCATCGCGTGCATCTATATCAAACTTAATATCTTTTGCCATTTTCTTAATTTTAAAATTATACTATAGCGAGGATATCACTTTCTCGCATTATCAAATAATCTTGACCTTCAAATTTTAGCTCAGTTCCAGAATATTTTCCATACAGAACTGTATTGCCAATCTTGACAGTCATTTTTTCATCTTTGGTGCCATTACCTACAGCAATGACTTTTCCTTTTTGTGGCTTCTCTTTAGCATTATCAGGTATTATAATTCCAGAAGCTGTTTTTGTTTCTGCAGCCAGCGGTTCTATTAGAACTCTGTCTGCTAGGGGTTTAATTTTTATTGCCATATTTTTTTTTTTAAATTATTAATCGAAAATTGTGCCATTCCAATTTTACTGACAAACTTGCAGAAATGATAAATTTAAATCTGTTATTTATTGTTATCCTTGGTTGGTAAGTCAATTGGACTTTGCTTTACAGGATTTGAAATTTCATTATTAGAATCTATAGCTTTTGATTCAATACTTTCATTTGAATTTTCAATAGCAAAATTTGATAAAAGTATTAGAGCTAAAAGTAATATAGCTAGAGCCCAAGTACTTTTATCTAAAAAATCTGTTGTTTGTTTGACTCCGCCTAATTGCTGGACTCCACCACCTCCGAAAGAAGATGCTAGTCCACCACCCTTTGGGTTTTGGACCATTATCACTAATACAAGTAAAAAAGCCACTATTACAATTAGAATTAAAAATATTGAAAAGGTATTCATAACTAATTTATTTTTCTTGTAATTTCTTAATTGCCTTAATTTGGTTTGCAAATAAACTACTTTTTTCTGGATATTTCAAACTTAAAATTTTGAACGATTTTATAGCTTTATCATAATTTTTTTGTTCTAAGTAAATTCTGGCTAAAGTTTCGGTCATTAAATCATCTGGTTTCAAAATAGATTTTTCAGCTAAATTTTCTAACGAATTAGGAGATTCCAACTTTGCTATCCTAGGTTTTTTATCAATAAATGAGTCTATAATATTAATATTTTTTTGTTGGCGCTGATTAGTATGATTCGTCCTGTCGATAGTTGAAATTTTAGTCAAATTTAACCACTCACTGAAAGAGTGGGAGTCATTTTTGTCAAATTCTAGAGGTTGACCTATTTTTAAAATGAATTCTTCATCTTTTTGATTTTTAGTTTTTTCATTTGAATCAGAAATATCATTGTAATGCTCAACAGCTATATTTTTTAGACCTTCATTATTATATTGTATATGTTCAGAAATTTTATTTTGATTGAAATCATCTGATGTAATTAAGTCAAACAAAATTTGTCTCTCAGATGTATAAGCCGCGGTATTCTTTAAAGCCTTATTGTATTTGAAACTTTTTTCGGTTTTAAGCCCTTTTAAATAGACCGCTCTTGCAGCTTGAAAGTATGGAAATTCATTTATAACTGATTCCAATTCTAATAAATCATCAGAATTTAAGCCAGAACTAGAATTTAAGATATCTAAAAATTTTATTTTTTTCATTTACCAGTTTGCCAACGAGGCATTTATTATGTCCTGAGTTATTCTATCGAATATTTCTTTAATTGCTGTAGTTTTTTGAGCCCCAATTAATTGTGCACTTCCAGCGTAATCATAAAAAAAAGAAAACCTTTTTTCAAATTCCGCCTCAATATCAAATTTATTTATAAATCTAACATTAATGGCTATAGTTAGCCTATTTTGTTCAGCTCTATTGTCAGCAGTTGCTGTAGTTGGTGAAATTCTGTATTCAATTATTTCGCCTTCATAAACTAAATCACCATTTGACTTAACAAGTGATAAGTTTGTTTGATTAAGAATGATATCCTGCAGTGCTAGAGTAAAATCTCTGTCAATTCCAGGTTCAATCAAATCAGAATTATTTTGAAAGTAATTTACTTGAAAAGTTTTAGTTTTATCACTTACAGAAATTCCTGTGAAGGAATAATAACCACATCCAACAACTAATAACGTGGCTACAAAAAAGATTTTTTTTCTAAAATCAAAGATCATATTGCTTTATTTTTCGGTAAAGTGTTCGTTCTGAAATACCAAGCTCTTCAGCAGCCAGTTTTCTTTTTCCACTGTGTCGCAGAAGAGATTTTTTGATAAGCTCAATTTCTTTATCATGAAGCGACAACGTCTCTTCTTCTTCTTCAATATCTTCAATAAAATCATACTTTTTATTTTCTGTGACAACTTCAATTTTATCTTCTCTTTTGATGTGATCTGTTAATTCTAAAATTTTACTTTCATTTTTTAATTTATCTTCTGAATCATTGTAAATTTTTTGAATCAAGTTTTCGTTTTTCTTCTGTACGTCTTGATAATTCTCATTTTCCATCAGTTCAAGTGTAAGCTTTTTTAAATCGTTTAGGTCGCTTTTCATATCAAAAAGCACCTTATATAAAATTTCTCTTTCTGTACTAAAATCACTGTTGTTTCTTTTATCTTTTACTAAAGCAGGTAATTGCATGCCCATATCTGGCAGATAGGATTTGAGTGTTGTGTGATTAATTTCTCTTTTTGATTCTAAGACAGAAATTTGTTCAGCTATGTTTCTGAGCTGTCGTATGTTTCCTGTCCAGCTATAGTTTTCTAATAAATCAATAGAATCCTCGGTTAAGCGAATCGTAGGCATTTTATATTTTACTGCAAAGTCACTTGAAAATTTTCTAAATAATAAATGTATATCTTGTTTTCTTTTACGAAGTGGTGGTAAATTTATTTCAATCGTGCTGAGTCGATAATAAAGATCTTCCCTAAACTTTTCTTTTTTGATTGCTTCAAACATTTTAATGTTAGTAGCTGCTACAATTCTAACATTTGTTTTTTGAACTTTACTTGATCCAACCTTAATGAATTCTCCATTTTCTAGAACTCTCAATAAACGTACTTGAGTTGTCATTGGAAGTTCCCCAACCTCATCAAGAAAGATAGTACCTCCATCTGCAACTTCAAAGTATCCTGAGCGAGTTTGTGTTGCTCCAGTAAAAGCCCCTTTTTCATGACCAAAAAGCTCACTGTCAATTGTTCCTTCTGGAATTGCTCCACAATTTACTGCGATATATTTACCGTGCTTTCTATGTGATAATTGGTGAATTATTTTGGGAATAGCTTCTTTACCAACACCACTTTCACCAGTAACTAATACTGAAATATCTGTTGAGGCTACCTGAATGGATTTCTCTATTCCTCTGTTAAGTGATTTATCATTGCCAATGATTCCGAACCTTTGTTTTATTGATTGAACAGTTTCCATAGCTTAATTATTTTTTGAATAACCAATAGCAACCCCCTTGAGAGTTGCACTCGTGTAATCATTTATTTTAACTTGTACAAGATCTCCTGGCTTGAAATATTTTTTTGGAAAAACCACCATCATATTTTGAGGGTTTCTACCAGCCCATTCAAAGTCAGACTTTTTTGATGTTTTCTCAATTAAGACTTCTGTTACTTGGCCAAAAAATTCTTTATTTCTTTCACTACTATGTCTTTGTTGCAAGTCAATTACTTCACTCAAACGTCGTTTTTTTACGCTAACGGGAATATTATCTTTTAATTTTCTGGCAGCGGCTGTCCCTGGCCGTTCTGAGTAAGTAAACATATAACCAAAACTGTATTTAATATTTTCCATTAGATCTAGTGTATCTTGATGATCTTTTTCGGATTCATTGGGGAATCCACAGATCATATCATGTGAAATAGTACAATTTGGCAAATGTTTTTTTATGTTTTTAACAAGATTTAAATATTCCTCTCGCGTGTGTTGCCTATTCATTGCTTTTAAAATATCATCACTTCCGCTCTGTACTGGTAGGTGAATGTGATTGCAGATATTATCATATTTAGCCATGTTTTTAATTACATCAATTGACATATCTTGTGGATTTGAAGTGGAAAAGCGAAAACGCATTTTTGGTTGTTCTTTGGCACACAATTCCAGTAAATCCGAAAATCTCAGAGCTGAAGCCTTTTGAATACTTGATGCTTTTGAATAATCTTTCTTTAAACCCCCTCCATACCAAAGATAACTATCTACATTTTGGCCTAAAAGCGTAATTTCTTTATAGCCCTTTTCCCACAAATCATTAATTTCTTTAATGATACTAATAGGGTTTCGACTACGTTCCCTACCTCTTGTGAATGGGACTACACAAAATGTGCACATATTGTCACATCCTCGAGTGATAGAGACAAAAGCAGTCACACCATTTGTATTCAGTCTTTCTGGGTCTATATCAGCATAAGTTTCAACTTTTGATAAAAGCACATTTACTGCACTATTTCCTGCATCCAATTGTGAAACAAGATTAGGTAGATCCTTGTAGGCGTCTGGTCCAACGACCAAGTCAACAATCTTTTCTTCGTCCAGTAACTTCGATTTTAGTCTTTCAGCCATACAGCCTAATACGCCAACTTTCATTTTTGGGTTTATTTGTTTGATCGAATTGAATTTCTCAAGCCTTTTTCTAATTGTCTGTTCGGCTTTATCTCTTATGGAGCAGGTATTAACTAAAACTAAATCAGCTTCCTTTAACTTTGATGTTGTATTAAAACCCTCCTTGCGAAGTATGGACGCTACTATTTCACTATCACTAAAGTTCATTTGACAGCCATAACTCTCAATGTATAACTTTTTGATGTTATTGTTATGACCAATTAGGGATGTAGAACAACCTTGAATTGATTCATTTATAACTTTTTCCATAGTTTATTTAACTCTAGTTTTAATAATTAATTCGCAAAGATATGAATTTTTAGGTTTTATGACAAGTTGTCATGTTAAAACAAAGAATCAATTAAAGATCAAATAAATAGTTGATTTTTTGATTTTTGTTCATGCTTTTGGATCAGGACCATATTTGTTAGTCCCTTTATTGCCTTCAATAACAGAGAAAACAAAAATGATCAAATTACCAATATACGGGATCAAAGCTAGCAATAAAAACCAACCACTTTGGCCTACATCATGTAATCTTCTAACGCTAATAGCTAGAGAAGGAACAACATGAGCAAGAATAACAGCAATAGACATGATTGCGACTAAAAGAGTGAGCGAGTATGGCCCGGTTGCGACCAAGAGAGCTAAAGTAAAAGCACATGCTATAACCAAAAGAGTATGAAACAATGTAAACATCCAATATTCTTTTCTTCTAGCGCGTCCATTAAAATTCGCATAATTTTCACGCATAACTTTTAGGTACCATTCCATACTTTTTCCTATTATTTTAGTTTGAGTTTTTTTTGATTAAACTTAAAAAAAAAAAATTAAAATTTTATAATGACTTAAGTTTCTGGTTATCAGTTATTTAAATTAAAATTTTCCATTCAAAATAATATAAAAAAGAGATATTTAATTTTAATTTTGGCAAAAATTTAAAAAATACAATCGAAAATTTCATATACATTTGTGACCTTAATAAATAATTTATGGCTAAAAATCTTGTTATCGTTGAGTCGCCTGCTAAGGCTAAAACAATTGAAAAATTTCTTGGAAAAGAATATAAAGTTGCTTCGAGTTTTGGACATATTGCCGATCTCCCTTCAAAAGAACTAGGTATAGACGTAAATGGTGATTTTACTCCCAAATATGAAATCAGTAAAGAAAAAAAACCATTAGTAAAAAAATTGAGAGAATTAGCTAATAAAGCAGAAACTGTTTGGCTTGCAAGCGATGAAGATAGAGAAGGTGAGGCAATTGCCTGGCATTTGTCCGAGACTTTAAAATTAGACAAATCAAAAACAAAGCGAATTGTATTTCATGAAATTACCAAGGGGGCTATTGAAAAAGCAGTTAGTAATCCGCGATCAATTGACTACGATTTAGTAGATGCCCAACAGGCTCGGCGTGTATTAGACAGAATAGTAGGATATGAGCTATCACCTGTGTTGTGGCGTAAAGTAAAAACAGGGCTTTCAGCGGGTAGAGTTCAATCAGTCTCAGTTAGACTAATCGTAGAAAGAGAGAGAGAAATAAGGGATTTTAATTCTCAGTCTAATTATAGAGTTGAAGGTTTTTTTAAGACAAGTGATGGTAGGCCGTTTAAGGCTAAAATCACAAAACCTTTTAATTCTAAAAATGAAGCTCGTCTATTTTTAGAAAGCAACTTAAATTCGGTATATAAAGTGTTTTCAATTGATAAAAAACCTGCAAAGAAATCTCCTGCTCCACCATTTACAACCTCAACTTTACAACAAGAAGCATCGCGAAAATTGTATTTTTCTGTTAGCAAGACAATGACTTTGGCCCAGCGCTTATATGAAGCAGGCCATATTACCTACATGAGAACTGATAGTGTAAGTCTATCAAATGAAGCTAAAGATTCTGCAGCTCAAGAAATTTTGTCCTCTTATGGTAAATCCTACAGCTACCCACGCAATTTCAAAGGAAAATCAAAAGGTGCTCAAGAGGCTCACGAGTCTGTACGACCTACAAATTTTGCTATCCACAAATTGGATGTGGATATGGATCAATCAAGACTTTATGAGTTAATATGGAAAAGAGCAATTGCATCTCAAATGAGTGACGCCAATTTAGAAAGAACAAATGTAAAAATCAGCACGCAAAATCATAATGAAATTTTTACTGCTAACGGCGAGGTAATCATTTTCGATGGGTTTTTAAAGTTATATAAAGAAGGGACTGATGATGAAAATGCTGAACAAGCGGGTATGTTGCCTGCAATGAAATTAGATAGTTTCCTTGTTAATGAATCCATTATTGCAACAGAACGCTTTTCAAGAGCTCCATACCGATACTCCGAGGCCTCCTTAGTAAAAAAACTTGAGGAACTTGGTATTGGAAGACCATCAACCTATGCCCCCACTATCTCAACAATACAAAACAGAAATTATGTAGAGAAGGGCAATGTTGACGGTCAATTGCGGAATTACAGTGTTTTAACTTTCGAGGAAAATAAAATCATTGAATCTTCTCAATCTGAAAAAGTTGGTTCAGATAAAGGAAAATTAGTTCCAACTGATATTGGTATAATTGTAACTGATTTTTTAGTAAACCATTTTGAAGCAATACTTGACTATAATTTTACAGCTAAAGTTGAAGCGGATTTTGATGCCATAGCAAGTGGAAAGTCAGATTGGACAAAAATGATGAAGGATTTTTACAACTCTTTTCATCCCAATGTTGAAGATGTAAGAGAAAATGCTAGCCGTCAATCTGGTGAAAGAATACTAGGTTCTGATCCAAAAACAGGTCGTCAAGTCAGCGTTCGCCTAGGAAAATTTGGTCCCATGGCACAGATAGGAAGCCCAGACGATGAAGAAAAACAAATTTTTGCTTCAGTACCTCCCAATCTTCAGTTATCAAATATTTCGTTCGAAGAAGCCTTAGATTTATTTAAATTACCCAAGAATTTAGGGACTTATAGAGATACTTGGTGGAGACAAGTTCCTCATTATCTTGGTGTTACAGATACTGAGCAAGAATGTATTGAAAGAGCT
>PBJR01000010.1 GCA_002721175.1 Flavobacteriaceae bacterium | reverse complement strand
GAAATGGCAGGTTTAGACTTAACTGGCTTTACTTCGCTGACTTTAACGTCTCAAGACAATGATAATTATACTGACACTATTGTAATGTGTTTAACACTTACAGTTACGAGTGTAGAGCCATCATGCGTGGCGCCTGATGCTTTAACAGTTGACGCTGTTACTGCTGATAGTGCAACCGTTTCTTGGACATCAGACGCTGGTTCATTTGAATACCAGGTTGTTGTTGGTGGTGAGGCACCAGCTGAGACTGGCACAGCCACATCTGACAGTTTTGTAACTTTAACTGGCCTTTCAGGAAATACAACATATGATTTCTATGTAAGAACAGTTTGTGATGGTGGTGTTGTAAGTGCTTGGAGTAGTGTATCATTCCTTACAGCTCCAGCGCCTATTGTTCCAGATTACTTGAACGATTTCGCAACATTCCCTGGGGATTTATGGACAGAAAGTCAAGGTCCTTTTGGGGCTCCAGATCCAGCAATAACCACATCTTTGTGGATACAGGATGGTTTCGCAAATAACGGTACAACCGGTGCTGCTAAGATTAATATTTACACAACAACTGTAGACGAATATTTGATCTCACCTATGTTTGACTTGTCAGCTGGACCTTACTATTTGAATGTAGATGCAGCAGCAACTGAATGGGCTCAACAACTAGATGCTATCTGGGAAGCTGATGATTTCGTTGCCTTAGTAGTAACTAGTGATGCTGGCGCATCGTGGACTGAAATGTATCGTTGGGATGCAACAAACAGCCCAGGATTAGCTGGAGCAGCGATGCCAGAAATTGAATTAACTGGATATAATGATACTATGTTTGCATTCTTTGCGTCTAGTGATGCAGGAGGAACTCAAGATATTGACTTCTTCTTAGATAACTTTAGTATTTCTTCAACTTCACTTGGAGTTGATGACAACCAAGGTGTGAGACTATTCTCATACTACCCAAATCCTGTTAATGATCAATTAACAATTAGAGCACAGAAGAATGTTGATGACATCACTGTCTACAACATGCTTGGTCAGGTTGTTCTAAGTCAGAAGCCAAACAGTTTAGACTGTACGGTTGATATGGCTGAGATGCAAGCTGGTGCCTACTTCGTAAAAGTTTCAATTGATAATTCAGTAGAGACTGTACGAGTGTTGAAAAATTAATTTTTCATTAACTAAAAAAAGAAAGCTCCGCCTCGGCGGAGTTTTTTTATGCTTGTAATTCAAATGCATTTTTTAAATTTGTTTTATGATTGCCAGTGATTTTTCTTTTATCATTCCAGTATATAATCGTCCAGAAGAAATAAGGGAACTACTGGAAAGCTTTTTTGAGCTTGATATTCCGAAAACTTTTGAAGTAATTATAGTTGAAGATGGTTCAAGTTTGGATTCCAGACTAATTGTAGAACAGTTCCAGTCTAAACTAAATATCAACTATTACTACAAGAAAAATACTGGACCTGGTGATTCAAGGAATTATGGAATGCGAAAAGCTAAGGGGCATTATTTTATTGTGTTAGATTCTGATTGTATTCTCCCAAAGCAATATCTTTCTGAAGTAATAAATTTTTTAAAAACATCTTATGTAGATTGTTTTGGAGGTCCTGATGCTGCCAAGCATAATTTTTCTGAGTTTCAAAAGGCTATTAATTTTACTATGACCTCATTTATTACAACGGGTGGTATTCGTGGTGGTGATAAAGAGGTTGAAGGCTATGAACCAAGAAGTTTCAATATGGGTCTTTCTAAAGAGGCGTTTCACGCTTCCGGAGGTTTTGGTAATATACATCCAGGGGAGGACCCTGATCTTTCAATTCGATTGAAAGATATGGGGTATAAGTTACGCCTAATATCAAAAGCCTTTGTGTATCACAAACGTCGAATGACATTAGAAAAGTTTTTTATACAAATGTATAAATTTGGTCAAGTCCGACCCATTTTAAATAAATGGCATCCACATTCAAGAAAAATTGCATATTGGTTTCCTTCCTTATTTACTATTGGATTTATAATAAGTTTGATGCTAATATTATTTAATTTTAACTGGTTTTTGTATGTATATGGGCTATATTTTTTGGCAGTTTTTTTAGTAGCTTTGAATTTAACTGTTGACTTGGTTACGAGCATTTTATGTCTGCCAACTCTCATGGTTCAATTTTTCGCTTATGGAATTGGATTTTTGAAGTCCAATGTTAAGTTGAAAATTTCAAGAAAACCAGATAATGTTTTGTTTTCAAATTTTTTTTTTAAAACCTAATGAAAGAAGATAAAAGCAATGGATTCAAAAACTGGATTCAAATTAGACATTTGAATGTATTTGTGTTGTTGTTATTTCTTTCGCTAATCGTTTCTGTGCTCACGAATCTCTCAAACTCTACAACCCAAACATTTAAGGTAGAGTTAGTTCCGACCAACTTAGAAAAAGAAGAACTTTTAACACAAAATGAACCAAAATTTATTTCAGTCGATGTTTCAGCTCAGGGGTTTAGTTTGCTTAAATTCGTCTTTAAAGATCTAAAATTAAATGTTGATTTTTCAAGTCTCCGAAAGGACAAAAATTATCATTATTGGGATCAAGATTTACAAAAATCTTCTCTTTACAAAGTCTTTGGTAAGGACCTTGAGATAAAAAGTATTACGCCCAGTGTTGTTAAATTTAAATATGATAAACAATCTGTAAATAGAGTACCTGTAAAAATCAATTCTAATATCAGTTTTGCAACTGGCTTCGATTTTACAAATCGTTTGAAACCATACCCTGATTCTATTGATTTGATTGGTCCAAAGAGGTTAATTGATCCCATTGAAAGTGTTTCAACAATTCTATTGGAATTAATTGATTTAAAATCGGATATTAATCAATCAATTGGACTTCAGGCTTTAGAAAATATTAAATTCTCTAAAGATCAAGTTAGTCTTAAAGGCCAAGTAGAAAGATTTACCGAGGGGGTAATTAGTCTTCCTTTAAACATTATTAATTTACCAGAAAATTATACAATCTCTACATTTCCCAAGAAGATAGATCTTATATTTTATACTAGCCTAAGCTCGTTTAATACTGTTTTAACCTCAGATTTTAGGGTTGAGTGTGATTTTAATGATATTGATTTAGCAAATAATATTTTAATACCCCGTCTTGTTTTTAAATCTGATAAAATAAAATCTGCTTCGCTCATGGTTAATAAATTGCAATACATACTAAACAAAAATGAAAACTAAAGTGTTGGTACTTACTGGTGGAATTGGAACTGGTAAAACAATAGTTGCCAGTATGTTCAAGGATTTAGGTGTTGTTATTTACAATGCAGACAACGAAGCAAAATTATTGATGAATACTTCTCCAGTACTGAAAGAAAAAATAATAGCGCTTTTTGGAATGAAGGCCTATGAAAATAATTTACTTAACAGATCCTATATTTCAAGGCTTGTTTTTTCCAATAAATCATTGCTGGTAAAACTAAACTCAATTGTACATCCTGCGGTTAAAATTCATTTTAATGAGTGGTTAAAATTTCAAAATTCACCTTATGTTGTGAAGGAGGTGGCCATTTTATTTGAAATTGGTGCAGAGAATGCATATAATTTTATTTTAACCATTACAGCCCCCAAGGATATTAGAATTAAGCGACTTGTAAAAAGAGATGGCAAATCTGTTCAGGAAATAGAATTAATAATGTCTAATCAACTTCACTCATCACAACAGATAAAAAAATCCGACTTTGTAATCAATAATACTGATTTGGAAAAAACACGAAAAGAAGTTTACAATATTCACAATGAAATTATTAAATTGTGTTTGTAACTTTATATTTTTAACATTTTAGTTAATAAGAAGTTAAAAAAAAACCAACGTATACTAAAAATTTTAATTTTGTTGGATGAACAACAGATTATTTTCAATATTAGTCATACTCATGAGTTTATCTCTTATTGGAATTATCTTTGTTCAGGCTTATTATATTAACAATATACTCCAAACAAAGGATGAACAAGATGTTGTAGTTTTAACACTTCTTTCCCTCATTTTTACTTTGGTAATAATTATAGGTTATATGAGTGCCGTTTATCAGCTTATTCAACAAAGAAAAATATCTCAAATGAAATCTGATTTCATTAATAATATGACTCATGAGTTCAAAACTCCAATCGCCACTATAAATTTGGCATTAGATGCTATAAAAAACCCTAAAATATTTAACAATAAGCAGAAGGTTAAAGATTACATATCAATGATCAAAGATGAAAATAAAAGAATGAATGCACAAGTTGAAAATGTCCTTCGTATTTCAAAACTTCAGAAAAAGCAATTAATGATTAGTAAAGATAGACTGGAACTACATGATTTAGTCAATGATGCTGTGACGCATGTTGAATTAATTGTCAAAGATCGAAAAGGATACATAAATACGGACTTTAAAGCGAAGAAATCATCAATTCTTGCCAATGATTCTTATTTTACTAATGTTATTGTTAATATTCTCGACAATTCAGTTAAATATTCCGAGGGAGCTCCAAAAATCGATATAATCACTGAAAACGTAGGCAATAACATATTATTAATGGTTAAAGACCAAGGAATAGGAATTGGTAAAATGGCTCAAAAGAAAATTTTTGAAGAGTTTTACAGGGAGCACACTGGGGATGTACATAATGTGAAAGGTCACGGCTTAGGTCTAGCTAATGTCAAAAGAATCGTAGATAATCATCAAGGTACTATTAGCGTCGAAAGTGAAAAGGGAAAGGGAAGTACTTTCACTATAAAATTACCTTTAATAACATAATAAATAACAGAAACAATGGAAGAGATCGCAAAACGTATATTACTTGTAGAGGATGATCCAAATTTTGGAACCGTTCTAAAAGAATATTTAACAATCAATAACTATGAAGTTGTTTTAGCTAAAAATGGCATGGAAGGCTTTGAGAAATTTAAAAAATCAGATTTCCATCTCTGTATTTTGGATGTAATGATGCCGTATAAAGACGGTTTTACTCTTGCCCAAGAAATCAGAGAAAAAGACAAGGAAATACCAATTATTTTTTTGACGGCTAAATCATTGAAGGAAGATGTTTTAAAAGGCTACAAGGTCGGCGCCGATGACTACCTTAATAAGCCTTTTGATAGCGAAGTATTATTATTGAAAATTCAGGCTATGATTCAGCGAAAGACGGTTGATAGTATTGCAGATAGCAAACAGTTTGAATTTGAAATAGGTAGTTTTAAGTTAAATTCAAGACTTCGTTTTTTAACTCATGAAAATGAGACTCAAATTAAACTTTCGCCAAAAGAAAATGAGCTTTTGAGATTATTAGCTCTTCACGTAAACGATCTTATGCCCAGGGAAATAGCGCTTACTAAGATATGGAGAGACGACAATTATTTCACGTCTAGAAGTATGGATGTTTACATAGCTAAGCTTCGCAAGTATTTGAAACTCGATCCAAAAGTTGAAATTTTAAATATTCACGGAGAGGGTTTTAGATTAGTGATTAATCCCTAAGCTTGAATTTCTTTGTTGATTTGGTCGAGTATAACATCCAGATTCGATTTATAGTCAAACCACGTGGTATTTTTTTGCTTTTTAAACCAAGTTAGCTGTCGCTTTGCATATCGGCGTGTATTTTTTTTTATTTCCTCAATTGCTTCCTCTAAACTAATTTTTTCTTGAAAATATTTAAATAGCTCCTTGTACCCAACTGTGTTGAGGGCATTTAAATGTCTGTATTCATAAACTGATCTAGCTTCTTCTAATAAACCGTTTTCCATCATTTTTTCAACTCTTTTTTCTATACGGTTATAAATAATTTTTCTCTCTGCCGTCAGTCCTAGATTAATGATTTTAAATTTTCTGCTATTTTTTTCATTGCCCAAAAAGCTACTATAACTTTTTCCGCTAGATCTGTAAATTTCAAGGGCTCTAATAATCCTTCTTGGATTTTTTAAATCTATTTTTGCATATGTTATTGGATCTACACGTTTTAATTCTTTAGCAAGAAATTCACCCCCCTTTTTTTTAAATATTAAATTTAAGTTTGCACGAATTTCTGGATTCGTTTTTGGAAAACTGTTCAATCCTTTGGTTATTGAATTAATGTAAAGTCCCGAACCTCCAATTAATATTATGATAGATTTTTTTTGATGTAAAAGCTGTATTAAATTTATTGCATCTTTTTCAAAATCCCCTACACTATATGGCTCTAGTATAGACTTATGGTGAATAAAGTGATGCTTTATTTCCTTCAAATTGGCTGCAGAAGGCGATGCGGTTCCAATTGCAATTTCTTTATAGAACTGTCTTGAGTCTGCAGAAATAATTTCAGTTTTGTAAAACTTAGCGAGTTTTAAACTGAGCTTTGTTTTTCCAATTCCCGTAGGGCCAACAATTGAAATGACGTATTTGTTCATAACATTCAAAACAAAATTACAATTTAAAATCAGATTTAATATTAGCCAATTTTCTAATTCAGATTTACAGATAAATTATTTTTAATTTTTTATTTCTTCTTATATAGCTTTGGACAATATGTTGAGCATCTTTGTTATGGTCTAGTGGGGTAATTAGATTTGACAGTACATCAAGATTAGTTATTTGATGATTTAAATTAAAATAAGTATAGCCCCTAAGAATACCATTTTCTAGCCACACAGCACTGCGTTCGTCAAGGTCCCTACCTTTGTCAATCACTATCATACTTTTGGAATTTAGACTGTAATTTTTCAATGCTTTTTCTACCCTCATATTATATACTTCCAATGGTTCTTTTTCAATACAGGCTCCATTGCACTTTTTGATTATGAAGTCAAAGCAATTACTTTTATTATTATAAATACCACATAGTTTTTGGCATAGTTCATATTTTTCTACGAGTCTGCTAACAAAACTTTTTCCACTTTTAATGTTAGAAAATGTGATTATGGGCTTTTCATTTAATTTAATTTTTTGAACTTTCAAATTCTTATATCCACTTTGGTCTGTGAAACTGAACAGACCATGAGTAAAAATAGTTCGCCGCAATGCCCTATTAAATTTGGGTTTGTGCTGTTTGATTTCAGCATTTTCTTTTAAAAGAGCCAACAATTCGCTACCTGTTTTATCATATGTTATCGTTGAAACTTCTAGTTGAATTTTTTTTGATTTAGGAGTCTGGCCTATAAAATGTTGGTTGATCCTCTTTTTTATGTTTTTGCTTTTTCCGATGTATATTATTTCCCCATTACAATCATACATGTAATAGATTCCAGTATCACATGTCATAGATTCAATAAGTGACGAAAGTTTGGGTTCAATTTGAAGTTTGGGTTTAATTCTGATAGATGTTTTAATAACTTCTTTTGTTACATCGCGATTTAGGAGTATTTCAAATAATTTTATTGTTGCCAAAGCATCCCCGGAAGCTCTATGTCTGTCACTAATTGGTATTCCCAATGACCTCACTAATTTACCTAAGCTATAAGATGGTAAGCCAGGGATTAGTTTTTTTGATAATTCAACTGTGCAAAGACTTTTTCGTTCAAATTGAAACCCGAGCCGTGAAAATTCTAATTTTAAAATTCGGTAATCAAATTTAGCATTATGAGCAACCAGTACGCAATCGTTGGTCATTTCAACAATTCGTTTAGCCACTTCAAAAAACTCTGGGGCGTTTCTTAACATTTTGTTTGAAATTCCGGTTAAATTTTGTACGTAGGGTTGAATTTTTCGTTTCGGGTTAATTAAGCTGATAAATTGATCAATAATTTTGTGTCCATCGTGTTTGTATATAGCAATTTCGGTTATTCCTTCGTCGTTATACTTCCCTCCAGTGGTTTCTATGTCTACTATCGTATAAATTTTAAACTATTTTAAACTCATCTAATACCAAAAATACTACTGCCAATACGAATCATATTACTTCCGCATTCAATTGCTAAATTATAATCTCCACTCATTCCCATGGAAACAACTTCCATAGTTGGATTGAATTCTTTGTAGGAATCAAAAATTAACTTAAGATTCAAAAATTCTTTTTTTATTTGAGATTTATTTGTTGTAAAACTTGCCATTCCCATAACCCCGATAATTTTTATATTATTTAGGGTTTTAAATTCCTTGGAATAAAACATTTCCCGAGCTTCTTCAGCTGTCATACCAAATTTTGTGATTTCATTAGAAATTTTTATTTGAATCAGACCTTTAATAATTCGGTCATGTTTTATAGCTTGTTTATTGATTTCCTTCAAAAGTTTTAAACTGTCAATTCCATGAATCAGGTCAATAAATGGTGCTAAGTATTTCACTTTATTCCTCTGTAGATGTCCAATCATATGCCACTTGGTATCTAAGGGCATTTGAGGATGTTTATTCACTATTTCTTGAACTTTGTTCTCTCCAAAAATGCGCTGACCCGCTTTGTAAGCTTCCATTAAATCTTCAATGGGTTTTGTTTTTGATACAGCAACCAATGTAACTTTTTTGGGTAAGCTATTTTTTATTTTTTGAAGATTATTTTTTATAGTCATATTAAAGTTCGTAAATGGTTAAGCCAGTTCTTAATTTTGGAAAAATATTAGTGCTTTTAGGCGGCATCAATAGACCCATTTCAACAACGTTTTTGATATCCTCAATCGAAACAGGTTCTAGACCAAAAGCAATTTCAAATTTTTTGGGATCGAACTGATTGATTATTTTTTTTAAACTTTTTTGGGTATATAAAAGTTTTTTTTCATTTCTAGGATTTTGAATTCCTAAAATCGGCTTCAATATTTTTTCTTGCAGGACAAAGGAGTTAAGTTTATACAGTGGAGAATTATTTTCAATAAATTTTCTTTTCAAAGATAAAGAATAATTTTGGCCGTTTAAATACATGCAGAGACCTTTATTTTTCTCCTCCTTTTGAATTTTTATATTAAATTTTTCTTTTAATTTTTTTAAAAAGTCCTTTCCGACAAATCCATCAATTTTTTTTATTATTCTATTATACGATTTAAATTTTAGTTCATTAAATGGTATAAGACATACCATAAAATATTTGTTATTGACATTAGTTTTATTTTTTAAAAGTCTGTAAGAAGAAGCTGTTCTGTGGTGGCCATCGGCAATAAAAAAGGATTTCACATTGTTAAATTCATTTATAATTTTATTTATGGAGGAAATATTTCTGACATACCAAAATTTGTGAATTTCATTTTTTCTAAACTTTATAATATTGGTTGGTTTTTTCTTTTTTAAATTCTTTATCAATAGCGACAGAGTTTCATTTGAATTATGTGCTATTAAAACTGGTTCAGCATTAAATCTAGTTTCTTTTAGATAATTTTCAAAAAGCTTTTCTCTATGTTCAATAGTAGCCTCATGCTTTTTTATTATACCTTGTTCATAGCTTCGTAATGGAGCCAAAGCTATTAATCCTGTATATTTATTCCCATTTAAATTTATTTCATGAATGTAAAAACCTTCATTAGGATCTTTATTTATAATTCCCTTCTTTTTAAATTCTTCATATTTAATTTTCACTTTTTTGTAGCGATTTTTTAAGGATATTTTTTTCTTAGCAAGAACACTGTCGCTAATTATTTGTAAAAAGGAGTTTGGATTTTCTGATAATATTTTTTTTAAATCATCTTTACTTTTATTTATGTGTGAATAGGTACAAAATTTTTCCATTAATTCAGAGTTTACTCTTACAGCTCGAAATGGTTTGACATAATCCATTACAAAAATAGAGATTTAATAAAATTAGAAGCAATTTATAATTTCCAATGCAACTTTCAACGCATTTGTACCATCATGTAAAGTGACAATCGGACTTTTATTCATTTTTATAGCATCTGCAAATGATTCTAATTCGTCTAAAATTGCATTATTTTTTCTAATGTTGGGGTTTTCAAAATATATCTGCTTTTTCTCACCCTCAGCATTTTGTAAAATTATATCAAAATCACCTGGAATTTCAGGGGCATTTTTCATTTTGACAATTTCTGCTTTTTTATCCAAAAAATTTACACTTATGTAAGTGTCTTTTTGAAAAAACCTACTTTTTCTCATATTTTTTAGTGAAATTCGACTAGCTGTCAAATTCGCAACGCAACCATTTTTAAATTCAATTCTAGCATTAGCAATATCTGGTGTGTCACTTATAACTGAAATTCCGCTTGCTTGAATCGAAACCACAGGAGAGGTGACCACAGAAAGAATGATATCTATATCGTGTATCATTAAATCAAGAACCACAGGGACATCAGTACCCCTTGGATTAAATTCTGCTAATCTATGTGATTCGATAAACATTGGATCTTTAATTTCTGATTTAACAGCTGTAAAAGCTGGATTAAAACGCTCAACGTGTCCAACTTGGCCTTTTACATTATTTTTAGAAAGCAGCAATTTTAAATGCTCTGCTTCTTCTAAAGTACTAGTTATTGGCTTTTCAATAAATATGTGTTTACCTTTTTTGATAGCTTGTATTGCAGAGCTGTAATGAGACAAAGTTGGTGTGACAATATCAATAACATCTACCTCATCAATTAATTTGTCTAACTTATTGTAGTAGGTGAAATTAAATTCCTTTGCAATTAATTTCCCTTTTGCAATATCCGGATCGTAGAAGCCAACAAGCTTATATTCCTTTGATTTTTCTAATAATTTCAAATGAATTTTACCTAGATGTCCAGCTCCAAGTACACCAATTTTAAGCATATTATAAATTTTTAACAAAATTAAATATTTTAATATTAATCTATTGAATTTAGATATGTAAAACCTAAAATACCAAATTCTTTAAATATTTAATTTTTATATATTATTCTTTCCTTAATTTTGGGTAATAATATGTTGAAATTGGTAGATTCATACAAACATAGGGGCCTTCGCCAAAAACTTGTTGAAAATTTAAGGTCTAAGGGAATTGAAAGTGATTTGGTATTGGAGGCTGTGGCTAATGTGCCAAGGCATTGGTTTATGGATTCAGGATTTTTAGATCATGCTTACCAAGACAAAGCTTTTCCAATAGGTGCAAATCAAACCATTTCACAGCCTTATACAGTAGCTTTTCAAACTCAATTACTGGATTTAAAGCCGAGACAAAAAGTTCTCGAAATAGGAACAGGCAGTGGTTATCAGACAGCCATCTTATGCGAGTTAAAAGCCGATGTCTACAGCATTGAACGTCAGCTTCAACTTTTTAAGAAAGTCAGTCTTTTTTTACCCAAAGTAGGTTATCATCCAAAACGCTTGATATTTGGAGATGGTTATAAAGGTCTGAAAGACGAAGCACCATTTGATCGAATACTTGTCACTGCTGGTGCTCCAAATGTTCCTAAATCGTTATTGGCTCAATTGAAAATTGGAGGTCGTTTGGTAATCCCTGTTGGCAAAGATGAACAAACTATGACAACATATGAAAGGCGCGATATAAAATTATTCGATAAGTTGGAGTTTGGAAAATTTAAATTTGTACCTATGCTTGAAAATAGAACCTAAAGGCTTAATCCAAAAACTATTGAATTGTCTGATAAACCGCTTGAAAATGTTTGGACATAATCAATTCTCAAAAACCTATATTTTTTCCATCCTAAATTATCAAGTCCTATATTAAATTCATTATAAGGTTTTCTTTCTTTTGTTGAAATGCCATGCATGCCAATAACAAGGTTATTATTTAGCTTATTCAAAAACGGAATCTTTCCCATGATAAATCCTTTGAAGCTATGCTCCAAATGAAATTCAATATAATTACTGGAAGTGCTGTAATCATAATATGGTAAATTTTTAAAACTTGACAAATAATTTCCATTTGTTATAACATGTGTTTGATTTCCATTGAAGTGTTTTAAATCTATCAAGCTTATTTTTTTATTATCAAAAAAAGTACCTCCAGTAACATTATATCTTAAAAACCCAAAAGATTTCAGATTAGCTTCTTGATATAATCTTGCACTCAGGTGTTCAAAATTGTAATCATCAACATTAGAATTAAATCCTTTGATATATTTGATGAATAACTGGGGGTAGTCAGGGTTACTAACTCCAACTTTAAGGTCAGGATATGTCATAAACTTTTCTCCAAATCTGATTCTAAACCCTAAATCAAATTTTAAAATTTTGTGGTTAGAAAATCCGTCGATTAGGGGATCATTTGGGTTTTGAGGATTGTTGTTAGTATAATCAATATTTGATTTAGGGAACAATACATAATCAGTTGAATTATACAAAGATTTTCTTTTTTCATAGCTTAAGCTAGTATCAAAGCTTAATCCATTAAACAGCTCCATGCCATAATTAATTTTTGCAAAGTATCTATCATATATTTTCATAAAATTCTGTTCAAAAAACAATGAACTTATTGTGTTTTGAAATTTAGAAATGGGGTTGTTGTTGTTAAATTGCTCTGTTTTTGTTCCAAGACTTAATCTTAAAGCGGAATTATTTATGGCATTAAATCTGTAATAGCTCTCTATCCCAGCTCTAAATCTGTCAGTCTCAAAACTATAGTTTATAAGTGAACTAAACCTCATAAAGGTCTTGTAATCATTTAATTTTTTTGTATAATTCCCGCTAAATGACAGATTATAGCCCTGTACTGTATTAAATGATATACCAGTGATCGGAGCTGAAATGCTAATGCTTTCTTTTTTGTAAGTTTTATTATAATTATAACCACTAAACAGTTTACCAACCTTGAATTTGTTTTCAACTTTGTCAATCGAATCTAGATATTTTTTTGAAGTTCTTATGCTTTCAATGCTATCCCTTCTTTGGTAATCATTTAATTCTTCATTAGTTAAGGGCACAGGCCTTTTTTTATCCCAATAAATGTTTTTTTGCTTATTTGCATCTTTTTCAAATGCTAAAATTTCGTTCTTATTTTGTTTGTTATTGTTTTTAAAATCAAAATCATAGTTACTATAATTTGCTACAAAGCTTCCATTTCCTTTAAAGCCAAATAAACTATATTTAAAGTCAATTGTTTGTGATCTTAAAAACCAATGATTAGCTTTTTTATCATAGCTTAAATTTTGTATAATTCTAATTTCTTCCGCAGGCAGAATTTGGACTTGAGTTCCACTTACTTTTAAGTCAATTCCAAAAAGGGCCCAGCTATCTTCAACTATGTATATATGTCCTGTGAATACACGGTCATTTTCACGCTTGGGAATTACTTTGATTTTATTAATTAAGTTGCCGTCTTTATCATAAAAATCACCCTCAAGCTGGTATTTATAGTAATTGAATGCATAATCTGCAATTGGAGAAATAATATCATTGTTTATACTGATTGTGTTATTGTATAGATTGAAGTCAACATCCATTGCAGTGTTGAAGCTGATTCCATTAGAATCCCCACTAACTTTAGAAGCAATAACAGTCTCATAAATTTCAGGTTTTATATATTTAACTTTAGAAATGGTTTCCGACAAATAAATATAACCTGTTCTAGTTGAGTCCAATGCTCCATCTAAGTCTCCTATTTCTTGACCCATAAATTTTTCAGGTGCGTTTACTATTTTTATAAATCCTTTAGAGTAGAAATCAGCTGAGAAAGAACTTAACTTTTCTAAATATAATTTTCTTTTTTCAATTGTTTTTCTAATAATATTATTTGCAGGATTTTCTTGTCTATTAACAATTACCTCTTTCAAATTTATATTTTCCTCGTACATCACAACATTTAGTTGATATGGGAGTTGCATAACTTTTAAGTTTTTTATTTCAGTCTTATATCCTAAAAATTGAAAGACCAAGTTGTATTTCCCTGGTTTGGATATATCAATCTGATAATTTCCATTAGCATTTGAAGTTGTACCAACGTATGAATTTTCTAGGTAAATATTTACATAGGGCAAAGCTTCACCTTTAATGTTTGAAACGGTTCCATTAATCTGAGAATAAATGTTTGTTAGAAAACATAATCCAATTATTGTGATTATTTTTTTCATTTTATGACCTTAATTTTTTTTTCAGTCGATCTAAATTAATTTTATTTTCGCGATCTTTGATTTTTTCACGCTTGTCAAATAATTTTTTACCCCTGGCTAGTGAAATTTGAAGTTTAGCTAATCCTTTCTCGTTAAGGAAAAGCTTTGTTGGAACGATTGTCAGACCATTACTATTAATTTCCTTTTCTAATTTTTTTAATTCATTTTTGTTCAATAATAGTTTCCGCTCGCTTTTTGGATTATGATTAAAATTATTCCCATAATCATATTCTTGAATATTCATATTGATTACAAATAATTCTTTTTTAGAATTAAATTTGCAAAAACTCTCAGAAATTGATGCTTTACCCAAGCGAATTGATTTAATTTCAGTCCCAGTCAATACAATTCCTGCAACGTAATTGTCCAGTAGCTCGTAATTAAAACTTGCTTTTTTGTTTTTTATGACAATAGATTTATTCATATTAATTTAAAACTAATCTAATATTTAATTGTTTTGACATAACAAATACTTTATTGTTTTATAAATTTTGTTATTGAAGTATAGTTTTTTTTTGGCCCCCAAACTGTGTGTTTGATTTGAAATTTACCGTCAAGGCTAAAATCATACTTAGATTTATAATTGTCTTTTCCACATTTATGAAAACCAGTTCCATGAATTGATCTGTTATTTTTTTCAAATTTAATCGTTTGAAATAAAGATTTGTTATTTTCAAAAAAATATATTTCTAATTTTTCATTAAAAATCATATAAATATATTTTTTTGAAGCATTTAATAATTTACCATCTCTTATTACTAAAGTCCCGTTTTCAATATATTCTAACTCATTAACATTTTTGTTTTTAAATTCAACTATTCCATTACCGCAATTTCCATTATTGAATTTTCTTGTAAATGACCAGTGCCCTAATAAGTATTTTGTCAATGGTTGAATTACTTCCATGATTATATTTTAATTCAAATTTCACTGTCTAAATTAATCATTAGAAATTAAATCTTTTAAATATTTGGAAATAATCAATGGAATACCCAAATTTGAGTCGAACACATTTTAATTTTATGTTTGAGATAAGCAATAAACCTCTTGACCTTAGTTCAATTGATGATTTGATTTCAAATCATATGCCAATTAAGCTATCAAAAAAGGTTCAAAAAGATATCATTTCATGTCGTGAGTTTTTAAATCAAAAAATTCGATCCTCAAATGAAGCAATTTATGGTATCAATACCGGTTTTGGATCGTTATGTAATAAGAAGATATCGGCTTATGATCTGAAGGAACTCCAAGAAAACTTAGTTAGGTCCCATGCTTGTGGAACTGGAAATTTTGTTCCAAACACTGTCATTAAATTGATACTTCTTCTGAAAATTAAAGCTTTAAGTTTTGGAAACAGCGGTGTTCAATTGAAAACAGTTGAAAGATTAATATTATTTTATAATTTAAATGCTTTGCCTGTTGTTTACACTCAGGGGTCTCTAGGTGCTTCAGGCGATTTAGCCCCACTGGCACACATAGCACTTTCAGTTATTGGCGAAGGAAAAATTTGGTATAAAAAAAATATAATTAGTACTTCAAAGTTTTTAAATGAAATGGGTTTAGAGCCAATTTCTTTGGAACCCAAGGAGGGTTTAGCATTGTTAAATGGGACACAATTTATGTCAGCATATGCAGTTTATAATTTGTTGAAGTGTCGTCGACTCTCGTATTTTTCTGATTTAATTGCAGCATTGTCATTAGATGCATTCAATGCAAGAATGGATCCTTTTAATTCATTATTACATGATTTAAGACCTCATAAAGGTCAAATTGAAACAGCAAAACTTATTACAAAGTTTTTAAAGGGAAGTTCTTTGGACAGTCGAAGGAAGGCAGATGTTCAGGACCCATACTCTTTTAGATGCATCCCACAAGTTCATGGCGCTACTAAGGATGCATTAGATTTTGTTTCCAATACTGTTTTTATTGAAATAAACTCTGTTACAGATAATCCGATAATTTTTCATGATAAAGATTCAATTGTTTCTGGAGGTAATTTTCATGGGCAGCCATTGGCATTAGCATTGGATTTAATGAAAATATCAATCGCAGAATTGGGTAGTATTTCAGAGAGAAGAATTTATAAATTAATATCAGGGAGTCGTAATTTACCCCTTTTTTTAACTGATGAACCTGGGCTTAACTCTGGATTAATGATCCCACAATATACCGCTGCTGGAATTGTTAGTGAAAATAAACAATTGTCATCACCAGCTAGTATTGATTCCATTATGTCTTCAAATGGTCAGGAAGATCACGTAAGTATGGGCGCTAATGCTGCTACTCAAGCACTTCAAATAATTGAAAATGTTGAGCAAATTTTAGCTATCGAATTATTAAATGCCTCTCAAGCTTTGTTTTATAGAGACGATAAAACGTCTGAGTTTTTAGAATCGTTTTTAAAAGTATATAGGAAAAGAGTTCCAAAATTAGAGGGGGACAGAATTTTACATGATGATATTAAAGAATCACTTGATTTCATTAGATCATTTGAATTTNATANTGATTTATTTAAAAAGNATAATTTTAANTNNTCTTGAANTTATTAATTANCCCTCNTCCTTAGATTTCCTNTTAGCAGAATTAATTTTNACAAAAAGCANACTNTTATCTTTTTTNAANTCCATGGTTATAANGTCTCCTTCCTGAAGATTTGACTTNATTATTTCTTCAGCTATTACATCCTCNACATATTTTTGTATTGCTCTATTCAANGGNCTNGCTCCNTATTCTTTATCAAATCCCTTTTCGGCAATAAATGTTTTGGCTTTTTTTGTCAGTTTTAATTTGAAACCAATATCAGAAATTCTNTCAAATAATTTTTCAAGCTCTATTTCAATAATTTTTTCAATATCTTCTTTCTCTAAATTATTGAATACTACAACATCATCAATTCTATTTAAAAATTCAGGGGCAAAAGCTTTTTTTAAAGCATTTTCAATAACACGCCGGGAGTTTGTGTTTTCTTGTTTTTTTTGGGCTGAAGTTCCAAAACCAACACCGTTTCCAAAGTCTTTAAGTTTTCTAGCCCCAACATTTGAGGTCATAATAATTATTGTATTNGAAAAATCAATTTTTCGTCCCAAACTATCAGTTAAAAATCCATCGTCGAGAACTTGTAACAACATGTTAAATACGTCAGGATGGGCTTTTTCAACTTCATCCAGCAAAATAACAGCATATGGTTTTCTGCGAACTTTTTCAGTTAGTTGACCTCCTTCTTCATATCCAACATAACCAGGTGGAGCTCCAATAAGTCTAGATATGGCAAACTTTTCCATGTATTCACTCATATCAATTCTTATCAGAGAATCTANGCTGTCAAATAGTTCGCTGGCCAATACTTTAGCTAATTGCGTTTTACCGACACCCGTTTGTCCTAAAAAGATAAATGATCCTATGGGTTTATCAGGAGATTTAAGTCCAGCCCTGTTTCTTTGTATGGCTTTGACTACTTTCGAAACTGCTTCATCCTGTCCTATCACTTTACCACTAATTAAATTAGGTAGTTGCGAAAGTTTGTTAATTTCAGTTTCAGCAATTCTGTTTACCGGGATACCCGTCATCATGGATACTACTTCAGCAACATTTTCTTCAGTTACTACCTCACGATTCAATTTTGATTCTTCTTCCCATTTTTTTTGTGCTTGAGAAAGATTTTTTTCAATCTTTTTTTCATCATCCCGAAGCTTTGCAGCTTCTTCGTATTTTTGTTTTTTGACCACAGAATTTTTTGTGAATCTAACAGACTCTAATTCTTTTTCTAATTCCAGAATTTGCTCTGGGACGTCAATATTAGTTATATGAACTCTTGATCCAGCCTCGTCAAGAGCATCGATTGCCTTGTCTGGCAAAAACCTATCGGACATGTAGCGATTAGTAAGTTTAACACAAGCAATTATTGCGTCTTCAGTGTAGTTTACGTTGTGATGTTCTTCGTACTTGTTCTTAATATTGTTAAGTATTTCAATAGTTTCGCCAACACTTGTTGGTTCAATTATTACTTTTTGAAAGCGTCTTTCCAATGCCCCATCTTTTTCAATATGTTGACGATACTCATCAAGCGTTGTAGCACCTACACATTGAATTTCACCTCTCGCAAGAGCTGGTTTAAACATGTTTGATGCATCAAGGCTTCCGGTTGCTCCTCCAGCTCCAACAATTGTGTGGATTTCGTCAATAAATAAAATGACATCATCGTTTTTTTCAAGTTCATTCATGACGGCTTTCATTCTTTCTTCAAATTGCCCCCTGTATTTAGTGCCTGCGACTAAGCTTGCTAAATCTAAAGTTACAACACGTTTGTCAAATAATATCCTTGAAACTTTTTTTTGTGTAATTCTGTTGGCCAAGCCCTCAGCAATCGCGGATTTACCAACTCCAGGCTCCCCAATGAGAAGGGGATTGTTTTTTTTTCGTCTGCTTAGAATTTGAGATACTCTTTGTATTTCTTTGTCTCTACCAACAACTGGATCTAGTTTTCCTTCTTCAGCCAATGAGGTCAAATCGCGTCCAAAATTGTCTAGTACAGGAGTTTTAGATTTTTTATTTTTTTTATTGGATTCTTTTATTGTTTCAAAGCTACCTTGATTTTCATCAGATTCTTCGCTTTCTCCGCTAAAGGCTTCCGCTGTTGGAGATTCAGAGTAGTCCAAGCCTTCATCACCTATCATATACTTGAATTGTTCTTTGACATTGTCATAGTTAATTCTTAATTTATTTAATAGTTTAGTAGTGGGATCGTTTTCATTTCTAAGAACGCATAACAGAAGATGTGCTGTATTGATTGACCTGCTTTGAAAAAGTTTAGCCTCAAGAAATGTTGTTTTTAGTGCTCTCTCAGCTTGCCTGGTCAGATGTAGATTTTTTTTATCATTTGCTGTTGTATTAATATCTGGATTCGCAGGGCTAAGTATTTCAACTTTTCTTCTTAATTGACTTAAATCTACATCTAAATTATTTAAAATTTCAACTGCTTTACCTTGACCATCTCTGAGCATACCCAACATTAGATGTTCAGTTCCTATAAAATCATGCCCAAGGCGAAGGGCTTCTTCCTTGCTGAAGGAAATTACATCTTTAACTCGAGGTGAAAAATTATCGTCCATGTAAATAATTTTTATAAAAATACAAATTTATATATCAAATTTAGTAAAGTAAAACTTAAAAAATTATTAAAAAAAATTATTAAAAAAAGTTAAATAAAAAAACTATTAAAAAACAAAATTTTTATTGGTCTATTTATCAACCTAATTAATCTTGTGATTGTTGATAAAATAAGACAAAATATTAGATCTTTTTAACCTAAAAACTCGACGTTTTTTTTATCTTAGCTAGTATAAAAATTAAATAAATCATACCCCATGGAAGATGGTGAAAAGTTAATTTCAATCAATATCGAAGATGAGATGAAATCAGCCTACATTGATTACTCAATGTCTGTAATTGTCTCCAGGGCTCTACCCGATGTTAGGGATGGACTTAAGCCTGTTCATAGGCGTGTTTTATATGGCATGCACGAATTAGGCGTTAAATCAACGTCAGCACACAAAAAGTCTGCCAGGATAGTTGGTGAAGTACTTGGTAAATACCATCCTCACGGAGATACTTCAGTTTATGATACCATGGTCCGTATGGCTCAAGATTGGAGTTTAAGATATATGCTAGTTGATGGTCAAGGAAATTTTGGGTCTGTTGACGGCGATAGCCCAGCAGCAATGCGATATACTGAAGCCAGAATGCGAAAGATTTCTGAGGACATGTTGGCTGATATTGAGAAAGAAACTGTTGAGCATAAGTTAAATTTTGATGACACTCTTAATGAGCCTACAGTTTTACCAACTCGCATACCAGGGCTCTTAATAAATGGAGCATCAGGAATTGCAGTTGGAATGGCTACAAATATGCCCCCACATAATTTGTCAGAAGTTGTAGATGGTATCATAGCATTTATAGATAATAATAGCATTGAAATTGAAGAGTTAATGCAGCACGTAAAAGCTCCAGATTTTCCCACCGGAGGAATTATATATGGTTATGACGGAGTAAAGGATGCTTTTGAGACTGGACGAGGTCGTATTGTTATGAGAGGAAAAGCAAATATTGAAGAGGTTGATGGGAGAGAGTGTATTATTGTTGACGAAATTCCATATCAGGTNAATAAAGCAGATATGATAAAGAAAACTGCTGATCTAATTAATGATAAAAAATTAGAAGGTATATCAACTATAAGAGATGAATCTGACAGAAATGGCATGAGAATCGTTTATGTTCTAAAGCGAGATTCTATACCTAATATAGTTCTAAATAAACTTTTTAAGTACACAGCNNTACAGTCCTCTTTCAGTGTAAATAATATTGCGCTTGTAAATGGTCGTCCAGAAATGCTAAACTTAAAAGATATGATTAGTCATTTTGTTGATCATCGTCACGAGGTAGTTGTTCGCAGGACAAAGTATGAGCTCAGAAAGGCCGAAGAAAGAGCACATATTTTACAAGGTTTGATAATTGCTTCTGATAATATTGATGAGGTAATAAAAATTATTAGGGCTTCAACAAATCCTGACCAAGCAAGAGAAAAGTTAATGTCTCGTTTTAAATTGTCAGAAATTCAAGCNAAAGCAATAGTCGAGATGAGATTACGACAGCTTACTGGGCTGGAGCAAGAAAAGTTANGGTCAGAGTATGACAATCTACTAAAGACGATTAATGATCTAAAAGAAATCTTGGAAAAAAAGGAGCTCAGAATGCAAATCATTAAAGATGAGCTCGTAGTCATTAAAGATAAATATGGTGACGAACGCCGCTCTCAAATTGAGTATGCAGGTGGAGACTTATCAATCGAAGATATGATTCCAAATGAACAGGTTGTTATCACAATTTCTCATGCCGGTTATATAAAGCGAACATCTCTTAAAGAATACAGGACTCAAAATCGTGGTGGAGTAGGTCAAAAGGCGTCAACAACAAGAAATGAAGATTTTTTAGAGCACCTATTTGTTGGAACAAACCACCAATATATGCTCTTTTTTACTCAAAAGGGTAAGTGTTTTTGGATGCGTGTCTACGAAATTCCAGAGGGTAGTAAANCATCNAAAGGAAGAGCAATTCAAAACCTAATTAATATTGAGCAAGACGATAAAGTTAAAGCTTTCATCTGCACTCAAAATCTAAAAGACGATGATTACATAAATGCTCACTACGTTATTATGGCAACAAAAAAGGGTCAAGTCAAAAAAACGTCNTTAGAAAAGTATTCTAGACCAAGAACTAATGGGATTAACGCTATAACAATCCGCGATGAAGATGAGCTTCTTGAAGCAAAATTAACTACAGGCGAGAGTCAGGTCATGTTAGCCTTAAAATCTGGTAAAGCAATACGATTTGAAGAGGCTAAAACTAGACCAATGGGTAGAAGTGCATCTGGAGTGAGAGGAATAAGATTGGCTAACGAAAATGATGAAGTGATTGGGATGATTTCTGTTAATGATATGTCTAGTAATATATTAGTTGTTTCAGAAAACGGGTACGGTAAACGTTCAAATTTAGAAGATTATCGTTTAACTAACCGAGGGGGGAAGGGTGTTAAAACTATTTCTGTTACAGAAAAGACCGGAAATTTAGTTTCAATTAAAAATGTTACTGATGATGATGATTTGATGATTATAAACAAGTCTGGAATTGCAATAAGAATGGCTGTTGAAGATTTGCGGGTAATGGGGCGTGCAACTCAAGGCGTAAAGCTTATAAATTTAAAGGGAACTGATTCTATCGCAGCAGTTGCAAAAGTCGTTAAGGAAAGCNATGATGACACGGAAATTGATGACATTGTTAATGAAAATGATACAGACAAATCAAGTTCAGCCCCAGATACAATAACTTAATTTATCTTCATTATAAAAATATTAATTAATGAATACAAGAAATAGATTTTTTATACTGTTTACTTTAGCATTTATCTGCTTTAGCAATGCTCAAAAAAAAGAACTTCGTTTAGCAAGTAAAAATTTGGCAAAAGGTGATTATGAATTAGCAAAAAAATCTATTGAATCTGCTGAAGCTCTTTTTGAGTCTATGGATGGTAAGCAAAAAAGTCAATTATATTTTTTGAAAAGTAAACTCTATTTTAGAGGTGGCGCTGCAGGTCCAGAGGAGACCGAATTATCTGTAAGTTCCTTTGAAAAAGTTTCCAATATTTCTAATCCTCAAGAGAAAGAAAAATATTTTTATGATTTAATAAATCATCTTATAAACCAGGGAAGTAAATATGTCGATAAAAACGACTATTCGACTGCAACTGATTATTTTTACAATGCATATCGTATTTCAAAAAAGGATACCATATACCTGTATTATGCTGCTTCTTCTTCTGTTAATGCCAAAGAATATGATAAATCATTGTCTATGTACAACAGGCTCAAAGATTTAGGTTTTACCGGTAAAGAGAAGCAATTCTATGCTAAAAATATAACAACTAATAAAGACGAGTTATTTGATAGTAAACTTCTGCGAGATGCTTCTGTTAAGGCAAAGACACACTCTAGCCCCAGCCAAAGGATAACAAAATCAAGATATCCCGAAATAATCAAAAACATAGCGCTCATCTACAACCAGTTGGGTGATTCGCAAAAGGCTTTGGAGTCTATGCGTGAGGCCAGATTAGAAAATCCAGACGATCTAAATCTTATTTTGACAGAGGCTAATGTAAATTATGAAATGGGCAATATTGAGAAGTTCAAAACATTACTTGAGTATGCTACAAAACTAGACCCTGAAAATTCTGAATTGCAGTACAATTTGGGTGTAATAGCATCCGATGCTAATGATTTTGAAAATGCTGAGAAATATTACAAAAGAGCTATTGAGTTGAATCCAGATTATGTCAATGCTTATATCAATTTAGCCGCATTGATCCTAACTAAAGAACAATCTATTATAGAAGAAATGAATAACTTGGGAACATCAATAGCGGATGACATTCGCTATGACGATTTGAGAGCCGAAAGAAATAAACTTTATTTGCAAGCGATTCCCTTTTTGGAAAGTGCTCTAAATGTTGACCCTTCAAATTATCAAGCAGCTAAAACTCTATCAAATATTTTTTCTGCAGTTGGTGATTCACAAAACGCCAAGAAGTATAGGGATTTGGCTGATTCTTTAAATTAAACTAAGTTTAAAAATTTAAATTTTTTTTCTAAAAACACTAAAAGTGACTCTTAATAGTGGCTAAATTGTGACTAATCTTTTTTTCAATAACATTATATATTCCTTTGTTGGTCAATTTATCTATTCGAACTTTTCCATGTGCATGAATTATCTGGTTTTTTTCGAGAATTATTCCAACATGAGTTATTTCACCTTTACTATTTTTGAAAAAAGCAAGATCTCCTGCTTTACTATTTTTTATTAGTTTAATTTTTTTTCCTTGTTTAGCCTGCTGTGATGCATCTCTTTTTAATTTAAGACCATTTATTCTGTAGACCATTTGTGTAAATCCAGAACAGTCTATCCCAAATGGTGATTTGCCCCCCCACAGATAAGGGCTATTTAAATAACGCATTGAAGTTTTGATAATATTATTTTTAGCACTTTTGGAGTTAGTACATTTTCCTTCAAATTTGTGATTTAGGTGGGCTGTAAGATTTAATATACTCCCTAAAACAACAGTTTGTTTGTTTTTTTTTTTATCAACTATGAAATTTACTAAATCATCACACAATATTTCATTTTGTGCACTATATTTCAAATAAATTTTTTTTTCAATGCAATTAATTTGCTTATTGTCAATCCACCCCACATAATTATCATAAGCAGTTTTTATTTGGCTCCAATTTTCTTCACGTCTTAATATTTCAAAACACTCACCGTATAATATTTGAGAAGTCAATTCGCTCTTGTCAGAGGGCTCTTTTCTTAAAGAAACAATAGTTTGTGCAGATACACCAAAATTTGCCATTTAAACTAATTTTACAATCATAGCTGATGCTCCACCACCACCATTACATATGGCAGCAGCACCAATTTTTCCATTGTTTTGCTCAAGTACATTTAAAAGGGTAACGATTATTCTGGCTCCAGAGCAACCGAGCGGGTGCCCAATTGATACAGCTCCTCCATTGACATTCACTTTTGAGCTGTCGAGATTTAAAATCTTCATATTAGCCAATGCTACTGCTGAAAACGCTTCGTTTAACTCGAAATAATCAATATCATTTATTGACATATTAATCTTTTTCAAAGCTTTTGGGATAGCTTCTGAGGGAGCTATTGTGAACCAGTCGGGGTCCAGGGCAGTGTCTTCAGATGATAATATTGATGCAATCGGTTTTAAATTTAAGAACTTTGCTTTTTCTCTGCTCATTAGGATTAGTGCTGCAGCTCCGTCATTTATTGTTGATGCATTAGCGGCGGTTACCGTTCCATCACTTGTAAAGGCTGCTTTTAATTTTGGTATTTTCTCTAGTTTTATATTGTTTAATTCCTCGTCCTCTGAAACATAAATAACTTCACCATTTTTTTGCGGTATCTCAACCTTTATTATTTCTTTTTCAAACAGTCCTTTTTTAGTAGCATTCAGTGATCGTTTATATGATTTAATTGCATAATTATCTTGTTTTTCTCTAGTAAGAGAGAATTTTTTTGCACACATATCTGCCAATACTCCCATTGCCTTTTGATTAAAAGCATCAGTCAATCCATCTTTTTGCATCCCATCGTCCATAATTATAGATCCAAATTTTTTAGGATTTCTAGAACCTACATAATGAGGTATCAAGCTCATATTTTCCATACCACCGGCTACAACAATATCTCTATCGCCAATAGAAATACTTTGCGCAGCTTGAATAACCGTTTTCATTCCAGAAGCACAAACCTTATTCACAGTTGTACATGGAACAGTGTCAGGGATTCCAGCAAATATTGCAGCTTGTCTTGCCGGTGCTTGACCTACACCACTTTGAACTACATGTCCCATCAAAACTTCATCAATTAAATTTGTGTCTAGATCAATTTTTTTAATTGCACCTTTAATGGCAATTGCACCAAGTTTAGGAGCAGGAATTTTTGAAAGTGAACCCATAAAACTACCAATTGGGGTTCTTACGGCAGATACAATAACGACTTCTTTCGGCATACTTTTTATAATTACTGACTAAAATAATTAAATTTTGATATAATATTTGATCTCATGTTACCTTTTTTCTAATATTAAACTTTATTATTTTTGAATTGTTAATTGTTTTTCAATTTTACACAAAGAATGACCAATTTTTTTAATAAATCTCATAAAACTGGTAATCTCCTTAGCAAGGTTTTTTTATTCATTGCTACAACTTTTTTGATTGTGTATTTATTTCCGAAAAGGGGTTCATTCAGATATGATTTTCAAAGGGGTAAACCATGGTTATCAGAAAATTTATATTCTCCACTAGATTTTGCAATAAAAAAGTCCAAAGAGCAAATTGAGTCAGAAATTGAAAAGTTAAAAAAAGAGGCCGAAGTTTATTTTGAAATAGATTCCACAGTTTTTAATCGAAATAGAACTCAAGTGATGACTGACGATTACTTCACTTCTTTAAATTTCTATTCTATTTTTTCTGGACTTGAATCTGACACAGTAAGAGATAAATGTGTTTTATTGATAGATGATATTTATTCTATCGGAGTTATCTCTAAAGATTACGATTTCCAGTCAGATCAAATTGTTAACGTTTTACAAAATAATACTCTAATCAAGTCTGCAACGTATTCTCAATTTTTTAAACTTAGTAAATTGAATGAATATTTAGATGAAAAATTAACAGGAACAAATTTTGAGCCCTTCATTTCATCTATAAAAAAGTATTTTACAAAGTTAATTGTACCAAACGCAATTTTCAATAAAAAACTTACTGAAACAGCTTTGGAGGACAGAATTAATCAAATTTCGCCCGTAAGAGGCCAAGTTGAAAAGGGTACTTTAATTATTTCAAAAGGCGATATCGTCCAGGGGGATAAGTTGGCGATGTTAGAGACATTGGAGCTAGAATATAAATCACAAGTTTGGACTGAATCAAATTACATTTGGGTAATATCAGCTTACACAGCCTTGGTTGCCCTTGCCTTGCTAATGTTGTTATTGTTTTTGCGTAAATATAGATATGAGATATTTTTAGACAATAATAAAATTACTTTTATTTTCTTTAATATTTTATTGATGGTTTTTTTAACAACTTTGGTTATAGGCTCCAATTCCGCATATATCTACATTGTACCTCTATGTATTTTACCATTAATTTTAAAGGCATTTTTTGATGCTCGATTGGGACTTTTTGCACATGTAATTACAGTTTTACTTTTAGGTTTTGTAGTTCCAAACAACTATGAGTACATGTTTTTACAAATAATAGCTGGTATTGTAACTATTCTGACTGTTTCTGAATTATATAAAAGAGCTAATTTGTTCATCTCCGTTGGACAAATAACAATTATTTACATTATTTCATACTTTTCGTTCTATTTAATACAGGAAGGTAGCATAGAGGGGCTCAAATGGGAAAACTTTTTACTATTTGTAATATGTGGCTTGGCTACACTTTTTGTACAGCCATTGATATACCTATATGAAAAATTATTTGGTCTTGTTTCTGATGTTTCACTTTTAGAACTTACTGATACAAATACTAAGCTATTAAAAAAACTTTCAGACAATGCTCCTGGAACTTATCACCATTCTATAAATGTCGCTAATTTAGCTGAGGCTTGTGCAAATGAAATTAATGCAAATTCTATGCTAGTTAGAGTTGGAGCGCTTTATCATGATATTGGTAAAATGTCAAATCCTAAATTTTTTACTGAAAATCAATCAAATATTAATAACCCTCACGATCAATTGTCACCAAAAGAAAGTGCTGATATAATAATTGGACATGTTTTGAACGGAGTTGAAATAGCAAAGAAATATAAATTGCCCGCTCGAGTAATAAATTTTATCAGAACACATCACGGTACAAGTACAATTAGGTATTTTTTTAATAAACAAAAAGAAATTGGTTCTGAATTTGATATCAAAGATTTCAAATATAAGGGTCCAATACCTTTCAACAAAGAAACAGCTATATTAATGATGTGTGATAGTGTTGAAGCAGCTTCTAAAAGCTTAAGAGAACCAACTTCAGATAAAATTAATTCATTTGTAAATTCTATTATATCTAAGCAAATTGATGAGGGACAATTTTTAGATTCTGAGATAACATTTAAAGAAATTGAATCAATAAAGAAAATTTTAAAACATAAGCTGTCAAATATGTATCACGTCCGAATAGAGTATCCTGAATAAATCCAATATTTCATAATTAAAAATTAAATAAATAGTTTGCGTTCTTGATAATGAAAAGTTACATTTGCAACCGCAATTTTATTGCGCATGCTCATTTTAATAGGAGAGGTGCCAGAGTGGTAATGGAGCAGATTGCTAATCTGTCAACGCGTAAGTGTTGCCCGGGTTCGAATCCCGGTCTCTCCGCGAATTTAACAATAATACGGGGTGTAGCGTAGCCCGGTTATCGCGCCGCGTTTGGGACGCGGAGGTCGCAGGTTCGAATCCTGCCACCCCGACACTTAAATATTCCAATTAATTGATATTCAGTTAGTTTTTTATTAGCCTATAAGTGTTTAGTGTAATTAATTTTAATTATTTTTAATATAAAAAATTTTAAAAATGAAACAATT
>PBJR01000009.1 GCA_002721175.1 Flavobacteriaceae bacterium | reverse complement strand
GGTATTTTGAGGATAAGCAAAACAACAAGGCAAACAATGATATTTATCTGGGTGTTTTCTATCAATAAAACCAGGATATATTTGATTTGTTTCTCTTATAATTACTTGATGTGAGTTATTGTATGGACATAACGCTGTAATACATTGTGCACCATCTCTTCTTAAAACTCTTCTTTGAATTGTTTTTTCATCAAGCAAAAGGTCATCTCTTCTTGTACTTGAAGAAGTTAAGTCTATAGCAGGGAAAATTCTTCTATTGGATATTTTTCTATCTAATTGTAGCTCCATGTTTCCTGTTCCCTTAAATTCTTCAAAAATAACTTCATCCATCTTGGACCCGGTTTCAGTTAGAGCTGTAGCAATTATTGATAATGACCCACCGTTTTCAATGTTTCTTGCTGCTCCAAAGAATCTTTTAGGTTTGTGTAGAGCATTGGCATCAACCCCTCCACTCAAAATTTTTCCAGATGCTGGTTGTACAGTATTGTAGGCGCGAGCCAGTCTTGTAATTGAATCCAATAATATAACAACATCATATCCGCACTCAACTAATCTTTTGGCCTTTTCCAATACAATATTAGCAATTTTGACGTGTTCGTGCGCTTCTTTATCAAAGGTAGATGCTATAACTTCACCACGAACATTTCTTTGCATATCAGTAACTTCTTCAGGACGTTCATCAATTAGTAAAATCATTTGATAAACCTCAGGGTGATTAGCGGCAATTGCATTAGCAACATCCTTGAGAAGCATGGTTTTACCAGTTTTAGGTTGAGACACAATCATACCCCGCTGACCTTTTCCAATTGGGGAAAAGAGATCCATAATCCTGGTTGAGATTGTATTTTGTTTTTCAGCAATATTGAATTTGACTTTGGGGAATAGTGGGGTAAGGTGTTCAAATGCGACACGATCCCTAACTACATGTGGATCTAGTCCATTTATCTTACTAACTTTAATAAGAGGAAAATATTTTTCTCCCTCTTTTGGAGGGCGTACATGCCCCAGTATTGTATCCCCGTTTTTTAAACCAAATAAACGAATTTGTGATTGAGAAACGTAGATATCATCGGGAGAGGTCAAGTAGTTGTAATCAGAAGATCTTAAAAAACCATAACCATCAGACATTATGTCAAGAACACCTTCACTTTCGATAATAGCATCAAATTCAAAGTCTGGATCTTTGTAACGGTTCCTGTTATCTTTGTTACCATTAAATTCTTTTTTGTGATGAGTATTTTTATTTTGGTAATGCTGTTTTTTTTGATGCTTTTGTCTTTTTGGGTCCCAATTAGCATTCCTTTCTTTGTTAGAATTTTCTGCTTGACTAGAATGACCCTTAGATTTTAATTTTTCGTTTTTATCTTCTTTAACAGCATTTGCTTCTTCAACTTCGATCAAATGTTGTTTTTTCTGATTTTGATTATTTTTCACTTCAGTTGGTCTAGCTGCTTGAAGGTCTAATATTTGGTAAATTAAGTCCAGCTTTTTTAAACTAGTAGCTCTTGGTATTTTTAACCCTTTTGCTATCTCTTGAAGCTCTGTTAATTTTTTTTCTTTAAGTTGTGATATTTCAAACATTTAAGTATTATTTATTTGATTTTTGCTGCAATGCAGCAACATTTAATTATTATTTAGTTTGTGAAGTATTGAATAAGTATTCAGGATATTTTCGCGAGGTAAAGATATTCGCTTTATATTCACTGCAAGTATACAACAATATTTTTAATTTAACTCAATAAATAAAAAAGAAACGTTTACTTTTGAAGCAAACTTCTATACATGCTTTTCAGAATTCAGACATTATACATTGTGTTCGCTTCTATAGTTCCAATAATTTGGTTCTTTAGTAATCCATCAGTTTCCCTTTTAGATCCTTTGCGCTTGCCCAGCTTTTTATTTTTTTTACTTGTTTCATTTCTATTGTCGATTATTTCTGTTTTCTTTTATAAGAAGAGATTGAATCAAATTAAACTAATCAAAATAAATATACTTTTGAATATATTCCCACTGGGAATGGAGCTATGTGATGCTTTTTTTTCTTATCGGGATTATGAGACTTATAATAGAATTTACAGTCTAATAACAGTAGTTTCAATCATTGTTTTATTGTTATTAGCCAATTGGGCTATAAATCGAGATGAGCAATTGGTTAAATCTATTGATAGATTGAGATAAAGTAATAATTTATTTTCTAATTTTTAAGTTTACCGCTTAAACTCGATAACCTCAACATTATCGATGTTTCCATTTGAAACCTCAAACCTTATCATGGTTCTAATGTTGTGAAACCCGTATTTTCCAATAGCTCCAGGGTTCATGTGAATTAAATTTAATTTTTTGTCTTTCATTATTTTGAGAATATGCGAATGTCCACATATAAATAAATCTGGAGATATTTTTTTTAGTTTACCTTCGATATTTTTTGCGTAATTTCCAGGGTAGCCACCGATATGAGTTATCCAAACTTTGAGTCCTTCAATTCTGAATTCTTCTTCAGCTTTAAATTCAATTCTAATTTCAGAGTTATCAATATTTCCATGGACAGCTCTCAAGGACTTCAAATTTTTTAAAGTTTCTGAAACCTCAAGTGATCCAATATCACCCGCATGCCAAACTTCATCACATTCTGAAACGTATTTTAAAAGATCTTTCCCCATATATCCGTGGGTATCAGAAATCAAGAGAATTTTTTTCATCAATTATTAATAAACACTAAAAAATTAATATAAACCAATGTCTTATCTTTGTCACCCATTGAACAAAAGTATCAATTAAACATGAGATATTTTATTGAATTTTCATTTTGCGGGACTAATTACCATGGCTGGCAGACTCAACCTAATGCCGTTACTGTCCAGTCTGTTTTAAATAAAGCTTTATCTATGATTTTAAATTCAAATATCAATTGTCTAGGCGCTGGTCGTACTGATACCGGAGTTCACGCGATCCATATGGTCGCACATTTTGATACATTAATGGATTTTGATGTAGCCAGTTTAATTGCAAGATTGAATTCCTTTCTGCCTAAAGACATTGCAATAAATTCTTTACGAAGTGTTAAAACTGAAGCTCATGCGAGATTTGATGCTTTGAACAGAACTTATATTTATAGAATTTCAACGGTAAAAAATGTTTTTGAGATTGATAAAAGTTTTTATTTCCCCCAATTGCTTGATTTAAATTTGATGAATCAAGCATGCGAAGCTATTATAGGTAAAAAGGATTTTAAATGTTTTTCCAAAACAGGATCTGATGTTAAGAGTTATTTTTGTGAAATCACATATGCTAAATGGATTAAAAAAGGGAATTTAATTGAATTTAAGATTACTTCGAATCGTTTTTTAAGGAATATGGTACGTGCAATTGTTGGTACGCTGGTAGATATTGGTTTGAAAAAAACATCACTAACACAATTTAAGAAAATAATTAAGTCAAAAGATCGTACTAAAGCGGGAGCCTCAGCACCAGCCAAAGGTCTTTACTTAACATCAATAAAATATCCTATCTCAATTTATAATGATGTCAAATACTAAACAAACATTATTCGATATATTTTTATTTAGGAAACTTTTAAAATACGTTAGTCCTTACTTATGGATTTTTATATTAGCTTTAATTACTGTAGCTGGTCTAGCTATTTTTGGTGCATTACGGCCAAAGGTTCTACAAATAGCAATGGACGAAAATATTGAGCAACAGTTTCAGCCAGGATTCATTAATTATATTTTCTTAATGTTCTTTTTACTTTTCTTGGAGGTTGTGTGTAACCTACTATTTATATATAGTGCAAGCTGGTTAGGGCAGTCAGTAGTTAAGGACATAAGAATCAAGTTATTTAACCAAATTTTGGGATTTAAAATGAAGTATTTTGATAACTCTTCGGTTGGAGTTTTAATAACTAGAACAATCACTGATATGGAGCGGATTGCAGATATATTTGGCGAGGGATTATTTATGATTTTTAGTGATATTTTAAAGATGTTTTTTGTTGGCTTTGTTATGTTTTACATGAATTGGAAATTAGGTTTCATTGTCCTGTTTAGTCTTCCTATTATTTTAGTTGCTACTAAAATTTTTCAAAAATATATGAAAAAAGCTTTTGAAGAAGTTAGAAATGAAGTTTCAAATTTAAACTCTTTCGTACAAGAGAGAATAACTGGAATGAAAATAGTTCAAATATTTGCAAGAGAAAAAATTGAATTTAGGAATTTTATGTTGATAAATGATCGGCATAAAAAAGGTTGGATAAAGACTGTTTGGTATAACTCAGTTTTTTTCCCAATTGCTGAACTTTTGTCATCAATTACCCTTGGAGTAGTAATTTGGTTAGGTGGCTTAAATACTGTTCTTGATCAAACTGCAACAATTGGAGATTTGGCAGCATTTATTATGATGGTGCCTATGATGTTTCGGCCACTAAATCAAATTGCAAATAAGTTTAATACTCTTCAAATGGGTATGGTTGCTGCTGATAGGGTATTTAAAGTTTTAGATACAAAATCTAATATTTCAGATAATGGAAAGATTTTTCTAAAAAGTTTTTCTGGGCAAATTGAGTTCAAAGATGTTTATTTTTCCTATGTTTCAAAAGAACCTGTGTTAAATGGAGTTTCTTTCATAGTCAGGCCGGGTCAAATGGTTGCCCTAGTTGGTCCAACAGGGGCTGGAAAATCAACAATAATTAATCTAATTAATAGATTTTATGATATCGGTAAAGGAGAGATTTTATTAGACGGTAAAAATGTTAAATCTTTAACTCTTAATTCACTCAGAAAAACAATTGGAGTTGTTTTACAAGACGTCTTTCTGTTTACAGATTCTATTTTAAATAACATAACACTGAGAAACTCTGAAATATCTCAGCACCATGTTATTAAAGGAGCCAAAGAAATTGGGATTCATGAATTCATAAAAAAATTACCTGGTGGATATAAATTTAATGTTAAAGAAAGGGGTTTAATGTTGTCAGTTGGTCAAAGACAGCTAATTTCATTCCTTAGGGCATACATAATGAATCCAAAGATACTTATTCTTGATGAGGCAACTGCATCAATTGATAGTAGTTCCGAAGAACTAATTCAAAAGGCAACAAAAAAAATAACAAAAAATCGAACCTCAATAGTCATAGCACACCGACTTGCAACAATTAAAAAAGCTGATCTTATTTTAGTTATGGAAAATGGTAAAATTGTTGAAAGAGGCACACACGATAGTTTGATTCAAATTAAAGATGGATTTTATAATAACTTGTACAAAGCTCAATTTTTAAATCAGGAAATTTAAACTAAATCTGATTCGAGTTTATTCGTGAGTTCTTTTGAATCTTCAAAAATTATAAACTTTCCATTCTTTATATACGAAACTTGACCTGTTTCTTCACTAACGACAATTGCTAATGCATCAGTGTTTTCGCTAATTCCAATAGCTGCTCTGTGCCTTAAGCCAAAATGAGAAGGGATTTCTCTTTGATTACTTACAGGAAGTATAACACGTGTAGCTTTTATAACATTATCCGAGATAATAATAGCGCCATCGTGTAATGGGCTATTTTTTAAAAAAATAGTTTCTATGATTGCTTGCGTAAGGTTGATATTCATTTTGTCTCCTGTATCAACTAGAAAATCAAGATTAGTATTTCTTTCAATTATTATCAAAGCTCCTGTTTTAGAAGTGGACATGCTATTTGATGCTTTCACTATTGGGACTGCATCAGTTGTTGACTTTTTGGTTGAGCCATTTAAAAATTGTAGTCTTTTAAATGCTTTATTTTTTTTAGCAAAATTTGTAGAACCTAACATCAACAAAAATTTTCTAACTTCCGGCTGAAATAGGACAATTAAAGCAATAATTCCAGTACTCATAAAACCGCCCAGAATTATTGATAGCATACGCATTTCTAAGTTCTTTACCAAAAAAGAGAAAAAATAGAGAATAACAATACCAATAAAAATATTTATGGCTACAGTCCCTTTTAGAAGTTTGTATATATAATATAATAGGATTGCAACGAGAACAATATCAATTATACTTAAAATATTTAAGTCTAAAAGACTTTTAAGAACATCCACTCGTTTTTTTATTAAAGATAATAAATATAACCCAATTTCGACAGATCAATGGTTGTTTAAAGCATTGAACAGATTTACACACTCTATAGCTTCTTTTACATCATGAACTCTAAGAATTTTTGTTCCATTTTTTAAGGCAATCATGTTTAATGCTGTTGTTCCATTTAATGCTTCTTTGGCAGTACAATTTAGAGTTTTATATATCATTGATTTTCTAGAGATCCCTGTCAAAATAGGATATCCAAGATTATTGAAATAATCCAAGTTTTTAAGAAGTAAAAAATTTTGTTGCTTAGTTTTTGAAAATCCAAATCCAATATCAATAATCAAATCAATAATTTTATGCTTTTTAGCTTCTGTTATTTTGTTGGAAAAGTATTTATATACATCATTAATAATATTTATATAATTTGTGTTTTTTGTCATTGTCTGAGGGGTTCCAACCATGTGCATCATGATATAGGGGATTTTTAATTTTGCTACAGTACTCATCATATTAGAATCTAATTTACCAGCTGAAATATCGTTGCAAATTGTGCCACCAACTTCAAAGGCTTCTTTCATCACTTTAGATCTGAAAGTATCGATAGACAATATTAAATTTGTGAATGACTTTGATATCAAGTCAACAACAGGAATTAAGCGTTTTAATTCCTCCTCTTCACTCACAAATAAGGCACCAGGTCTTGAGCTATAAGCTCCGATGTCAATAAATGTAGCACCTTCGTTACATAATTTTTCGGTTTGTTTTAGTATTTTCTTGTGATTATTATATTTTCCTCCATCATAAAATGAATCAGGTGTAATATTTAATATTCCCATAACCTTGGGTGTTTTTAAATCAATTATTTCACCCATGCAATTAATACTTAGAATAGTTTTATTTTTTTGTCTTTTATCCATTTTTAAAGTTTAAACCTTAAATTTTGACGATTTAAAAATTTTAAGCGAAATTTACAATAAATTAGATCAAATTAATGCAAAATACATCAAAAGAATATGATAAAATAGTAAGCGAATGTCAAGACTTATTTTTAAAAAAAATGAAAGATTATGGCTGTGCATGGCGTATTTTAAGGTTACCTTCATTAACAGATCAAATTTTTATAAAAGCTCAAAGAATACGCAGTTTACAAATTAAAGATGCTCAAAGAATAGAGGAGGACGCTAGTAGCGAATTTATGGGTTTAATCAATTATTCGATTATGGCACTAATCCAAATCGAAAGGGGAGTAGTTGAACACCCAGACCTTTCCAGCGAAATTATTATTAAAGACTATAATTCCAAAATTTCACAAACTAAGCAATTGATGCTTGACAAAAATCATGATTACGGAGAGGCATGGCGTGATATGCGAGTTAGTTCGCTTACCGATTTAATTTTACAAAAATTATTAAGAGTTAAACAAATTGAAAATAATTTAGGCGAAACGTTGGTTAGCGAGGGAGTTGATGCAAATTATCAAGATATAATCAATTATGCTATTTTTGCTTTAATTCATTTAAAAAATAATAAATGAAATATATAATCTCAATTTTAAGAATATTTGTTTCAATATTCTTTATGATATCAGGTTTTGTTAAACTCAATGACCCTATTGGATTTTCCTACAAACTACAGGAATACTTTAGTGTTGATGTTTTAAATATGACTTTCTTTGAACCTTACAGTTTAATGATTTCTTTTTTTATAGTTGTTTTTGAGGTCGTTATCGGGTTTTTTTTATTCATAGGCTATCAGCGAAGATTCACAATCTTTAGTTTGATGTCAATGATCATCTTTTTTACTTTTTTAACCTTTTATTCAGCCTACTTTGACAAAGTCAAGGATTGCGGATGTTTTGGAGATGCTCTCAAATTAACCCCTTGGCAGAGTTTTGCTAAAGACTTACTTCTTCTTGCAATGATTATTTTAATTTTCTATGGAAAGAAATATGTAAAACCTTTTTTTAATTTTCGTTTGAACCTAAGCTTAGCAATAATTTCAGTCATTTCGGCCACAGGTTTCGGATTTTATGTTTTATCACATTTACCTTTAGTCGATTTTAGGCCATATAAAGTTGGTATAAATATCAACGAAAATATGATTATCCCAGAAGATGCGCCGGGACCTGTTCAGGAATTTAAATATAAGTTTGATGTAAATGGTGAAGAAAAAATTTTTGTAACTAATGGTCCTTTTCCAGATGTAGAGGGTAAATTTTTAGATTATGAGGTCAAAATTATTAGTCATGGTTACCAACCCCCTATTCAAGATTTTTCGATTGAATCTGAAACTGATGACTTGACAAATGATTTTCTCGATGAAGATAAATTATTAATAATTGTTAGTTACAACCTGGAAACCGCCGATTCTGATGGTCTTAAAAGTTTAAATAAACTTTCTGCTGAGGCATCGAGCAAAGGTTATAATGTTATAGGTCTCAGTGCCTCAGATACAAGTGACAAAACAAAATTTTCCTTAGAATATAATTTTGATTTTTATTTGTGTGATGAAAAAGAACTAAAAACAATGATTCGTTCAAATCCAGGGTTGTTTATATTGAACAATGGAACAATTAAACAAAAGGTACATTGGAATGACATTGATAAATTAGTATTTTAATTTTGGGTTATTTTATCTTTAGGAAAATACTCAATACATTAATAACACTATTTGGTGTAATTACAATTGTATTTTTTCTTTTTAATGTTTTGCCTGGAGATCCAGCCAGAATGATGCTTGACCAGAACGAAAACGAAGATCAAATATTCGCAGTCAAGAAAAAATATGGTTTTGATCAACCTCTATTAAAACAGTATTTATTCTATTTAAATGATCTTTCCCCATTTTCTTATCATTCGAACGAAATATCACATTATACCAGTTTATCCTCAGGAAATTATTATTACCAAAAGGTTTTTGTATTCAAAAATGGTTGTTTAGCACTCAAATACCCATATCTTAGACGTTCTTTTGCTAAACAGGATAAAAGAGTTTCAGAAATTTTGAAAGAAACATTACCAAACACCTTTGTTTTGGCTGTAGCTTCAATTTTTATTGCAATAATTTTTGGAATAATTTTAGGTGTTTTTTCATTTATATACAAGGATCAATTTATAGATCGTGTAATAATGGTAATTAGTACAATAGGTATGAGTTTACCGTCATTTTTCAGTGCTATTATCTTTGCTTGGTTTTTCGGTTATATCTTGCATGAATATACTGGTTTGAATATGACGGGAAATTTGTATGAACTTGACGATTTTGGAGAGGGTAAAGTTTTGAAACTCAGAAACCTAATTTTACCAGCTATTGTTTTGGGGATAAGGCCCTTAGCTGTTGTTTCGCAATTGATGAGAAATTCTTTAATAGATGTTTTTAGTCAAGAATTTATTAAAACTGCCTTTTCAAAGGGTCTTAACAAAAAAGAAGTAATCATTAATCACGCACTTAAAAATTCTCTGAGCCCTGTGATCACAGCAATTTCTGGATGGTTCGCTTCAATGCTTTCTGGAGCTGTTTTCGTCGAGTATATTTTTGGATGGAATGGACTAGGAAAGGAAATTGTCAATGCACTAAATAACTTAGACTTACCTGTTATTATGGGATCTGTACTAACAATAGCAACTGTTTTTATAATTATTAATGTATTTGTTGATATATTGTATAAATATTTAGATCCAAGAATCAAACTGAATTAAAATGAAAAAAATATTTTTGATAATAATACTCGTAAATACATTTCTAAATTGTCAATCTAAATCTGAGACTGCTTTTTCTTCTGAAGCTTTAACTGAACAGTTAATATCTGTAGACGGAGAAAAGTTTAAATTTGGCGAGGTATTACAAGAAAATAATGGTAATTACATCTTTATTAATGTATGGGCTTCGTGGTGTAAGGACTGTATTGTTAGCCTTCCTGATTTAAAAGAATTGCAAAGAAAAAACAGCAATGTAAAATTCTTGTATCTTTCACTAGATAAGTCAATAAAAAAATGGAAAGAGGGAATCAAAAAGTATGGGATTGAGGGAGACCATTTTTTTCTTCCTAACAAAAAGAAGGGACCACTTGGTAAATTTTTAACTATAGATTGGATTCCTCGCTATTTAATTGTTAATCCTGAGGGTAAAATTGCTCTTTTCAAAGCAATTGAGACGAATGATGAAAATCTATTAAATCTTTTGAAATGAGAAAAAAAATAGTAGCTGGCAATTGGAAAATGAATAAAGATTCTATTGATTCTGAGAATTTAATTTTAGATATATTAAAAATTTATGTAGAAAGTCAAACAGAGATGATTATTGCTCCTCCATTTACCAATTTATCAAATGCAGTTAAAATTTTGAAAAGCAGCTCAATTAAAATTGCGGCTCAAAATATTCACTATGCTGATTCTGGCGCATATACTGGTGAAATTAGTGCTAAAATGTTACAAAGTATTGGAGTTGAAAATGTTATAATTGGCCACAGTGAGCGAAGAACTTATTTTAATGAAACGAACGAATTAATTGCAAAAAAGGTTAAAAGTGCGCTCGAAAATAATATGCGTGTTATTTTTTGTTTTGGAGAAAAAATTGATGATCGGAGTTCTGGTAATCAAAACATTGTTGTAAAAAAACAAATAACAGATGCTTTATTTAATATTTCTGAATCATATTGGAGCAATATAGTTTTAGCATATGAACCCGTATGGGCAATTGGTACCGGAGAGACTGCATCTCCGCAACAAGCTCAGGAAATCCATGCTTATGTAAGGGAATTGATAGCTGAAAATTATAGTAATAGCCTTTCAGAAAACGTTTCAATTTTATACGGGGGTAGTATAAAACCTAACAATGCGAGGGATATTTTTTCCAACCAAGATGTTGATGGTGGTTTAATTGGAGGTGCTTCGCTCAATGCGAAGGATTTCATAGATATCTTCAATGCTTGTTAATACATGCCCAAGTCCTGTTATATTGTTTTTAAATTTGTGATAGCACCTCTTTATCCAGGAAATGAAATTCTTGTAGCTCAGCTCAGTAATTTGGGTTTTGAAGGCTTTATTGAGAAATCAGATGGTATAGAGGCTTACATAATGGATAAGTATTATAAAGAATCACTTTTAGAAGAAGTACAAATTTTGAGGAATACTAAATTTTCAATTCAATTTTCTTTTAAAAAAGTTGAGCCAATTAATTGGAACAGCAAATGGGAGTCAAGTTATGACCCAGTAATCGTTAACAATAAATGTATTGTTAAGGCTCCTTTTCATCAAACTTTTGGATACGATTATGAGATTATTATACATCCAAAGATGAGCTTTGGAACTGGTCATCACGAAACTACAAATATGATGATTCAATTAATTTTAAACACTCAGCTTTTAAACAAATCAGTCCTGGATGTGGGTTGTGGAACTGCCATTTTATCAATTTTAGCAGAGAAAAGGGGAGCTCAATCGATCCATGCTGTTGATATAGATGAGTGGTCTTATGAAAATAGTCTTGAAAATATCAAACTAAATAAATGTAAAAAAATTAATGTTTTTAAAGGTGATATCTTTTTAGTGAAACATAAAAAATTTGATGTAATCATGGCAAACATTAATCGAAATATTTTGTTGGAACAAATTCCACAATATGTTTCTTGTTTAAATGATGACGGTTTTCTATTTTTGAGTGGATTTTTTGAAGATGATATTTCAAAATTTAAGCTTAAAATTGCAAGCCTAAATTTAACTTTATGTTCTAAAATTTCTAAAAATGGGTGGGTGGCAATAAAATTAAAAAAAAATAATGACTACAAAACATAAAATTAAGCCTGTTGTTGAATTTTTTGAGAAAGATTCAAGCTTGAACGAAATTATTCTTTTCAATGATGATGTCAATACTTTTGATCATGTCATACAAACTCTTGTTGATGTATGTAATCACACATATGAGCAAGCTGAACAATGTTCTATTCTTGTTCACTACAAAGGCAAATGCTCAGTTAAAACTGGGCTTTATGAAGACCTCAAGCCATGCTGTTCTAAATTATTAAAAGCAGGTTTGAGTGCAAAGATTTTGTAATAAAAATTAATTGGTTTAATTACAAGTGCCAGTCTGCACAGCAACGTTAGTTTGTTTAATTGATTGAAATCCACCCTTGATATCAACTACGTTTTCTATTCCTTTTGCTTTTAAAATTGATGCTGCAATTACTGATCGGTAACCACTAGCACAATGAATGTAAAATTCTTTTTTCAGATCAATCGATTTAATTTTTGAACTTATATCACTGAGCGGAATATTTTCAACAAACTCTCCCATTAAATGCATTTTTGAAAATTCACTTTTTTTGCGAACGTCAAGAATTTTTGGAGGATTATTTTTTATTGCATTCTCAAGCTCATTTGCTGTAATTGAAGGTATTTTAGACCATGGTTTACCGCTATTTTTCCATACTTCAATTCCGCCTTTTAAATATCCCAATGTATTGTCATATCCAACCCTAGCTAGTCTCATAACAGCTTCAGTTGAGCGTCCTTCTGGAACAACTAAAATTATTGGCTGACTAATATTTGAAATTAAGGCTCCAACCCAAGGTGCAAAATTTCCGTCTAGTCCAATGAACATCGAACCAGAAATGTGAGACTCTATAAATTCCTTTTGTGTTCTAACGTCTAAAACTAATGCTCCTTTTTCAGACATGAGTCTTTCAAATTCATCTAATCTTAGGGGTTTATTACCATTTTTTAAAACTTTATCAAATGAATTGCATCCAGATTTGTTTAAAATTATATTTTCTTTAAAGTATTGTGGAGGTTTTCCTATGCCATCTAAGATTTCAGAAACAAACTCATCTTTAGTCATATTAGATCTAAGCGCATAATTTGTTTTTTTTTGCTCCCCTAGTGTTCCGACAGTCTTTTTACTCAGATTTTTACCGCATGCCGAACCTGCTCCATGTCCCGGATAAATAATAATTTTATCACTTAATGGCATTATTTTTTTTCTCAAAGAGTCATAAAGCATTTCAGCTAATTTTTCTTTGCTCAGATCTTTATATTGTTGGGCAACATCGGGAATACCAACATCACCTAAAAATAAGGTGTCTCCGCTAAAAATAGCATGATTTTCACCTCTTTCGTCAATGAGTAAATAAGTAACAGATTCAAGAGTGTGACCAGGTGTGTGTATTATTTTAATTTTAATTCTACCAATTTTAAAAATTTCTCCATCTGTAGCTTTGTAACAGTTATATTTTGTTTTTGCCTCAGATCCGAATATAATTGTAGCACCAGTTTTCGTTGCTAGGTCTAGGTGACCAGAAACAAAATCAGCATGTATGTGAGTTTCAAAAATATATTTGATTTTTGCATTTGCATTTTCTGCAAGCTCAATGTATGGTCTTGGGTCTCTTAGTGGATCAATTATGGCAGCCTCTCCATTTGACTCAACATAATATGCCCCTTGAGCTAGGCATTTGGTGTATATCTGTTCAACCCTCATTCTTAAAATTATTAAACAAATTTAAGATTTTTGAATTTGAGGAAAAATTCTTTTGCTTTAAAATTATTGGATTATATTTGATTCTTAATTATTGGCCTCGTAGCATAACTGAATAGTGCACTTGATTACGGCTCAAGAGGTTGCAGGTTTGAATCCTGCCGAGGTCACTTCTTAAAAGACTGTCTATTTGGGCGGTCTTTTTCTTTTATACGTGCACCTTATGTTTTTTTTCATATTGTTTGTTGTTTAGTCGTAGTATTCTTCGTAATATATTATTTTTCTATCAATAATTTGAATAGCTTTTCCGTCTTCGTAATAGATTTTTTTCTGCCAATTTTTCTTATTATCAAACTCATAATATTTAAATTTCGCCGTTTGATTTAATTCTTGATTATCATCATACGATTTTAATTCCGCCACTCTTCCATCTCTACCATATTTAAAATTAGTGGTTAATAATAATTTCTCGTCACTACCATCTCCACTACTACTATAAAAAATTTGCTCAATTTTATTTCCATTAGCATCATATTTATATGATATTCTGTTCTGAATTTGTCCATTATTGTTATAATAATATCGTTCAGTTACATTTCCATTATTATCACTGCTAAAGCGAAAATGGCCAATAGCTTTAAATATGCCGTTTACTTCAAAGTATTCACTTTCCGTGTTGAAATCAATTCCTTCGCTTAAATTTCCATCTTCATCATATTCAAACTTTGTCAAACCAACTATTTCACCTTTTGCATTTTCTTTTTGCCATTCTGTTTCAAATCCATCTTTATCATAATAGATAGTGTAACCCCACATAAACTCATCCCATTCAGGCTCTCCCGATTTTTCAACTGCAGAATACCCTGTTTCTTTGATATAATGTACTCTACCATTTATATTTTGTTTGTCAAGGGAGTTTTTTTTAATCTTTAAATTCAACCTATTGGGGGAGTTTCTTTTTCCTTCATCACTACTACAAGCGAAGATTAATAAAGCGAATGTGTATAGTATGTTTTTCATTTAGTTAGGATTATCAATTATTGATTTTTTATTAATACAGCCTGATTCTAGCAATCATATATCCAATTAAATAGCCCACTTGGGTGAATGCCTTTTCGTAAGAATCTTCATAATCTACGGGATTCACTCCAACAGTAATGATGTATGAATATCCATCTCGGGTAACGACTGATTGACCGATTGCAAGTCCATTATCCCCACTTTGTAAACACATTATATGGCTCTTGCCATTAAATTCGAATATTTCGTCAACTAAATATGTTGTAGTTCTTGAAGCTTTTCTGCATTGAACAAGATAGTCCTCGTTCGATATGATTGCATTCATTGAGATTACATTGACTACTTCATCTCCTTTATTCCACACTAATTCACCAGATTTTACAAAGCCTTCTGGCGCATTAATGTTTATACCATTAATGATTTCCGATTGGCCATTTACAAAAATGGGGCTAAAAATAATTGAAATAAATAATAAGAGTAGTTTTTTCATTTAGTTAGTTTTATCCCTACAAGTTAAGAAAACTTTGAAAAACAATTGATTAATCAATCTTGATATAACTTGATTATTCAAGTTGGTTGAGTGTCTGTATTACTTTATTATAAAATTAAATTAGCTAATTTTTAAAATATTTATTGACCATCCAACGTTAAATTTTTCACTAGGATTTAATTTTTTAAGACCAATTCCGTTATTAAAACTATCAGATACGCCTGTCATTGGTTCTATTGCGATGGTATTTGAGTTCTTAGGTGTGTATAACTGTAAATAGTTTGATGGGGCTGAAAAAGTTAATTTTGCCTTGTAACTTAGCGTTTCAATCATAACTTCATTTTTGTCTAGTATAAAAGCATCATCCAAGTTAATATTATTTAACAATAAAGGGTTTGTTGTTGTAATATTTTTAATTCCTGTTGTAATATTTCTTTCATCGGAGTCTATTTTTTTTGAGCTTTGTAATCTCAAAAAACTTTTACTTTTATCATAAATTTTAAAGTAGGGGTGCCAACCGATTGTAAAGGGGAATGATTTTTTACCAGTATTCGAAACTTCGACCTTTAATTCAATTTTATTTGTGGAGATTTTATATATCAAATCGATTGTAAATAAAAATGGAAATCCTGGGTGTGGTTCTGATTCTGAATAAGACAATTTAACTGAAGCGCTTTTTCTAGAAATGTTTTCATCGACTAGAACAAATTTTTTGTTAAAAATTAACCCATGTAGCGCGTTTTGGGCCTTTGTTTCATTACATTCCAGACAATAATTTTTTGACATGAATCGGTATTTACCATCTTTTACCCTATTTGCAAAAGGGAATAAAATTGAGGACGCATAAGTTTGGTTGTATGGCAAATGAGTTAAGCCTGAGATTATTTCATTTCCATTAACTATAAATTGTTCTAAATTTCCTCCATTGTTGAGGCATATCTTTGCTTTGGTCGTATTACAATCACTAATGATTTGAAGTAATTTATTTTTACCATTTTGTGATTTTCGAATTTGAAACATGATTTATTCAAATTTTTTTACAATAATTTTGATTTTAAAGCTTTCCAACTAAGTATTCAAGTCTTTTGAGGTTGATATATTTATATATTATGGTTTCTATAATTTTGTTCCCATTTCCATGCAGATTTAACCATTTCATCCAGCCCAAGCTCAGCTTTCCATCCAAGTTTTTTAAAAGCTAAATCTGTTGTAGCAAATAATTCCGGAACATCTCCCTCTCGACGAGTTACAATTTCATAATTTAGCTTTAATCCTGAAATACGTTCAAAAGATTTAATAACTTCCAAGACTGAGAAGCCATTTCCAGTACCCAAATTATATATTTCTAATGGTTTCTCTTGTTTGTTTTCAATAAGTCTAGTTAATGCTTTTATGTGTGCTTTGGCTAAATCTACAACGTGTATATAATCTCTCACAGGAGTACCATCTTTAGTAGGGTAATCATTGCCAAATACTTTTAATTTTTCGCGAACTCCTGAAGCAGTTTGTGTAATATATGGCATCAAATTATTTGGAATTCCTTTGGGTAATTCTCCAATTTTACCAGAATCGTGAGCTCCAATTGGATTGAAGTAACGCAACGAAATTGCAGAAAAGTCAGAATTAATTTTGGTAAAGTCTTCTATTATCTCTTCAGATATTTTTTTTGTATTTCCATATGGAGACAATGGACGTTGGATTTTATTATTCTCACTTATTGGTAATGATTCTGGGCTACCGTATACCGCTGCTGAAGAAGAAAAAATAAAATTTTTAATACCTAATTCGTATTGCCATTTTAGTGTATTTAAAATTGCAAATAAATTATTCTGATAATAGTTTAAAGGATTTTTAACTGATTCATTAACTGCTTTATGTGCAGCGAAATGAATGACTGCTAATGCGTCTTTGTGTTTTGAAAATTCTTGCCCAGTACGAATTTCATTTTTGAGGTCAACTTTTTCAAATATTATTTTTTCACCAGTTATGGTTTCTATGCGGGCAATAGTTTTCTGCGAAGAGTTAGATAAATCATCGAAAACTACAACCTGAAAATTGTTTTGAATAAGTTCTATGGTTGTATGGGACCCTATATAACCAAGACCACCAGTAACTATGATTTTTTTATTCATATTTAAATTTAATGAGTATCAAATATGTTTAAATTAAAAATTTATTTTTTTTAATTTATCAATTATTTGCATAGGATTTTTATTGTTGAAAATAAAACTTCCCGCGACAAGGATATCAGCTCCAGCTTTGATTAGCTTTTTTGCATTTGAGGCTGTTACACCACCATCAATTTGAATTTTAGTGGAAGATCTTTTTTTTTCGATTAGTTTTTTTAGATTTTTTGTTTTTTTGTAAGTATTTTCAATAAAAACTTGTCCTCCAAATCCAGGATTGACACTCATTAAGCACACTAGATCAATATCATTTATAGTTTCCTCAAGAACGTTAACATTAGTATGGGGGTTAAGAGCCACACCAACTTTCATTTTTTCTAATTTAATATTCTGAATAGTTCTATGTAAGTGAGGGCAAGCTTCATAATGAACAGTTAATATATCACTACCTAAGCGAGCAAATGTTTTAATATATCGATCTGGTTCTACGATCATTAAGTGAACGTCAATTGTTTTTTTTGCATGCTTAGTAATTGCCTTGAGCACAGGCATTCCAAATGAAATATTTGGAACAAAAACTCCATCCATAACATCAATATGAAACCAATCAGCTTGACTTTTATTAATCACTTCAACATCTCTTTTTAAATTTGCAAAATCTGCGGCAAGGATGGATGGTGCAATAATTGGATTCATAATAAATTTTAATACAAAAATAAACAAAAAATAAACCCTCAGCTGATCGCGAGGGTTTTATTATTATCCTAAGTATGTTTTTAAGATTCTACTTCTGGATGTGTGTTTTAATCTTCGAATAGCTTTTTCTTTAATTTGTCTTACTCTTTCTCTAGTCAAATCAAAAGTTTCACCAATTTCTTCTAAAGTCATGGGGTGTTGATTTCCTAATCCAAAATATAATCTTATTACATCAGCTTCACGTGGGGTTAATGTTTCCAGAGCTCGTTCAATTTCTGTGCGAAGTGACTCGTGAAGCAGTTCTCTATCTGGGTTTGGAGATTCACCTGATCTAAGGACATCATATAAATTTGAATCTTCTCCTTCTACCAACGGTGCATCCATGGAGACATGTCTGCCGGAATTTTTCATTGATTCTTTGACGTCATTGATAGTCATGTCTAATTCTTTGGCTATCTCCTCGGCACTTGGTGGTCTTTCATGTGACTGTTCTAAAAACGCATAAGTTTTGTTTATTTTATTAATGGAACCAATTTTGTTTAGAGGTAATCTGACAATCCGCGATTGTTCAGCTAATGCCTGTAAAATAGATTGTCGAATCCACCAAACTGCATAAGAAATAAACTTAAATCCACGAGTCTCATCAAAGCGTTGAGCTGCTTTAATCAAGCCTAAATTACCTTCGTTTATTAAGTCTGGTAGAGTTAAGCCTTGATTTTGATACTGTTTTGCGACTGAAACAACGAACCTCAGGTTGGCTTTAGTTAACTTTTCTAATGCAATTTGATCACCAGCTTTAATTCGTTGCGCTAACTCAACTTCCTCATCAGCTGTAATTAAATCAACTTTGCCAATCTCTTGAAGGTATTTGTCAAGTGACGCAGTTTCTCTGTTAGTAACCTGTTTTGTGATTTTGAGTTGTCTCATTTTTTAATTTATTTTTTTGTTATACGATTTTGATTCGTGAATGTTATAAAAGTTAATATATTTTACTTCCTGTGAGCTTTACGATCATTTCTGCGACCATCATTACGGTTTCTATTTTTGTCTCTAGGAGGACGATCTTTAAAACCTTCTGGTTTGGGCAAAATAGCTTTTCTGGATACTTTTTCTTTTCTAGTTCTCGAGTCAATCCCAAAGTATTTTACATCAAAAACATCTCCCAAATTAACAACATCTGTAACGTTTTCGGTTCTTTCCCAAGCTAATTCACTTACATGTAGTAACACCTCGTTTCCAGGTGCTTCTGTGTATTCAACTACTGCACCAAAATCTAAAACTTTTATAACTTTAACTTCGTAAATACTACCCACATCAGGTTTAAACATAATCGAGTCAATTTTTTCAATTACAGCATCAATACCATTTTGATTCGTTCCTAGTATTTCAACAATTCCTTCTTCAGTTTCAGGATCTTCGTTAATAACAATTGTAGTACCGGTTTCCTTTTGCAATTCCTGTATAACTTTTCCGCCTGGACCAATTAATGCTCCTATGAATTCATTCGGAATAATTCTTGTAACCATTTTTGGGGCATGTGGTTTGACTTCTTTAGCAGGTACTGAAATCGTATTTGTCAGTTTTTCTAGTATTTGTATTCTACCATCACGTGCTTGCTGAAGAGCTTTGACTAATATTTCATAGGATAAGCCTTTGACCTTAATGTCCATCTGGCAAGCTGTAATTCCATCTTTTGTTCCAGTAACTTTAAAGTCCATATCGCCAAGGTGGTCTTCGTCACCTAAGATATCTGATAAAACTGCATATTTACCACTATCGGGATCAGAAATTAATCCCATTGCAATTCCAGAAACTGGTTTTTTAAGTTGAACTCCAGCGTCCATAAGCGCCATTGTACCAGAGCACACTGTAGCCATAGATGAAGACCCATTGCTTTCTAATACTTCACTAACTACTCGAACTGTATAAGGACAGTCCTCGGGAACCATTCCTTTTAATGCTCGCTGAGCAAGGTTACCGTGTCCAACTTCTCTACGCGAAGTACCCCTGATTGGTCGAGCTTCTCCAGTACAGAAAGGAGGGAAGTTATAATGTAAATAAAAGCGTTCTTCGCCTTCGTATGATGGCATATCAATTTGATTAGAATCTCTGGAGGTTCCTAATGTAACTGTGGCAAGTGCTTGAGTCTCACCTCTAGTAAAAATTGATGATCCATGAGTAGATGGTAAATAATCTACTTCACACCAAATTGATCTAATTTCGTTAGTTTTTCTACCGTCTAGCCTGAGTCCTTGGTTTAATGTTAAGTTTCTAATGGCTTCTTTTTCTGATTTTCTGTAATATTTTGATATTAAATCTTCATTTTCCTCTAATTCATCTTCTGAAAATGTTGAAAAAATGTTTTCTTTTATTTCATTAAATGCAGCACTTCTCTCTTGTTTGGATGATCCACTCTTTGCAACGGTATAAACTTTGTCATAAGCCATATCATTGATCTTTTTTTCTAGATCAAGATCTTCTTTTTCTGGTTCATATTCGCGGACTTCTTTTTCACCTACAGATTTAGCTAATTTTTCTTGGGCAGCACATTGTATTTTTATTGCTTCATGGGCAAATTTTATGGCCTCAACCATTTCCTCCTCAGAAATTTCGCTCATTTCTCCCTCAACCATCATAACTGAATCTTTTGAGGCTCCAACCATCATATCTATATCTGATTCATCAAGTTGTTTTCTAGTGGGATTTAAAATAAAATCTCCATTGATTCGACCAACTCTTACTTCAGAAATTGCACACTCAAAGGGAAAGTCAGTTAATTGAATTGCTGCAGATGCTGCTAAGCCAGCCATAGCATCTGGCATTACATCATCGTCATGAGACATTAATTGAATCATAACTTGAGTTTCAGAGTGATAATCTTTTGGGAATAGTGGTCGCAACACTCTATCTACCAATCGCATAGTTAAAACTTCTCCATCACTGGGACGTGCTTCGCGTTTAAAAAAACCACCTGGATATCGACCAGCAGCAGCAAATTTTTCTCTGTAATCAACTGTAAGTGGAAGAAAATCAACATCAGATTGTTTATAATTTGATACTACAGTACACAAAAGCATACATTTTCCTGACTGAACTACAACTGAGCCGTGAGCCTGTTTGGCTAGTTTACCGGTTTCGATAGATATTTGCCTTCCATCGCCAAGGTCTATGACCTCCTTAAAAATTTTTGGAATCATTTTATATTTTTTCTAATTAAACATTGGCGTTGTGTTGTTGATTGTGTTGAAACCAATGAAAACTTTGATTAGTTTTTTAATTATTGTTTCAATTGAACTTTGAAAGCTTAAATGTATTTTACTTTCTAAGGCCAAGTTCTTTGATTATCGCACGATATCTTAAAATATCTTTTTTCATTAAATAGTCTAATAAGGAACGTCTTTTACCAACTAATTTAACCAGTGAACGTTCAGTATTAAAGTCTTTGCGGTTAGATTTTAGATGCTCGGTAAGGTGATTAATTCGGTGAGTAAATAGGGCTATCTGTCCTTCCGCTGAACCAGTATTTTTAGAGCTTTTACCGTGTTTTTTGAATATATTTTCTTTTATTTTCTTTGTTAAGTACATTCCAATATTTCTTTAAATAATTTTTATGTAATCAATTTTTTGAAACAATCAAGTGGCAAATATAGACATTTTCGTTAAAATGTGGATTTAAGTATAGATTTTATTTACGCAATACATCGTTGAGAACTAAGTCAATATATTGGTTAACTTTATTTTTTAGATCCTTTCTATGAATAATAAAATCAAGAAATCCATGTTCAAGGACAAATTCAGCTGTTTGAAATCCCTCCGGTAATTCTTTTCCAGTGGTATCACGTACTACTCTAGGCCCAGCAAATCCAATCAAAGCACCCGGCTCGCTGATATTCACATCACCCAGCATTGCGAATGATGCCGTAGTTCCTCCTGTTGTTGGGTCTGTACACAAAGAAATATATGGAATTTTTGATTCAGCTAGTTGTGCTAATTTTGCTGCTGTTTTAGCCATTTGCATGAGTGAAAATGCTGCTTCCATCATTCTAGCACCACCAGACTTTGAAATTATCATAAAAGGGATTTTCTTTTTCAACGAATAATCTGCTGCTCTTGAAATTTTTTCTCCAACAACGCTTCCCATCGATCCCCCAATAAACCGGAAATCCATACAAGCGATGACAATTTCCTTTCCTTTAGATTTTCCAACAGCTGTTCTTACAGCATCTTTTAAGTTTGTTTTTTCTACAGCTTCCTTTAATCTTTCAGTGTATTTTTTTTTATCAGAGAATTTTAAAGGGTCTTTGGAAGTTACATTTTTATCTAATTCTTTGAACTTATTATTATCGAACATTATTTTGAAATATTCGCTACTCCCAATTCTTACGTGGTAACCGTCTTCAGGACTAACAAAAAAGTTTTTTTCTAACTCTTCAGTTTCAATTATCTTTCCTGTCGGGGATTTATACCATAGGCCTTTTGGAGTGTCACGTTTTGCTTCTGTTGGAGTTTGAATTCCTTTATCTGTTCTTTTGAACCAAGCCATAATTAAAGATGTTATAATAGCAAATTTAGCTATTTTTTTTACAAAGTATTAATATTGTTTAAATCTTCAAATGCTTTTTTCAAGCGTTTAACAAAAGCTTCTTCCCCCTTTCTCAGCCAACGCCTTGGATCGTAATATTTTTTGTTAGGGGTATCAATTCCTTGGGGATTTCCAATTTGGCTTTCCAAAAAATCACTGTTTAATTTAAAATCATCGCGGACTCCGCTCATAAATGCATACTGAAGATCAGTATCAATATTCATTTTAACGACTCCGTAGCTTATGGCTTCTCTTATATCATCAATTGAAGAACCTGAACCTCCGTGAAATACAAAGTCAATATGATTTTTCGGCAACTTATATTTTTTTGAAATAAATTCCTGTGATTTTTTAAGAATTTTAGGGGTTAGTTTGACATTTCCAGGTCTATAAACTCCGTGCACATTACCGAAGGCGGCTGCAATGGTGAATTTATCGCTTATTTTACACAATTCCTCAAATGCGTAGGCAACTTCTTGTGGTTGAGTATATAATTTTGAAACATCTATATTAGTATTATCAACACCATCTTCTTCTCCTCCCGTAACACCCAATTCAATTTCGAGGGTCATACCTATCTTTGACATTCTTTTTAAATATTCTTTACATATTTTAATATTTTCTTCAATTGGCTCCTCAGATAAATCTATCATGTGTGAACTAAAAATTGGTTTTCCAGTTGATGAGAAACTGGTCTCACTGGCACTTATTAATCCATCAATCCATGGTAATAATTTTTTCGCACAATGGTCTGTATGAAGAATTACAGGAATACCATAGGCTTTGGCTAGTATATCAACATGTTTGGCACCAGCAATTGATCCTGCAATTGCTGATCTTTGATTATTGTTTGAAAGACTTTTCCCAGCATTGAATTGTGCTCCACCATTTGAAAATTGAATTATCACAGGAGCATTTAAATTTTTAGCTGTTTCTAACACAGCATTGGTGCTGTTTGACCCAACAACATTAACAGCGGGTATTGCAAATCCATTGGTTTTTGCAAGATTAAAAATTTTCTGAACTTGATCTCCAGTAGCTACCCCTGGTTCTATTTGTTGTTTCATCATTTTTTTCTCAAAATTAATAAATTAAATCCCGATTTGTCAATTTTTGCGTCATGTTATTCAGCTGGTAATTTAAATATAAAAGGATATATATTCTAAAAAGGATAATTAATTCCAATATTGTAAACTGCGTTACCAAAATTAAAATTCCTGAACCAACGATTGTCAATTTCAAATGATGGATTATAAACTTTAAATCCTGTATCAAACCTCAAGATAAAAAAGCCAAAGTCATAACGTAATCCAAATCCTGACCCTATTGCAGTATCTCTAAATGATTTCAAACTCTTAAAAATTTCCTTGGCTTCTTCAACATCGTCTAAAACGTTCCAAATATTACCAGCATCGATAAATAAAGCACCATTTAGCATCCCAAGTAACTTAAATCTGTGCTCAACACTCAAAGCTAATTTAAAATTCGCCTCATTAAATTCATTATTGTTGTCAGATCTTCCTGGACCTAAATTATATGCGGTCCAAGCTCTATTATCATTTGATCCACCAGCAAAGAAACTTTCAGAAAAGGGTATAGTTGATGAATTTCCTAGAGGAATTGCTATACCTACAAAACTTCTAAAAGCTAATACATTGTTGCGACCAAGGTTCCATAACTTGATGTAATCAAATTCGCTTTTTGCAAATTGTGAAAAAGCAACATCATTAATTACAAATTCTCCGCTACTATTTTTTTTCAGTCCCAAAAAGTCAGAAGTTAAATTGAGGAGATTTCCAGCCAGCTCTAATTTGAATCTAAAAATTGAAAAATCATTATCATAGCTGTTTTCTCTGGTATCTCTAGTTAAATTAAAGTTACTTGACAATATCAGGTTATCTTGAATTAGTCGGTTTTTTCTTTCACTTATGTTTCTCACAGACTGAAAATCATTTGGATTATTAATTTGAAAATCTTGGTCTTGATTAACTGTGGCCAAGAATTCATCTGCAAGGGAGATGTTTAATGATTCATTTCCACTGCTATCAATTATTATGTATTCAGCAGGAGTAGGGTAGGAATTTAACGCAATTGTTTCAAGCCTGTTAAAGGAGTTTTGATAAACATTAAAATAATTATTTGGATTTAGATTTCTAACGTATTGTAGATTTAGTAATTCAAAAGTACTTGTTATTTCTTTTTTTGGCAACCAATTATATTTGATACGGCCATTAAAAGTTTGTTTATCTAATCCAATGTTTTTTTGACCTGTGAATCCCATTCCAATTTGGGTTTTTGGCAGCATATATTTTGGAATTATTTTTTTGGTATTAATTACAAAGAATAATCTTGGAATGTTTATTTTAATATCCGCTCCTAACTCATTAATATCAAAAAATTTATTTTCTGATTTAGCTCCGTCCTTTGATGCGCCTATCGCACCAAGAGCTGATAGCTCAAGTGTCTCAGCTCCTCTGAAAATATTTCTTATTAATAGTCCGCTTGAAAAGGAAAGTCCAATTTTTTGAATATTACTTTGCGAGATATTAAAATCAAACCCCAGACCATATTTTTTCTTTGGATTTAAGTATATGTTAGTTGTCAAGGTTTTATCATTATCATTTTCAATATATTCTATATTAGGATATTTGAAAGTATTTAGAGCATTCAAGTATCGATATGTTCTGTTTTTGTCCAAGTCGCTAAATAAATTGCCACCAACAATTTGAATAACATTGGCGATTGATTTAGGATTGTATTTAAGTTCTTTGAAATTATAAAAATTAAAATTATTGTAAGTAGCTGTTTTTTTTGCTTCTAATTTATTTCGATTTTCAAAACTTGCGTCAGTGTATATATTAACTTCTTTGATTTTATAAATATTAAAATCTACTTGTGTTATTGGCTCAACATTGCGAATAATCCTATTAGCAATATTTATTTTCACATCAATTTTATTATTTTTTCCAATTGTGTCATTTTCAAAACTCACATAGTCTTTTGAAAATTTATAAGCACCTGAGTTTCGAAAATTTGAACTTATTCTTTCTCTCTCTTTTTCATAATTTAATATATTAAATTGATCATTTTTTCTTATGTATGAATCTTTGTAGGTTGATTGATATATTGAGTCCAAGACTTTTGACTCAATTTTAGTAATCACTTTATCTATTTTGTGAGGTTCTCCAGTTGTAATATTGTATTTAAGAGATGCTTTTCTTTCACCTAAATTTTCAACCTCAAATATTATTTCTCTATCAAACCATCCTTTTGAAAAAAAATAACGCTCTAAATTTTGTTTGGTCTTATTAATTTTAAGACTATCCAAAATAGCCGGGGCCTCTCCAGTGATTTTTAACCAAGTGTTAAATCCAATTGAGCTTTGCTTGATTTTGTTAAGTTGTTTTTGCGATAATAGTTTTACATAATTTTTTTTTCTTATTGTTGATTTATTTAACCAATTATCAAATATAGAATCTTTGTTACCGCGTGCTAGGTTGTAAATATGGAGTTTTAGGGGGACTCCAAAAATTTTGCTATTGGTCTTTTGAAATGATAATTTTGACAGATTTTCAGACCTGTCTATTTTACCGTTTACAAAAAAACTCTTTTTTGTGATCAGTAATTCGTTTTTTTGGACTCTTTTTACTGAATTACACCCATTGAGAATCAAAATAATAATAGATAAGCCAGTAACTTTATTTAATATTTGCTTCAACAAGACACAAATAAAATTTAGATTTACAATCAAAATTAATATTAACCAAATTTACATTTTTTAGATGTTATCTAAAAACCAATATAAATTTATAAAAAGTTTAAAATCAAAAAAGAAACGTTCAGAGCATGCTGTTTTTTTGGTTGAGGGAGTTAAAGTAGTACAAGAATTCCTTAAATCTAAGTATAATCTAGTTTCATTATACTCAACTTCAGATTTTGATTACCCATTGGATGTAGAGGTTAAAAAAATTAGTGAAAATGAATTGAAAGGAATTAGTAGCTTAATAACTCCAAATAAGTTAATTGGAGTATTTAAAATGTTAAAACCGGATCCAATAGATTTTTCTAACTTGGTGGTTGCATTAGATAGATTAAATGACCCTGGAAACTTGGGTGCAATTATTCGTTTGTGTGATTGGTTTGGAATAAAAGATTTGGTTTGTGATATATCAACTGTTGATTGTTACAATCCAAAAGTGGTACAAGCAGCAATGGGCTCACATACTAGAGTGAATATAACTTACACTGATTTATTTAAATTATTAAGTTGCTCTAAAAACGTAATTGGGACGTTTATGGATGGAAGTTCAATATATCAGACTAAATTACCAGATTCAGGAATCTTGATTTTAGGGAACGAGTCGAATGGGATTTCTAAAAAAATTGAAGATGTAGTAAATTTAAGAATTGGAGTACCAAGATTTGGTAAATTAAAGCAGACAGAAAGTTTAAATGTTGCTAATTCTGCTGCGATCATTTTAAGTGAATTTATTAGAAACTCTATTGAAAAGTAAAGTTTACAAAAAGCCCTCTAGTTTGCATATCTGATATGTTTTTTGTCCAGGGGCTAAATGGGTCAAGGTCTTTAATATGCTCATCTTTCATTGAGAATACCCCGCGAATCGATGGGGTAAATTTAAACCATGTTAGGTATATATCAATTCCTATTCCTAACTCATAAAATAAATTATTTTTTACTAGCCTAAAATTTCCCTGACTATTATCATCACTATCTTGTTTACTTGATAGATTTATTGCTGTTGATATTCCTCCGATTATAAATGGCTTAATATTATTAACTCTTTTTGTAGAAATTTTCAAAAGAATTGGAAGGTGGATATAAGTGGATCTAAGCTCACGCTCTAAATCATTTTGATCAAAAAGTTGTCCATTAAAATAGCTTTCACTAAAGCTCAAGTTTCTGTTAGACATTACTAAACCAGGTTCAAATCTGACATCGAAAAAATCATTAATTCTCACATTCCCAATTAAACCAACATTAAACCCAATAGATTTAATTACTTGAATATCGTTAACATTTGAACTATAATCAATGTTAAAATCATAAGAATTGAAACCAAGGTAGTAGCCATAAGATAATTTGGCTTTATCAAAATTTTGATTGTTAATTAATTTTTCTTTTGAAAATAATTGAGCCTGAATTTTCAAAGCTGAGCAAAAAATTAACAAAATTAATAAAACTAGTCTCATTTTTTTAGTTCTTTTTAGCTGTGTAAATTGTTGCAGCTCCAAAGGTCTGAGGAAAATCTCTTACTTCAATAAACCCAATTTTCCTTAAAATATTGTTGAATTTCTTTCCATATGGAAATTTTGCAGCAGAATCACTTAAATAATTATAAGCTTTTTTATCTTTTGAGAAAAAATTACCTACCAAGTTCAAAAATAGTTTTGTATAAAGAAAATATAATTGTTTAAAAAAATAATTTTTTGGTATTGAAGTTTCCAGTATAACACAAATCCCATTAGGTTTAAGAACTCTCAAGATTTCAGATAATCCTTTTTCAAGGTTTTCAAAATTTCTAACTCCAAAGGCTACTGTAACTGCATCAAAACTATTATTGTTAAATGGAATGTTTTCTGAATCTGCAACAATCATTTCAATTGAATCTTTGAGATTCATTGACGTAATTTTCTTTCTACCTATCTCAAGCATTCCTCTGCTAATATCAATTCCAATTATTTTTTTTGCATTTGTTTTAGAAAAATTTATTGCTAAATCTCCAGTTCCTGTGGCAATGTCTAAAATGTTTTCTGGATTTAGTTTTTTTACAATCTGAACAACTTTTTTTCGCCATATAATATCAATTCCAAGTGAAATAACGCGGTTGAGTTTGTCGTATTCGCGAGAAATACCATCAAACATTTTAATTATTTGATCTTTTTTTGATAAGTTACTTCCCTTATATGGCGTTATATTTTTCGACATTTACAAATTTAAAGTTTCTGTTTTTTGCTTTGCAAAGAAATAAATTTCGGAGATAATTCCCTAAAAATAAACTATATTTGCGCATAAGTTAGTTTATCAATTAATGAAAATTATAATTGCCGGATCAGGTCAAGTTGGATCTCACCTAGCCAAGCTATTATCTTTTGAATCACAAGAAATCACTCTGATAGATTCAAATGAAGAAAAATTAAGTTTTCCTAACAGCCAATTGGACATCAAAGTTATTGAAGGTGACTGCACCTCAATTTCAATTCTAACTAAATCAAATGTTTCTGAAGCTGATTTATTCATAGGTGTAACAGCCTCAGAATCCGTGAATTTAACGTCGTGTTACATTGCTAAACAATTAGGAGCAAAAAAAACAATTGCCAGGATTTCTAATCCTGAACTTATAGAAAATGAAAATGTTGATTTTTTTAGTTTGGGTATAAGTGAACTAATTTCTCCTGAAATATTAACCTCAAAAGAGATTAATATGGTCATTAACAGGTCTGAATTTACTGATCCATTCGAATTTGACGACGGTGCACTCATAACTCTAGGACTAAGCGCTAAACAAACAGCAATTTTTATCGGAAAATCAGTGGTGGAGGCAGCTAAAATTTTTCCAGAAACACACTTCTTTCCTATATCTATTAAAAGAGGTGATAAAACAATAATTCCAAGGGGTGATACTGTTTTTCAGTCGGGCGATCATATCGTGTTCATGAACGAGCCAGGGGGAGAGGATGAGCTTTTAAAACTATCTGGTCAAAACAATGATGTTATAAAAAACGTAATGGTCTTAGGTGGCGGAAGAGTTGGTAAGAAAGTCGCCGAAGATTTATCAGCTGATAGAATAAATATAAAATTAGTTGAGAGCGATAAAGAAAGGGCCGAAGAGCTAGCTGAAGATTTAGAAAACTGTTTGGTTATATATGGAGATGGTACAAATTCAAAACTTCTTGAAGAAGAAAACTTGGATCAAATGGATGCTTTTATAGCGGTGACTGGAGATTCTGAAACCAATATAATGTCAAGTCTGATAGCTAAATCCAAAGGCATTAATAAGACTATAGCATTGGTGGATAATTTAGATTATTATAAATTAACTCAAATCAGTGGAATTGATACTCTCATCAATAAAAAGCTTCTAACTGCTGATTCAATATCAAAACACGTACACAAGGCTGAAATTGTCGCCATTTCACAATTAGACAACATGGATGCTGAACTACTTGAGTTTGTGGTTAATGAAGACTCTAAAGTGTGTAACAAAGTGATAAAAAACTTAGATTTTCCGAGGTCTGCCATAATAGCTGGTGTTATTAGAGAATCTAAGGGCTATATAGTATTGGGAGACTTTAAAATATTAAATAATGACAGGATTGTCGTTTGTTGTCTAAAGGATTCAATACATAAAGTCGAAAAGTTCTTCTAAAACATGAAATTCAATAACAAAATTATAATATATTTCCTTGGGTTTTTACTGTTGATAAACGGCGGTTTTATGTTTATGACTGCGCTTGTAAGTTATTTTTATAAGGACGGAGTTACCACTAATTTGTTTGTTTCTGGCTTAATTGTATCGTTGACAGGGCTTTTGATGTTATTTTTTAACAAGAAGCATGATAACAAAATCAGTAAGAGGGAGGGATATTTGATTGTTATTTTTGGATGGTTAACAATGATCTTTTCGGGTACAATTCCTTACATTTTGACAGGAACGATTCAAGATTTTTCGAATATTTTTTTTGAAACAACATCCGGATTTACGGCAACTGGAGCTACAGTTATTAATGATGTTGAGGCATTACCTAAAGGAATATTATTTTGGAGAAGCATAACCCATTGGTTAGGTGGGATGGGTATGATTGTATTTGCGATTGCAATCCTTCCATTGTTGGGTATTGGGGGTATGCAGTTATTTAGCGCTGAATCTCCGGGTCCAAGTACTGACAAACTGCATCCAAGAATAACTGATACAGCCAAAAGACTTTGGCTTATTTACGTTTCTTATACGCTAGTAGAAACATTTTTTTTAAAATTGGCTGGCATGTCTTTTTTTGATGCAATTAATCATTCAATGAGTAACATCGCGTCAGGAGGATTTTCAACAAAAAATTCAAGTTTGGCATATTGGAATGATAATCCTCTGATTCAATATATTGTTATAATATTCATGTTTATAGCTGGTACCAATTTTGTTTTAAGTTACTTTGGATTTAAATTTAATTTTAAAAAAATATTTGGAGATGAAGAATTTAGGGCTTACGCTTTGATTATTTTTGGATTTACAATTTTTATAGGCTCGCTTCTTTATTTCAATACAGATTTTTTATTGTCATATGAACCAACAATAGTTAGAGTTGAAGAAATCTTTAGGCATACCTTGTTTCAAGTCACNTCAATNATAACGACAACTGGNTTTGTAACAGCNGACTATACAGCATGGTCTCCATTANTCCTTTTATTGTTTTTTGGNATGNTGTTTTTNGGTGGATCTGCAGGAAGNACNTCNGGGGGATTTAAAATTATGCGCCACTTACTAATAATTAAAAATGGATTTTTACAGTTTAGAAAAATTTTGCATCCTAATGCGATTATTCCGTTGCGATATAATTCATCTCCAGTNTCAAACGACATTACATACAACATTCTTGGGTTTTTTATTGTATACATGTTGTCGTTTATTGTAGGAACAATTGTATTTGCAATATTAGGACTTGATTTTGAGTCTGCGCTTGGTGTATCTGCCTCCAGCCTTGGAAATGTTGGGCCATCTATAGGTGCTTATGGTCCTTTGAATACTTTCTATGAGCTTCCATTTTTAGCTAAATGGTGGGCTTCTTTTCTAATGCTACTGGGTAGNTTAGAGCTATTTACTGTCTTAATAATTTTCACCACTTATTTTTGGAGAAACAGGTAATATTTTAATTTAAAGATTCTTTAATTCTTCTAATTGCTTCAATTATATTTTTTTGCGATGCAGCATATGAAATTCTAATGCAGTTTGGATTTCCAAATGCATCACCAGTAACCGTAGCGACTAATGCTTCCTCAAGCAGGTAGAGTGATAAGTCATTTGAATTTTTTATGACTTTTCCTTTAAATTTCTTGCCAAAAAAATATGATACATCAGGGAAAATATAAAATGCTCCCTCAGGAATATTACATTTGAATCCATTAATTTCAGAAAGGAGCTTAAGAATTAAATCTCTTCGATTTTTAAATTCTTCAACCATGTAATCAACCTTTTTTGGTGAAGCGTTTAAAGCTTCAATTACTGCCCGTTGTGCGATGCAGTTAGCACCACTGGTAATTTGGCCTTGTATTTTATTACAAGCTCNGGCAATTGATTTTGGAGCACCCAAGTATCCAATTCTCCAACCTGTCATTGCAAATGCTTTTGAAACTCCATTAACTGTTATGGTTCGATCATACATATCATNAAACTGAGCCATGCTAATATGCTTTTTTCCATAACTTATGTGTTCATATATTTCGTCAGACACAATATAAATTTCAGGGTAATTTTTTAAGACATCAGCTAAGGCCCTTAATTCACTTTTACTGTAAACCGAACCACTTGGATTACATGGCGAGCTAAACCAAATCATTTTTGTATTTTCAGTAATTGCCCTTTCAAGTTGAGCTGGTGTCATTTTGTAGTCATTTTCTATAGACGTCTTTACTTCAACAGGAATCCCTTCTGAAAGTTTTACGATGTCAGAGTAACTAACCCAATACGGACAAGGAAGAATAACTTCATCGCCTTTGTTTAAAAGAACCAAAGCTACGTTAGCTAAACATTGTTTTGCACCAGTCGATACAACAATTTGGTCGGTTAAATATGTAAGATCATTGTCTCTTTTAAATTTATTAATGATTGCTTTTTTCAAATCCAAATATCCGTCTACTGGTGTGTAAGAGTTGTAATTTTCATCTATTGCCTTTTTTGCAGCATCCTTTATGAAGTCTGGAATGTTGAAGTCAGGCTCACCCAAACTAAGNCCTATTATGTCTTTACCCTGACCTTTTAGNTCTCTTGCTTTTGCAGCCATAGCCAGTGTGGCAGAAGTCGACATACTTAGAAGTCTATCAGAAAGTGAATTTTCCATTAATTTTAAGTTTTAAATTTATAATTGAAATTAAATTAATAGNTTAAAAATTTGTTTTTNGTTCACAAAACTCACTATTCAAATATAATTAATTAATCTCCAATAGTTGCTCACAAATTTACTTATTGATTTATGACTATTTTTGTATAAACTTTTTTTGTGAATATTATAGAAAATTATTTTACTAATCTCTCTGATTTTCAAAAACAACAATTTAGTCAGCTTCAGCACATTTATGAGTATTGGAATGAAAGGGTAAATTTGATTTCAAGAAAGGATATCAAGTTTTTATACACCAGACATGTTTTACATTCTTTAGCGATTTCAAAAATTGTAAAATTTAAAAATCAGTCTTCTATCTTAGATGTNGGTACTGGTGGTGGTTTTCCAGGAATTCCATTAGCTATTTTATTTCCAAAATCAAAGTTTCATCTCATTGACAGGACTTACAAAAAAGTTAAAGTTGTTAGTTCAATTTGTGAAGATTTAAATTTGAAGAATGTCAAAGTTGAGCAGATTTGTGCTAGCGAAGTAGAAAGCCTTTATGATTTTGTTGTCAGTAGAGCTGTTACAAAAATGCAAAACTTTGCNAATATGGTTAAGTTTAATTTTGAACGCGAAAGTAAACACGAAATTAAAAATGGAATTTTATATTTAAAAGGNGGTAATCTCAATCGCGAGTTATATTCATTTTCTAATGCTAAAGTTTTTGAGCTCAAAGATTTTTTTTCTGATTCTTTTTTTGAGACTAAAAAATTAGTATATATACCTTTTTAAATTTCTTANAATGCAGTAGTGATATTTAACGTCAAGCCTGTATTTGGACTAACTTGCCTACAAATACCTCCAACACAAAGAAGTCCACCTCGTTGCCTTCCATAATTAATTGAAAATCTTGATGAACCTTTGGTGTAACTACCTCCAATGTTATAAAAGTGAACTTTTGTATCTGTTGGAACATTAGATTCCTCATAGTTGTAAGAGTCATTTACATACACACCAAATTGTGAATTAAAGAAGTANTCCGCAGTACCTCCCATCCAATTACGAGCATCGTCATTTGTTGCCAAGTGCTGAAATTCAAGTCTGAGAGACTTGCCTTTAGAAAATTTATATGTGTTATCAACTACTCCAATCCANGCATTTACTTGATCATATACTGGGCTTTCCAAGTAAGATTTGTCATAAAATAAGTTTATGTAAGTAAAAATAGAACTTAATTTTCTATTCCATTTTTTGCGAATCTCAAGANTTAAATCGGAATACAATTTATTTTTGAAATTAAAAAACTCACTANTATAGGTTAAATCGTCACTTGTAACATAGTCGGTCGGGTCAGGATCGTTATATTCAATACTAAGTTTAGCCCAATAAGACATGTTAATATTCAATTTGGTTCCATATTTTCCGCCCAATAAACTACCTTTTTTAAATTTGTAGAAAAAGTCAACAAACTGACCAATTTCTCCAGCTTTGATTAATGGATCTTGGTAATTTTCAACTGTCAAACCTGGTAAAGTTTGGTAAAGATAAATATTCGCNAGAGTGTAATCGTGTTGTTTAACCAAAGCAGGTAAATAATTAATGCTCAGTTGATTGGTCGGATTTGATACATTGTAGCTGTATGATCGCTCAGAAAACCAACGCATATTTTCGAGGCGTCTAAAATTATAACTTAGCCCCAATCCCTTTTTACTATATCCAACTGACCAAAGAAGTGCANTTCCTTTAAAGGTTTTATTTTCGGAAAATGAAACTCCACTCGAGGGGCCTAAAACATTTAATCTTAGGTCTTTACTTTTTAGTACGTATTCTACATCTGAATAAAAATTTTTGTGGGAAAAATTTATCCTGGNCGAAAAAGCATTAACTAGTTCTGGGATTTCCATTTCAGATTCATTATTGGTCTTTTCATAGCTCTCATTTTTCCCCACATAACTTAAACCACCTACCAAGCTAACTTCTTGTAGAATGCTCAACAAATTTGAAATATTTATACTGCTATTGATTCCAAAAATATCTCCTTTTGATAATTCAAACCCTTTCCTTTGTCTTCCATAAAGAGCAGTTAAGTCAATGTCATTGTTTATTTTGATTTTAAGTCTAGCACCCCTCAAAGCTGTATTAATACCCAAAAAGCGATCTTCCCACGATCTCAGTATTAAACCACTTCCAAATTGTTCATAGAAATGTCCCAGGGTAAGATCTATTTTTTTGTTTCTGTAGTTNATGTAATATNTAGCAAGCCCTAAATCATTATCATATAGATTGCTCATATTCAATAGATTNATGGGCGAGAAACTTTCTAACTGTAAACCGGCTGAGAAGCTGTCATTGAATAAATAGTCTAATCTCANATAATTAGTAGATCTTAATTTCTCATCACCAATTAAGTTTAAGTTCTGATCATCTATGTAGGAGTCATTTAGATACCACTGTGAAATCGATTCATAATTCACACTTAATTTANCGTTAAATTGGTCAAAAAANGAAATTNGATCGNTGTTTTGAGCTGANGTTAAAAATGCAAAAAATAAAATAAACACAGTACTCTGAAAATTTATTAGTTTTTTTGAGAAAATTATTAGCATATAAGTGAATTTTATTGGTTGCTAAATTTCAAAAGTTGATTATAAAGTTCATCTTCGTAGCCNGGTGTATAACCAGTGTGTTTATAGACTANTCTACTATTTTTTATGATTGTTGTATANGGAACTGTACTGACACCAAATGCTCTTTTTAAATCACTATTTTCATCAAGCAATATTTCAAATTCCCAATCTTTTCCATTTACCATCGGCTTTATTCTTTTGGAGGTTCTGGAATCATCAATAGAGACAGCGTAATAAACAACATCTGTTTCTGATACCCATTCATCATAGACTTCAGCTACAGCGTCTAATTCATTTTTACAAGGAACACACCACGTGGCCCAAAGCGAGATAATGATTAATTCATTTTTTTGGGCAATTTTTTTAATTGAGGTTGATTTACCAGTAAGTGTTTTTAAATTAACATTAGGTANATCAGACTGTGAGTTTGAAATTACAAAAGATGCTAAAGAACAAACAAGAAAAAATTTCTTCATAAAAGTTAATTGATTCATAAAAGTACAAATTTTTGAAATTAATTTATATTTTTGTTAGNNAATACATAACATAATATTGATATGAAAATACTAAATTACAGTTTAAAAATTATTCTATTANTTTTGATAGTTAGTTGTTCTGGGGATGATGGNGCAGTCAATTCCGGACCCTCCAATGGAGGAGGGACAGATGATCCTGACCCAATCACTTCTATTACTCTATCATTAAACCAAACTTTTTACAACACTGGTCAAGCAGCCTTTTATGTTGTTAGAGACCAATCAGATAATTTAGTTACAGATCAAGCGTCTGTTTACGTCAACGGAGCTCTGATTAATATAAATCCATATACTTTTCAAGAGGACGGTACGTATGATTTTGTTGCAACTTATCAAGGTCAAACTTCCAATACCATTACAATTGTAACAGAGTCCCCATCTCAGTTTAGTGATACATCTTCCTTTACCCCTGGATTAGCCCCATCTAGTTATACCCAAAAAGTTATATTAGAAGAAATTACCGGAACTTGGTGTTCGGCTTGTCCACAAGGAGCTTATTATCTAAACCAGGCTGTTGTTTCTGATCCTGATCGCATTATGGGCGCTGCTTATCACTCCGGTCAAGCAAGTTACCCTGATCCAATGTCAACTGACGAAACAGATTACTGGCAAGAATATTACGATATGTATATTTTTCCTACGATTTGGTTAAATGGAACCTCAACTGATTGGAATTATGGCATGGGTCAAATAAATAATAAACTTTCTCAAACTCCAACATTAGGGCTATCAGCTGGAGCTGCAATTATTGGTGGTAAACTAGATGTTGAGATTAGTGTTGGATTTAATGTAGCTCCAAACGAGGAGGTGCAATTAATGATTCTTTTAATTGAAGGTTCTGATACTGAACCGAGTTCACCTCAAGTTGGATCTAGCGCAGGCGCTAGTTATGTTCACAAGTATATTGTGAGAGACGTTATCACTTCTGTTCCGGGAGACATTATCCCTGCTTCCTACACCCTTTCAGGGGGTGTTTACACGCGAACTATTACTGGGCTAGATCTTCCAGGAAGTATTACAGTCTCAGACTATGATGATTTAAGTATCATCGCTTATGTAAAAAATTCTTACCTCCGGGACTGGTCTGCAGGTGGAAATAATTTTACTGACTCAAATTCTTATGATGTTTACAACGTCCAACAAGTTAAGGTTGGTGAAACTGCCATATTTGATTAGTAGTAATATGTATTAAAAAAGTCACTTAAATAGCGATTTTTTTTCTCTTTAATCCAAAAATGGGTACCTGTAATTTTCAGAGCTGATAAATGTTTCTTTAATTGTTCTTGGCGACACCCACCTTAAAAGGTTTTGAGCTGATCCAGCTTTATCATTTGTCCCTGAAGCTCTGGCGCCACCAAAGGGTTGTTGACCCACAACAGCACCAGTGGGCTTGTCATTTATATAGAAGTTTCCTGCTGCATTTCGTAAGCCTCTACAGGCCATATCTATGGCATAGCGATCAGTAGAGAAAATAGCACCGGTCAGTGCATATTCGCTAGTTTTATCAATTAGCTCGAGTGTAGATTTAAAAGCTGAATCATTATATATGAAAATTGTAATAATAGGACCAAAAAGTTCTTTTCCCATTGTTTCGTAATGAGGGTCAGTTGTCACAATAACAGTTGGTTCAATAAAATATCCTTTGCTTTTATCATAATTACCTCCAGCAATAATATTAGCATCAGAGCTTTTTTTAGCTCTTTCTATATAATCCACAATTTTATCGAAAGATTTTTCGTGTATTACCGCTGTTACAAAATTTGATAGATTTTCTGGTGAACCCATAGAAATTGAACTTAGCTCTTTAATTAAATTTTTTTTGATTTCAGGCCATGTACTTTTGGGAAGGTAAGCTCTTGAAGCAGCACTACATTTTTGCCCTTGAAATTCAAAAGCCCCGCGAATAATTCCAGCACTTACTTGTTTAGAGATAGCAGAATTGTGCGCCAAAATAAAGTCTTTACCACCAGTTTCGCCAACAATTCTTGGATATGTTTTATAGCTGTGAATTCTCTCACCAATTTTTTTCCATAAGTCTTTAAAAACAAAAGTCGATCCTGTGAAATGAAGTCCAGAAAAATCTGGACTGGAAAGTACTGTTTCAGTAATCATTTCAGGATCGCCGTATACAACATTGATAACTCCTGGCGGAACTCCAGCTTCTTTGAATATATCAATGATTACTTTTGCAGAATATATTTGGCTATCACTGGGCTTCCAAACCACCACATTGCCCATGAGCGCCATACATGCGGGAAGATTTCCAGCAATAGCGGTAAAGTTAAAAGGGGTAATTGCATATGTAAACCCCTCCAATGGACGATACTCTATTCTATTCCACGATTGGTTGGTACTTTGTGGTTGATCTGAATAAATTTCAGTCATAAATTGTACATTAAACCTTAGAAAATCAGTGAATTCACACGCAGCATCAATTTCAGCTTGATGTACTGTCTTTGATTGTGCTATCATTGTTGCAGCATTTATTTTTGATCTGTAAGGACCTGCAACAAGTTCAGCGGCCTTTAGAAAAATTCCAGCGCGTTGTTCCCACGGTAAGTTTGCCCAAAGCTTTCTGGCTTCAATTGCTGTTGATATAGCCTCTTCAATATGATCTTTGTCAGCTTTGTGGTAATAACCTACAATTTTTTTGTGATCATGAGGAGGACTTAGAGTTTCTTTATTTGTTGATTTAACTTCTTCTCCATTAATAAACATGGGAATCTCTATGTTTGAATTAAACATTCCTTTATAAGCGTTGATTATATTTTCACGCTCTTTTGTTCCTTGCGCGTATGTGAGCACAGGTTCATTTTTTGCTATTGGAACTTTAAAAAATCCTTTTCCCATGATATAGGCTGTTAAAATTATTCACATAAAATTACAATTTATGAGCGAATCAACAATAAAGATATAATTATTAATTTTTAGTAAAATTGGCACAAAGTTTAAATTTTGGAATTATTACATCAAATCTTTTACTGTTGTCTAATCGAACCATTTTGTACGAACCATCCATTGTTCCAATGGGTCCAATAAGTGAGCAACCAGATTTGTATTCATAAAAATCCATTGGCATGATTACTGGTAATTCGCCAACGACTCCTTTACCTTCAACAGTTTCAGCATTATTTAAACAATCTAAAATTTTCCAATTCCTTGACATTAGTTGAACTGCGTAGGAATTATTGTTTTTTATTTCCACGCTGTAAGTGAAAATAAATCTATGTGTTTCACCATCAAAATAAGTTCCTTCAAATTTTGATTTAACTGAAATTTTGACCCCTTCTGTTATCTTCTGATACATCTCAAGTAATTTTAATTAGTCATGTCTACTGANTTTGCGCTTCCAATTCCAATTAGTTTATCATATCTNGAGCCTAAGTCTCTNTAATATACANCTACAACATAATTATTTTCGGTCTCATCNAAATTACCACTAATAAAGCCTTCTTGTAAATCATTTTTTTCGNCAACCACTACATATTTATANTTGTAAAAGCCTTGTTTTAGCATAATTGAAAGCTCATAGATTCCTTTTTGAAAATTATANCTCATNTGATTACTNTTATCAANAGAAAAATTATTAAATCCTCCNAANACATATACGGANGAATTAACTATTTCTTCAGAAAGAAGTGAAAAATGAACATAAGTGTAATCTGCTTCAATTCGGGGATCTTCACGATCTAAAACTGTAATTTTAAAACCCCCATTGATATCTGGATTGTAAGTGTATTTTTGATATTTACGCTGGATATCTGTAAATAGGTAGCTGTGATAGATTTCCTTTAAATCAATATACTGCACTCCTTGATTTGCACTTCGCACGTCTCTATTTTCAAAAAATAAGTATTCGTTTCCACCCATAAAAAGAGACTCGTCAATGAATCGGTATACTAACTCATTTCCCATGATGAATTGGGGCTTGAGNCCGTATTTTGCTGTTTTAAGATTGTTGTTTTGAATTATAACTGTTTTAACAGTCTGCATTGGGTTATTGAAATTCATATTGGTAGAACTAACTTTAAAGTCCACAGACTGTGCCTCATTNATAAGTGAGACTTCTCTAGGCCGTCGAACTTGTACCTGAATCNTTGATCTTTTTTCCAGAACCATGAATTTCCTACTGAACACTAAGTCGCCATAATCATCAAAAATCTTAATCAAATAATTTCCTGAAACTTTTAGTCGAGTTTGTTGATTAGGGATTTTTAATTGGTAGTGTGAATAAATCTGATAAGTATTGAATGAATTGATATAATCAACAATCCGCAGATTATCCATTCCATTTATATANTCTGTCTTCATTAGTTGGGAGGGAGTCCAATCAAAATTATAATGTTCAATAACATAATAGAAGTCTTCCTCCAAATTGTTTAAAACATCAAATTCCAATATTAACAGCTCGTCCAAACCAATAATTGGGACTCCGAATGAATCATCAGTCACACCAAAACTAATAGTTTTTATATCATTTGGGGGATTAGTCTCTACAACTTGAGATAGAACAGAAGCGTGTAAAAAAAATATAGATATAAATATTNTTAATATTNTCATTTTATGAAAAAAACCAAATATAAAGATAAATAAAAATTACGGTTTGAATAAACACAAAATTTTAACAAAAAAATCCAATTAAAATTTGTGTTTAATGAGTGTATTATTTGTAAATTTGNNAGCTATNNAACTCAAATTTAACAANCTTAGCTTTATGTNGAACGACATTAGAATCAAAAAAGGCCTNGANATTAAATTAGTAGGTGCTGCTGAAATGTCAATTTCTGNGGCTNTAAGAACTAANTACTGCTCTGTCAGACCTGAAGATTTCCATGGTANNGTTCCCAAACTTGCAGTCAAATTAGGTGACTGTTTGAAGGCTGGGGATACTATTTTCTATGATAAGAATGAAGAGTCAATAAAATTTGCTAGTCCAGTCTCTGGTGAGGTTGTAGATATAGTTCGCGGTGATAGACGCCGTATACTAGAAATCAAAATTAAGTCAGATTCAAAGCTTGATTATAAATTGCACAGAAAATTGGATTTGAGTGATGCACAAGCAGAAGAAATTAAAGATTATTTGCTAGCTTGTGGTTGCTGGCCGTTCATCAAACAACGTCCTTACGACGTTATCGCNAATCCNCNCAAGAAACCAAAATCTATATTTATATCTGCNCACCCATCGGCCCCTTTGAGTGTTAATTATAATTTTACCCTTGCAAAAAAAACAAAAGAATTACAAATTGCCTTATCTGCACTTTCAAAATTAACNGAAGGATCTATTCATTTAGGTGTTTCAAAATTATCTAACTCCCCATTTAAAAATCTCAAAAATATTGAACTGCATTTTGTTTCCGGGCCACACCCATCAGGCAATGTTGGAACCTTNATAAATAAAATTGATCCAGTNAATAAGGGAGAAACTGTATGGACAATTGCTCCGCACGATTTAGTAATAATAGGAGAATTATTAATGACTGGAAAATTTAATGCTGAACGAATTATCGCCTTGGTAGGTTCGCGGATTCAAACTCCTAGATATTTAAAGACTAGAATAGGTTCTGAAATTGCTACTATGATTTATGATCGAGGNNTNCAAAAGGATGACAATGTGAGGATTATTTCAGGGAATGTATTGACTGGTAAGGAAATTCAGCCCGACGGATTTTTAGATTTTTANAGCGACGTNGTTTCAGTAATCCCTGAAGGTGATGACTATGAGTTTTTTGGTTGGAACAAGCCAGTTTTTAATAAGNTCTCTACATCTAGAGCGCTTACGTTTTCTTGGNTGACTCCAAATAAAAAATATGATCTCANCACAAATACCAATGGTGAACANAGNGCCTTTGTNTTGACGGGATCTTATGAAGAGGTTTTTCCTTTAGATATTTATCCAATGCATATTTTAAAAGCATGTATGTATAAAGACTTAGATGAAATGGAAGCTTTGGGTATGTATGAAGTTGCACCTGAAGATTTTGCTTTGACTGAATTTATTTGTGTTTCCAAGCAACCNCATCANAAGATAATNAGAGAAGGTTTNGATTTAATGCNAAAAGAAATAGGATAATATATGGGTTTAAAATCAAAATTACACTTGATAAAAGAAAGGTATAAAGGCACTAAAATGGCTCCGGCATTTAATGCNATTCATACTTTTCTGTATTTGCCTAATGAAACAACAGAAGGNGGNACACACATTAAAGTTGCTGATGATTTAAAGCGNACAATGAATACNGTCATCATGGCAATGNTACCTTGTTTAATTTTTGGTATGTTTAATACAGGTTATCAGCATTTTTTAGCGATTGGTTCTATTGAACCTTCAAGCGGATTTTTAGGCTCTACTTTTTGGACCATTGATAATTTTATGATAGGATTTTGGAAAGTNTTACCCCTTCTGGCTGTGTCGTATGGAGTTGGTCTATTTATTGAATTTATTTTTGCTGTAATTAAAGGGCACGAGGTTGAAGAGGGCTATTTAGTCACAGGAATGCTTGTTCCATTAATTGTCCCAGTTGATTTACCTCTTTGGATGCTAGCTGTCGCAGTTGCTTTTGGAGTTATTATAGGCAAGGAAGTATTTGGTGGAACAGGAATGAATATACTTAATCCTGCTTTAACTATTCGNGCCTTTTTGTTTTTTGCTTACCCTACCTGGATGAGCGGNGATAAAGTTTGGGTACATGGTGCCGTTGAGCGTGCAGGTTCACCCGATGCGATCTCTGGAGAGACTATCCTAGGCAGTTACGCACAAAATCAGCCAATTGATTTTAACTACGCAGATATGTTTTTTGGTCTAATCCCTGGCTCAATTGGTGAGACTTCCAAGCTTTTGATTATTTTTGGGGCTCTTTTTTTAATTTTCACAAAAGTTGGAAGCTGGAGAATAATTTTTAGTACTTTGATTGGAGCTTTGGTTATGGGTNTTATTTTCAACTTGGTCATTGATGCNAATTTAATTTCTCCTTCAAGTAAGTTTTATGGGCTGATGAGTGTCCCTTTCTGGCAGCATTTGATTATTGGTAGTATCCTTTTCGGAGCTGTCTACATGGCAACTGATCCNGTAACTGCAGCCCAAACAAACAAGGGNAAATGGATTTATGGATTCTTGATAGGTTTTATTTCCATAATGATACGNGTTTTTAATCCTGCCTATCCTGAAGGAGTTTTCCTAGCTATTCTTTTAATGAACGTTTTTGCACCAACAATTGACCATTATGTTATTCGAGGAAATGTAAACATGCGGATGAAGCGCTTAAAAATAAAAACNANATAAAATGANCAAGACTACAGAGTCTAATAAATACACAATTCTTTTTGCAACTGCAATGGTCATTGTAGTNGGCTCAATGTTAGCTTTCACTGCNTCAAGTTTAGCTCCCACAATTGATATCAACAAAAGATTAGAAAAGCAACAAAATATTTTATATGCCATGGGAGTAAACGAAAATAAAGGTAGTAGTGCTAATTTTGTCTCAACAGATAAAGCTCCCCAACTTTTTGAAAATTATATAAAAGATCAAATTGTCATAGTTGGTAATAAAATCACTAAATCTGAAGATGCTTACCTTATTGACGTAAAGAAACAACAAGCAAGAGCTAAATCAGGTAACGAAAGAAAATTGCCCTTGTTTATTGGCGAAAAGGATGGTGAAAAATACTACATAACCCCAATTCGTGGTAAAGGCTTGTGGGANGCTATATGGGCATACATAGCCATGGACGAAAACATGGTTATTCAAGGAGCGTACTTCGATCACAAAGCAGAAACACCTGGGTTAGGAGCTAATATTAAGGAAAGATTCTTTATGGATGATTTTATTGGAGAACATTTAATGGAAGACGGGAATTTTAAGGGAATTACTGTTTCAAAAAGTAATGCTGATCCTACTAATGAGGACAAAATGGACTATGAAGTGGATGCAATTGCTGGTGCTACTATCACAGGCGACGGAGTAGCGGCAATGATAAAAAATGAACTTAAGCTATACGTTCCATATTTTAAATCTTTGAACAACTAANNATGGGTATACTTTCAAAAAAGGACAGTAAATTAATTCTTGACCCTTTAGCAGATAACAANCCAATTACAATACAAGTTTTGGGTATATGCTCGGCATTAGCGATAACGGCCCAGCTGAAAGCCTCAATTGTAATGTCAATATCTGTTCTCTTTGTAATGGGAGTAGGTAATGTTGTTATTTCAATGATAAGAAATATTATTCCATCAAAAATTAGAATAATAGTTCAACTAACTGTGGTTGCTGCCCTGGTAATTATTGTTGACTTAGTTTTGAAGGCATTTGCCTATGAATTAAGCAAAGAACTTTCTGTTTTTGTTGGTCTTATAATTACAAACTGTATCATTATGGGTAGGTTCGAGGCTTTTGCACTTGGTAATGGTCTCTGGAGGTCTTTTCTTGATGGTATTGGTAATGCAGCTGGGTATGGTTTGATCTTGATCATTGTAGGCTTTTTTAGAGAACTTCTTGGATCAGGTACACTGTTGGGATTCAAAGTTTTGGGTGATCCAATTGAAAAAACCGGTATTTATTACGTTGGTTACGAAAATAATGGGTTCATGTTGCTTTCTCCTATGGCATTAATTGTTGTGGGGTTAATTATTTGGATTCAGAGAAGTAGAAATAAATTGTTAATTGAAGATTAATTAAAATTATGGAGTACATAGAATTATTTTTCAAATCTATTTTTATTGACAATATGGTTTTTGCTACTTTTTTGGGTATGTGCTCATACTTAGCGGTTTCAAAAAAAGTTTCAACTGCCGTTGGCTTAGGAGCAGCAGTCATTTTTGTTCTTTTGGTAACTGTCCCGCTGAATTGGCTTTTAGACCAGTATATTCTTAAACCTGGGGCATTATCTTGGTTAGGTGATAGTTATGTAGTTTATGATTTGAGTTTCCTTTCGTTTATAATGTTTATTGCAACTATAGCAACAATGGTCCAACTAGTTGAAATAATTGTTGAGAAATTTTCTCCCTCTCTCTATAACTCCCTAGGAATTTTCCTTCCTTTGATNGCNGTTAATTGTGCAATTCTTGGAGGATCATTATTTATGCAATCTAGAGAAATATCGTCCCTNAGTCTTGCTACTGTTTATGGNCTTGGATCGGGNATTGGTTGGTTTTTGGCAATTTTGGCNATTGCTGCAATAAGGGAAAAAATAAGATACTCTAATGTTCCCGCCCCCTTAAGGGGGTTAGGGATAACCTTTATAATAACTGGTTTGATGGCCATTGGTTTTATGAGTTTTGGTGGTATGCTAACGGGGGGAGAGGAAGAGAATATCAAAGACTCGAAAGAAATTATCACTCAATTGATAGAATCTGATAACAGTAATACAAATAAAAACAAAAAAATTGAATAGGGTATGTTAATTTTAAATGCAGGTACATCTGGAACCGTGATTGCTACAGTAGTAGCATTTCTAGTTATTGCTTTGGCACTAGTTAGTTTATTATTATTTGTCAAAGAAAAATTATCGCCTTCTGGACCTGTGAAAATTTTAATTAATGGAGAAAAAGAAATTGAAGTAGCCTCAGGGGGAACGCTACTATCCACCTTAGGAAGCCAAAAGATTTTTTTACCTTCTGCATGTGGAGGTGGAGGTACTTGCATTCAATGTGAGTGTCATGTTTTATCGGGTGGCGGTGAGGCTTTACCGACTGAAACTCCTCATTTTTCACGAAAAGAATTAACTAGTGGGGCTCGGTTGTCATGTCAGGTGAAGGTTAAACAAGATATGGAAATCTCTATTCCAGAAGAAGTTTTTGGGATAAAAAAATGGGAAGCTATTGTTGTTAGGAATTATAATGTTGCCTCTTTCATAAAAGAATTTGTTGTTGAGATTCCTGACGATATGGGTTACAAAGCTGGGGGATACATCCAAATTGAGATACCTCCATGTGAAATCAATTATAAGGATATTGACATAACTGCTCATCCTAAAGAGCATGATGATCCAAAAAAGTTTATGACAGAATGGGATAAGTTTGGATTATGGCCTTTAAAAATGACAAATTCTGAGACTGTTGAAAGAGCATACTCAATGGCCTCTTATCCTGCAGAGGGTCGTGAAATTATGCTAAATGTCCGTATAGCTACCCCCCCGTGGGATCGCTCAAAAAATGGATGGATGGATGTTAATCCAGGCGTTGCCTCATCATATATCTTTGCACAAAAACCAGGCGACAAAGTTACAATTTCGGGGCCCTATGGTGAGTTTTTTATAAATGAGAGCGAATCCGAGATGCTTTATGTTGGAGGCGGAGCTGGAATGGCTCCAATGCGATCTCATTTATACCATTTATTTAAAACTCTAAAAACTGGGCGAAAAGTATCCTATTGGTATGGTGGTAGATCCAAACGGGAGCTTTTCTATCTCGAACATTTTGAGAACCTGGAGAAGGAATTTCCTAATTTCAAATTCTATTTGGCTCTTTCTGAGCCGTTGGATGAAGATAATTGGAAAGTAAAAGAAAGTATTGACTCACCTGGTGATGGCTTTATTGGTTTTATTCATAATTGTGTTATTGAACACTATTTAAATCATCACGAAAGTCCTGAGGATATTGAGCTGTATTTTTGTGGACCACCTCTAATGAATCAAGCTGTTCAGAAAATGGGAGAAGATTTTGGTATCCCCGATGAGCATATACGATTTGATGACTTCGGAGGTTAAAATTACGATTCAATTAACTTATTAAGCCCAGTCTTATGTTGGGCTTTTTGTATTTTTGTAAAATGCGAAAACCACTTTCCAAACAAGAAATGCATAATTTGGCAATGAATCATGTTGGAAAAGACTTGGAATCTCGAGGTTTTGAATTTGTTGCCATTAATAGCAAGCTCAGAAAACACCCGCAATTTGTGTGTATTGATAAAAATAATCAGTATTTTTTTGTCATTGTTAGAGTGGTTAAGTTACCAGAAAACCCGAATAATTACGATTTGGTATGGATGGAAAACTTTAAAAAACACGCCATGGAAAAAGATGCAAAAGTTTTATATGCTGGTGTAGGAATTGGTAATCCCGATGGCGATGAACTGCCCATTTATCTGAATGAAGAATATCTCATTGAATACAATGGGATTCAATTAATAGAAACGAATTATAATTAGATGAAAAGTTATTTTTCCACCATTTTATTTTTAGTGCTTTTATCTTGCAACAGCGAATTAAAAAATACCAAATTAAATGGTCTGATTTTTGGAACATTTTATGAAATTACTTATTCAGCCAAAGGAAAAGATAACTATCAAAAGCAATTGGATAATATTTTTGATGTAGTCAACAAGTCAATGTCTAATTATCAACCGGATTCTGATATCTCTAAAGTCAACAGAAATGAGTTGGATGTTGTTGATAGTTATTTTGTGGAAGTATTTATGGCTGCTAAAAAAATATATGATCAAACAGATGGTATTTTTGATCCCACAATAGGTAAGCTAGTCAATGCATGGAATTTTGGATCTGAAGAATATAAAACAAAACCTGATAGTCTTAAAATTGATAGTCTTATGCGATATGTTGGTTTTGATAAAATCAGATTAAAAAATAATATATTAATAAAGAATGATCCAAAGTTCTACATTGATTTTAATGCCATTGCAAAAGGATATGCAGTGGATTTAATAGCTGAATTTTTTGATTCAAAAACTGTCGACAATTACATGATTAATATTGGAGGAGAACTCCGAACGAAAGGTATTAATATTGATAAGCAAAGCGGTTGGACTGTAGGGATTGAAAACCCTAATTTTGATGGTACAAAAAGCTATGACAAGGTGTTTGTACTTAAAAATAGTGCTATGGCCACCACGGGTACATACCGAAAGTTTAAATTGGATGAAAAGGGCAACCGCTATGCACATATTATCAATACTAAAACAGGTTATCCTACAAGAACAAAAATTTTAAGTGTCTCAGTCATAGCTGATAATTGTATGATGGCAGATGGCTATGCCACTGCCTTTCAAGCAATGGGAATTGAAAAAGTTAGGGCATTTTTGTCAGTGCATCCAGAATTAAAAGTCTGTATCATTTTTGAAAACAAAAACAAGGAAATTGAAATGTTATTGTTGAATAACTTTCCTGTTAATTAGGCTTGTAAACGACAGGGATTATTTCACCCTCATTAATGCAATATTTTGAAATTTCTTCTTTAGAAAGAGCTTTGGTAAAATCTACTTTCTCGACCTTAAAACCACAAGATTCTAAGCGTTTAAAATAATCCAATCCGTAAATGCGAACATGATCATATTGTCCGAATATTTTGGCGCGATGTTTTGGATCTGTTATGCTGTTGTCCTCAAAAGTGCTAATCCGGTTCATGTCTAATGGAACTTGAAATACGCCTACACCGCCAGGCTTTAAAACTCTATATAATTCACTGATTGCTTTTTTATCATTTTCAATGTGCTCTAAAACATGGTTACACAAAATAATATCAAAGTAATTTGATGCAAATGGCAGTTTACAAATATCAGCCTTTATCATAGCTAATGGAGAATTTAAGTCAGTGGTTGTGTATTCAATATTTTTCATATTGATAAATTTATTATAAAAAGCTTGTTCAGGAGCAAAATGAAGCATTTTAACTTTCGTTTCAAATACAGTCATAGTTTTCAAAAATAACCACAATAGTCGGTGCCTCTCAAGCGAGTAAGTTGAAGGAGAGAGCACATTATATCTTAGTTTGTCGTATCCATATGGGAGTAATTTTCTGAAGCTTCTTCCATCAATTGGATCTGTGTAGTTATTACCTCTATAACAAAATGTAATTATCGGCCGTATGAAATAGCCAATTCTTATTAGAACTGGTCTTGGGATAAATTTTAGGAATAGTTTTAAAATTAACCTCAAAATCAAATATTAATTGAAGCTCTCTTTTTATTTTCCATAATTGATTTATTAATCAGATCCCAAAGAGCAATCCTTTTGCTAAGAGCTAACTTTGCAATCTCTAAAGCTTCATCCCATTTTATGTTGTCATTTCCACACAAATTTTCTACCATTTTAAGTGAAATTGGCCCATGTTCGTCACCATCAATTTCAATGTGTCGATTAAGATAGTAGAACAGTTTACTAAACCGATTGTCATTGGGATTTGTTTTAGACTGATTTATTATTTCTAAAAACATGTCTGGAATTACATCTTCCCTGCCAAAAGTAAATGCTGAGGCAAGACAGTGTGGCTTGCCGCTTTCTATAACATCAAAAGTGAAATCAATAAAGTCTATTATCACTGGATTTAGTTTTACACCTTTTGCAGCATCGGTAACAGAAACACCACTTTTGATTGAATTTACAAAAGATTTAATTTGGTCAGTATTTGCATAAATTTGATCCATAGAATCTATGTACATTTCAAAATGGCTTTTTGCTTCACCAAGCTCATTAATGTCACTTTCTTCTCCCCACACAATTTCGTTAATAAAACGAGCAGCTGTGCCATTTTTCCTAGGAGTCCACGGAACATTTATATTTGTTAAAGTCCGCTGTAGTGATTTTAACAGCGACATAAAATCCCATACAGCGTATACATGGTATTCCATAAATATTTGTACATCTTCAATTGTGGACAAATTACTGTATAGCGGGTGATCATTAACCTTCTTTCTAAGTTGAATTAGTTCTGACTCAATAAATTTTACATTTTTCATATTAAATTTTATAATTTTTAAATTCTTCCTCTTCTTTATTTTTAATTCCCAATGAATCATATATATAGTTAAAAGTTGAAAGTAGCTCTGGTTTACCATCAATTAATGCTATGTTATGTTCATAATGTGCACTGGGTAAATTATCTTTTGTTGTTATTGTCCAGCCGTCTTTATGATGATTTACTCTGTGAGTCCCTAAATTAATCATAGGCTCAATTGCGACAACCATACCATCTCTAAATTTTTTACCACGCCCTCTTTTTCCATAATTTGGCATTTCTGGTCCCTCGTGCATTGATCTACCAATTCCATGCCCAACCAATTCTCTGACAACTCCATATCCATAAGATTCGCAATAATTTTGAATTGCATAGCCAACATCACCAACACGATTATTCAATTTAAATTCTCTAATTCCTATATAAAGCGATGCCTTAGTTACATATAAAAGCTCTTCTATTTCATCGGAAACATCACCTACAGTAAAAGTATAGGCATGATCTCCATAAAATTCATTTTTAAGTACCCCGCAATCAATAGAAATTATATCACCATTTTTAAGTGGTTTTTTGTTGGGTAGCCCATGCACTACTTGGCTGTTTGGACTCACGCATAATGTATTGGGGAATCCGTATAGTCCCAAGAAGCCTGGTTCAGCATCATGATCCCTGATAAAGCTTTCTGCTAAAGAATCCAGTTTGAGTGTTGTAACCCCAGGCTTTATTTCATTAGCAAGCATTCCCAAAGTTTTAGAAACAATTTGAGAGCTTTCACGAATTAATTCGATTTCTTCTAATGATTTTAACAGGAGATTTTTCATCGATTTACAAAGATAATAAAAGAGTTTCTTTGGATTTAAAAATTAGCTAAATTATATTAATGGTTTTTGGGTCATTAGCGAAGGTTGTTCAATTCCCATTAGTTTCAATATTGTTGGTGCAATATTACCCAAAATCCCATTTTTAATCATACTTATATTTTTATCTATTAGGATAACAGGGACTGGATTAGTTGTATGTGCCGTATGAGGTGATCCATCTGGATTTATCATTGATTCACAATTACCGTGGTCTGAGATTAGTAAAACGGAATAGTTGTTTTTAATAGCACAATCAACTATGTCTTTAACACACCTATCCACGACTTCACATGCTTCTATTGCAGCTTTCATAATACCAGTATGACCAACCATATCACCATTTGCAAAATTTAAACAAATGAAATCATTTGATTTAGATTTAATTTCTGGTTTTAGAGCTTCACAAATTTCGATAGCACTCATTTGAGGCTTAAGATCATATGTTGCTACTTTAGGAGAACTTATTAATATACGCCTTTCGCCATTAAATGGCTTTTCTCTGCCTCCTGAAAAGAAAAAGGATACGTGGGGATATTTTTCTGTTTCAGCTATTCTAAGCTGTGTTTTTTTATTAATTTCAAGAACTTCACCAAGGGTATGCGTTAGATTTTCTTTTTTAAATATTACTTCAATATTTTTAAAATTGTCGTCATATTTAGTCATCGTGAAGTAGTTTAATTTCATAGCAGTCATTTTATTTTTTGGGAAATCTTTTTGAGTCAAGGCCTCTGTTAATTGTCTGCCTCTGTCTGTTCTGAAGTTAAAAAATAAAACGGTATCTCCATCTTTGATTTTACCAAATGGTTTGTTTCTGTCATCTGTTGATATAATTGGTTTTAAGAATTCGTCGGTTATATTTTCTTTGTATGAATCTTGTATTGATGCTATTAAATCATCAGATTTTTTTCCTATGCCATGTACTAATGCATCATATGCAAGCTTAGTTCTATCCCATCTTTTATCTCGGTCCATTCCGTAATAGCGTCCTGTAATAGTAGCGATTCTTATTTTTGATTCTTTTAATTTCTCTTCAAGTTTTTTGATGAATTTACATCCAGACTTTGGATCAACATCCCTGCCGTCAGTGAAGGCATGAATAAATACCTTTTCAAGTTTATTTTTTTTAAAAATATCAATTAAGCCGTAAAGGTGATTCAAATGGGAATGAACACCACCATCGCTAACTAATCCAATTAGATGAAGTGGTTTATTTCGTTTATTGCAATATTTAATAATATTTTTAATTTCTAATTTATCACAAAGTGTATTTTTCAATATTGACTTATCAATTTTTATTAAGTCCTGATCAACAATCCTACCTGATCCTAAATTTATGTGACCAACTTCGCTATTTCCCATTTGCCTGTCGGGCAAACCAACGTATTTTCCATGAGTCTTTAAAACTGCATTAGGATATTTTACAAACAGATTGTCTATAAAAGGGGTTTTGGCTTTTGCAATTGCCGAATATTGCGGATATTTAGTGATACCCCATCCATCTAAAATTACTAAAATTACCTTTTTGTTCATTGAATTTTTATGAAACAAAGATATGAAGAATTAACACTAGATAAGTTATGTTATATAACTTAAATCCGTTTCTGGTGGAATTTCGTATGGGTTATTAAATTTTTTAAATATGCGAGCATTTAATTCACCTTTCAAAATTACTTTTTCTCCTATCACCATTAAATAACTACCCTCTCTCAAACCTATAACTGTTTCATCGTTAAGGGAATGAAATTCTTTTATTCGGGTTTCTCTTGTTTCTCCCATGTGTTTGGAGCTTTGAATCGGATCCAAATAGTGAGAATTAATATTAAAAGGTAAAATTTTGAGTGATTGGAGATTAATGGGATTCACTATCGGCATGTCATTAGTTGTACTTATTGAGGGGCCACAGATGTTAGCCCCAGCGCTTGTTCCAAGGTATGGAGTTCCTGAATTTATTACATTTTTTAGAGTGTCAATTAATTCTAGCTCAATAAGTTGGTTCAATAAAACAAAGGTATTTCCTCCACCCACAAAAATAGCTTCACAATCTGATAAAGCTTTTTTTTTATTTTTAAATTTATGCAGGCCAATAATTTTCTTATTTATCCTTTTAAAATTTTGACTGACCATTTCAGTGTATTGGTCATGAGTTAAACCACTTGGACGGGCATATGGAATAAACAAAATATTTTTACAGAATTTAAAGAAGATAAGGAGTTCATCATGAAGATATTCCAAAAAATCACTTCCGTAAACTTTTGATGTACTTGCGATTAGAAGCTTTTTCATCCATTGATTGGTTGGCAGGTTTTAATTCTTTTGTAAATTTATAGAAATTTCAACTAACAGTTTTGAATTTAAATAATTTATATTCATTTGTATTTTTTTCTATACTATTTGTCAACATTTTATCTTCTCAAACTCAAGAATTATCGGGTCGTATTACTGCTGATGGAAATCTTGAGGGTATCCATATCATTAACAAAAGCTCATACAAATATGCTACCACAAACTCGTATGGTGAATTTTTAATTAATGTAAAAGCTACAGATACTTTATATTTTTCTTCTATTCAGCATAATCGTAAAATTGTAGTAATTACAAGCGAAATAGTTAAAAGAGGTACTATTGATGTCAAGCTTGAGAACTATATCACTCAATTAGATGAAATTACAATTGGTAAAATTTTATCAGGTGACTTGGGTTGGGACATAACTGGTTCTGAAAATAAATCATCAATAAATTTTTATGATCTTGGAATTCCTGGCTTTATTGGTCAAAGAAAAACTCAAATTCAATATAGATACATTGAAGCGAGCGAAGGCAGATATATTTCTTGGGGAATTCCCCCTAAGCCTAATCTTTGGAAAATATTAAATAAAATTACTGGAAGAACAAATGAATTAAAGGGGCATTTTGAAATCGAAAGAGAAAAAAATACCATAAAGCATATCAAAGATATTGTTGGGCCGAAATTTTTCAAAAATTATAACCTGGATGAGCATCTCAAGTCTGAATTTTATCACTTTTGCTCAGATGACACCGATTTTCAATCGCGTTGTCACGAAAAAAGTGATATTGAAATTGCAGAGTTTTTGGAGGAGAAACTAACAGAATTTAAATTAAATATATCATCTAGAAATTAATCTAATACTTTTATATTTGTAAAATGTATTTTTTAATTTCACTTTTTGTAGGAACTACTGAAATAATATTCATTCTTTTTATTTCAATTTTAGTTTTTGGTGCTGATAAATTACCTGATATTGCCAAGGGGATGGGTAGAGGTATGAGTTCTATGAAGAATGCTGCAAGTGAAATTAAAGATGAAATTAGCCGAGGTATTAAAGAAGATAATTCTGATTTAGCAGATGAATTTAATAATGAGGTCAGAAAGGTTAAAGATGAATTTGACAATGTTTCGAATACAATAAAAAGAGATTTGTAAGCTATTTTTTAAAACTAACAGTCAGTCCGTCTCGAATAGGTAACATAACAGACTCTACCCTTGGGTCGTTTTTTAAAAGAAGATTATATTCCTTCAAGGTTTTTGTGGACAGATCAGATTCTTCAATGCGATTCATAACTTTCCCAGACCACAAAACATTATCAGAAATGATGACTCCTCCTTTTCTCAATTTCTCAATTATTAAATGAAAGTATTTTACGTAATTTGGCTTGTCTGCATCAATGAAAACTAAATCAAATAAGCCATCAATTTTTGGGATTATTTCTATTGCATCCCCACTGTATTGATGTATTTTTCCTGAGTATGGGGACTTGCTAAAATAATATTTCTGTATTTTGAATAATTCTTTGTTTTTATCTATTGTATGAATTTCCCCTTTTTCATGCAATCCTTCAGCCAAACAAAGTGCTGAATAGCCTGTGTATGTGCCAATTTCTAAAATTTTTTTTGGACGTATAATTTTGGACAGAATACTTAAAATTCTACCTTGGTAGTGACCACTAAGCATTTGTGGTTGAAGAACTTTTTGAAAAGTTTCATGAGTAAGTTTCTTTAATAAATCTGGCTCATCTGAACTATGATTGATCACGTAGTTTTGTATTTCTTTTGAAATCAGGTCAATCATTTTTTACTTAACTTATTTAATTTTTAGATAAAATTGTTTTTAAAATTACACTAAAATTATATATATCTTCAAATGAATTATACATTGGAACTGGAGCACATCTAATAACTCCAGGATCCCTCCAATCGGTAATGATATTATTTTTTAGAAGTTTTTTATGTAAATATTTATCAGAGTTTTTAATCAGTATTGATAATTGACAACCTCTTTGGTCTGATTTTTTTGGTGAAATTATTTCAATGTTTTCATTATCTAAATTTAATATTAAAAATTCAAGATAGTCTGTAAGAAAAACTGATTTTTTACGTAAAGCATCCATTCCGGCCATATCAAAGAGATCTAAAGATGCTTTTATTGCAGCCATTGATATTATTGGTGGATTACTAACTTGCCATCCTTCTGCCCCAGGAATAATGTGAAGAGGCTCACGCATTTTAAATCTGTTAGATTTTTCTTGTCCCCACCATCCCGTTAGGCGTTTCAAACTTTTATCGTAGGCATGTCTTTCATGCACAAAAACCCCACCCAAATTACCTGGGCCAGAATTCAAATATTTATAAGTGCACCATGCAGCAAAGTCAACTCCTGATTTGTGGAGCTCTGGCTTAATATTTCCAGCTCCGTGTGCAAGATCAATTCCTATTTTACAACCTTTTGAATGTCCTAAATCAGCGATTTTTTTTAAGTTCAAATATTGACCTGTGTAATAGTTCACTCCACCAATCAGTAGCAGTTCAATTTCGTCCCCCTTTTTTTCTAATATATCTTCAAGATGATCCATTTTTAATAACTTTTCACCTGTTTTTGGCGACCACTCAATAATACATTTTTTAGGATCAAATCCATGGAGTCTAATTTGCGATTCAACAGCATATCTATCTGAAGGGAACGCGTCGCTCTCAATTAAAATTTTATTCCTTTTTTTAGTTGGATTATAAAACGATATCATTAAGAAATGTAGATTAGCTGTTAGTGTATTCATAATAACAGTTTCAATAGGTTTAGCTCCAACAATTTTAGCCATTTTTTTAGTTAATAGTTGATGATAATCAGTCCATGGTGTCGATGATTCAAAATGACCTCTAACTCCCAATCTAGCCCAATCTTGGAGTTCTTGATCTATTATTTCCCTAGTTTTTCTGGGCTGTAGGCCAAGAGAATTTCCATTGAGATAGATACAACTTTTCCCGTCTTTTCCTTTTGGTGTGAAAAATTCTTTCTTAAAAGATCTTAATTCATCTAAATTATCAAGACTATATGCAAATTCTATATTTGTTTTGAAGTTTGTCAAAATTTACTTTAACTTTAATAAAGTTAGTTAATTTTCATCTATTTTGAAATTCAGTTTAAACCGCTTAATTCTAGGGATTGAAACATTGCGAATGTAGATATTGTTAGGATTTCGTCTTTCAAAGTTTTGATGATAGTCTTTAGCTCGCCAAAATTTTTGAAAGGCTATAACTTCAGCGGCTACTTTTATTTTTCTTGATTGTTCAATTTTCTTTATTTGATCAATAATTAATTTCTTTTGTCTTTCATTTTGATAAAAGATTATTGATCTGTACTGTGAGCCAATATCAGGCCCTTGCCCATTAATTTGCTCAACATTTTGAGAACTAAAATATATATCTAATAGGGTTTGGTATGAGACTTCCATTGGATTGTATAACACTTCAACAGTTTCTGAGTGCCCAGTTTTTCCAGAAACTACAGAACTGTATGTAGGGTTTTTTGTATATCCTCCAGAGTAACCACTAATTGCATCTTTAACTCCCGGGATGCTTTCATATACAGCTTCAACACACCAGAAGCATCCACTTGCAAAGTAAGCTTTCGCAATGCCGTTTTTAATAGGGACCTCTACAGCTTTTTTATCATGGTTAATATTACGATCAGTTTTTGCTTGATTATGTTTTTGGCAACTTAGTGATGATATTATGAGGCATAGGGAAAGAGTAAAATAATTTTTCATCGCGAAGATTGGATTTTGAAATTAAAAGAAGTTTTTAAAATTTCGTAAGGTCAATTAACTCATTTTAGAAAACAATTTTATCATCTTTTTTCTTTGCTCATCAGCAAGCTCAGAATCAACTAATATTCTACCGCTGTGTTCGTCAGTTATAATTTTTTTTCTGGCTGCGATTTCAACTTGCACTTGAGGAGGTATAGTAAAGTAAGACCCACCTGACGCACCTCTTTCTATAGGTACAACAGCTAGTCCGTTTTTTACGCTTGAACGTATTTTTGAGTATGCATTTGCTAGTCTGTCTTCAATTTTGGTTTTATATTCCTCAGACTTCTTTAATAGTATTTTTTCTTCTTTTTCAGTTTCGGCAAGAATGTCATTTAAATCATTTTTTTTATGGTTTAGATGGTCTTCACGTTCTTTTAGTCTTTCCTTCGTTTCGCTAATGATTTCATTTTTTTGTTCAATTTTTGCTTTAAATTCCTTAATATGTTTTTCGGCTAACTGAATTTCCAAGTCTTGAAATTCGATTTCTTTTGAAAGTGAATTAAATTCTCTATTGTTGCGAACATTTTTTTGCTGTTCATTATATTTTTTTATTAATGATTTTGACTCTTCAATGACATTCTTTTTGGCTTTAATAAGATTGTCTATTTCTTGAAGTTCATCCTCAAGTTTGCTTACCCTTAAATTAAAACCTTGTACTTCATCTTCCAGATCACGAACTTCTAAAGGAAGTTCTCCTCTAACATTGCGTATTTCATCAACCCTAGAATCGATTAATTGGAGATCATACAATGCTCTCAACCTTTCTTCAACGTTTAGTTCTTTTTTTTTAGCCATAGTGTTTATAATTTATCGGGTTTGTATTTATTTCTGATAAGAGAATTGCAAAATTAGGGATTTTTTTCTTAAGATACTCTGTTAAAAGGTTTTTTGTAAATTGTTCACTTTCATAATGACCTATATCAATCAAAAGAATTTGATTTTCTGCTACGAAAAAGTCATGATATTTAAGATCAGATGTTATGTATGCATCTACTTTATTTGATTTTGCATCTTCGATTGCAAATCCACCTGAGCCGCCTAAAACAGCCACTTTTTTAATTTTTTTGTTGAGAAAATTAGAATGTTTTATAACATTACAATTCATTCTTTCTTTTGTGTAATTTAAAAATTCTTCTTCTTCGATCGCCTTATCAAGCTCACCGACCATTCCCATTCCAATTAATTGATTTTCATTATCAATTGTTTTAATTTCATAAGCAATTTCGTCGTAAGGGTGGCACTTTTTCAAAGCTTTAATAATTTCATACTCCAAGTGTTTTGCGAAAGTGATTTCAATTTTAGTTTCATCAACATATTGCATCTCCATTGGATTTCCGATTACTGGATTTGAATTATCATTTCCTTGAAATGAACCAATTCCAGCAGAACTAAAGCTACAATTCAAGTAGTTTCCAATATTTCCACCTCCAGCTTCAAATATTTTATCGCGAATATTTCCGGCGTCTTTCGCTGGTACGTAAGTGGTTAATTTCTTTATTGTACCTTTTTTTGGTATCAATATAGATCTATTCTTGAGCTCCAGTTTTTCGCATATTACTGAGTTAACTCCATGAAATGAGTTGTCAAGAGCTGTATGAATGGAAAAAATTGCAATCTTATTTTCAATTGCTTTTTGTACAACTTTTTGCACATAGTTTTTTCCACTAATTGATTTTATTGCTTTATATATTATTGGGTGAAAGCTAATAATCAGGTTACATTTTTTATTAATTGCTTCATCTATAACTTCAGTCAAGGTGTCCAGGGTTACTAAAACACCTGTTACTTTTGCTTCATTATTACCCACCAAAAGTCCAACATTGTCCCATTCTTCTGCATAATCTAGGGGGGCAAGATTTTCAAGTTGATCAATTATTTCCTGAACTATCATCTGATTTTGTTTAAGTTCAAAGATAAAATAATTACTTTCGTTATAATGAAAGTTTTAAGGAAAATATTATATCCATTAGTTATAATTTATTTTCTAATTACATCAGTTAGAAATATTCTTTATGATTTGAAATTGATTAAGTCAAAATCATTCAATTTTCCAGTAATTTGTATTGGAAATTTATCTGTTGGTGGAACAGGAAAGACCCCAATGGTTGAGTTTTTGATACGAATGTTGAAAAATAATTATGAACTAGCTATTTTGAGCAGGGGATATGGAAGGAAGTCAAAAGGATTTATAATATCTAATTCAAACTCTAGCACTAACTGCTTGGGTGATGAGCCATTCCAAATAAAAAAAAAATTCCCCAGTTTGTCAGTTGCTGTTGATTCTAATCGCACGCGGGGAATACAAATTTTGAAAGATTTAAGGCCACTAACTCAAATCATTATACTTGATGATGCATTTCAACATAGAAGAATAAACCCTGGTATTTCAATTTTATTAACTGTTTATAATGATTTGTACTCTGATGACTGTCTTTTGCCTGTTGGTAATTTACGTGAACCTATTATTGGATCTAAACGTGCGCAAATAATTATTGTTACTAAATGCCCTGAAGATTTGAGTTCATCAAAAAAGCAAATTATCGAGAAAAAGCTTAATCTTGGTCAGAACCAAAAACTTTTCTTTAGTTCTATTTTTTATGAAAGTAAAATTTGTTCCAATCAAAAAACAAAACCATTAAGTTCACTAATTAATAAAAATTTTACTTTGGTAACTGGAATAGCAAACTCAAAACCACTAGTAAATCATTTAAGAGCTTTAAATTTTAAATTTCAACATTTGGAATTTCCAGATCATCACCAATTTTCTAGGAATGAATTAAACTTGATTTCGTCTGAAAAAATTATTTTAACAACTGAAAAGGACTTTTCTAGGCTAAATCTAGTCGAGCACGAATCATTATTTTATATTCCAATCAAAACTAAAATTCATTTGCAAGAAAAATTCGAAAATGAAATCAGGATTTTTTTGGAAAATTTTGCCTTTTAATGGGTCGCTTAATATATGTGTTTTTGAGCTTTATATGAAGATCTAACTAAAGCACTACTTTCAACATGTCTAAAACCTAAATCATATCCAATAGATTCGTATTTTTTAAATTCTTCAGGCGTTACGAATTTTTTCACCGGGAGGTGTTTTTTGGAAGGTTGTAAATATTGACCAATTGTAACTACATCAACGTTAACTTTCTTTAAATCATGCAATGTTTCAATCACTTCGTCTGCAGTTTCACCCAGCCCTAGCATAATCCCAGTTTTAGTTCGCCTTTGTCCTCGATCTTTAAGATATTTTAGGACTTCCAGGCTTCTTTCATATTTTGCTTGAATTCTAACTTCTCTTGTGAGTCTTCTTACTGTTTCCATATTGTGCGAAACGACTTCAGGAGCGACATCAATTATCTTATCTATGTGCTTTTCAATACCTTGAAAATCTGGAATCAGAGTTTCTAGAGTGATACCAGGATTCATTCTTCTAACTGCTTTCACTGTCTCAGACCATATTATACTTCCCATATCTTTTAAATCATCTCTATCAACACTGGTCAAAACAGCATGTTTAATACCCATAACTTTGATTGAATTTGCAACTTTTTCTGGTTCACTCCAGTCAATTGATTTAGGACGCCCTGTTTTTACACCGCAAAATCCACATGACCTAGTACAAATATTTCCTAGTATCATAAAAGTTGCAGTACCCTCACCCCAGCATTCGCCCATATTTGGGCAACTACCTGACGTACAAATAGTATTAAGTTTGTATTTATCAACTAATCCTCTTAGCTCGGTATATTTTTTGCCAGTTGGTAATTTAACTCTCAACCATTTGGGTTTACCAATCCTTATAGCAGGCTCTTTGACATTATTTAAATTGTTCAATTTATTTTTGCTAATGTTTTGATTGCTTTTTATAACTTTATTTTCGCTAAAAACAGGTTGGATAGACATGTAGTTTTTGTTACAGTACAAATATACGAACTAATAAATAAAAAATTTGTTAATTATGAGATACCAAATGTTAAATCCAATTAAAAAAATAATTCCCAATATGCTAAGAAAATGCATTAATTTCGAGGGCTGCCATTTTTTGGGAGTATGTTTGCTACAAATTAAAGAATAATTCATTATTGCATATATTGGGGTAGTTAAAAAGGAAAGAATTGTGGCAATTTTAACAAGGCTCCCCATTTCTGACAAAAAGCAATAAAAAATAGCAATAGTACCAATAACTAGAGTCACTAGCCATGCAATGTATCCAAATTTTATTCTTTTATTAATTAAGAGTTCGAATGTTTTGTTCATTGCCCGTGGTGATGCATCAAGGGTCGTTAATGTTGTACTGAACATCGTTGTTAAAACTGCAATTGTAATTATTAAATTACTAGATTCACCTAAATTTTTTGTATATAATTTGATAAGTTGTAATGAAAATATGTCACCCGAGTTACTAAATTGTTCACCTGAACCAAACATAACTAGTGAGCCTAAAAATAAAAACGCCACTCCCAAAACTACAGTACCAAAATATCCAATATTGAAGTCTAATATTGTTGATTTTTTGTAGTTTAAATTAGTAATATTATTTTTCTCTTGGGCCCATAATGAATGCCAGATTGAAACGTCCAATGGTGCAGGCATCCAACCCATGAAAGCTATTAGAAAAACAATATTTTCATAAGAATCAGGAAAAACCTGTATCCATGATATCGTGTTTTCAAAGTTAGAAAACGATGCGATTACAGCAAAAATTGTTGAAATACTTAGGGCTAATACTATGAGTTTTATCATTTTGTCAAGAAGCCAATATTTTCCAAAAATTAATATTATGAAACAAATAATTAAAATTATGACCGTCCAACTTTTTAAACTCAACGAACCATCAAATAGAGATGATACAATTCCTGCAGTTACAATTGTAACTGCAGTTTGAATAGTAAACATAGTAGCCAATGTAAGTAAGCCATAAATCTTTAAAAAAATTTTACCTAATCGTTCATAACCTTCAAGTAAATTTTCGCCGGTTGCTGCTACGTAGCGCGGACCATATTGAAAAAAAGGATATTTAATTAAGTTAATTAATAATAAGGCCCAAAGCAATCCAAAGCCAAAATCTGCACCAGCTCTTGTCGACTGCACCAAATGAGATACTCCAATTGCTCCACCAGCAAATAGAAGTCCAGGTCCAAGCTTATTTAAAAATTTAATCACTTTTTTGAAAAGGATTAGTGTAATTGTCAATTATTTAAAGTATTCTGTGCTAATTATACTTTAGAATTATTACAATTTTTAAACTCAGTTGGCATTTTTCCGCAAAAACCACAGGGTTCATTTTCTGAATTTAAAAATGGATTTTGACTTGCGCAGGTTCCTGCAAACTTGCCTTCCTTTTTCATCCATAATTTTATTGAAATTCCTGCAATTCCAAGTCCTAAAAGCGAAAATGTTATAAGAAGTAGTTCCATATAATTTATGCTAAGATACAATTTTAATTACCATTTTAATCAAAATATATTTACCTCCCGCTCAAGATTAACTCCAAAAATCACAGATACTGTTTTTTGAATTAATTTAGATAATTTTAGAATGTCTTTCCCTGACGCTCCACCATAATTTACTAAAACTAGTGCTTGGTTTTTATGGACTCCATGATTATTGTATCTTTTGCCTCTAAAGCCTGCTTTTTCAATTAACCAAGCTGCAGAAATTTTAATTCTATTATCATCAGTTGTAAAGTTTGGAATATTGGGGAATTCTTTTACGAGGTGTTCAAATTTTTTTTTATCAACAACTGGATTTTTAAAGAAGCTTCCGCAATTTCCAATTTTTTTTGGGTCTGGTAATTTTGATTTTCTAATCGATATAACAGCGTCAGAAATATTCCTAATTGTTGGTGAATTTATTTTATTTTTTATTATTTCATTTTCAATATCAGCGTACGAGTTGTTAATATTGTGGTTTGAGTTAGTTAAGCAGTAAGTTACATTTAGAATAATAAATTTGTCTTTTAATTTGGATTTAAAAATAGAGTTTCGATAGCTAAATTCACACTCATTTTTGGTTAGAGTTTCAATTGTTAAAGTTTTTAAATTCAGTATTTCACAACTATAAAAAATATCTTTTTGTTCTACTCCATACGCACCTATATTTTGAATTGGAGCTGCACCAACATTTCCAGGTATTAGCGATAGATTTTCTAATCCACCAAGATTATTATTTATCGCCCACATCACAAAATCATGCCAGTTTTCTCCAGCACCAACTTTAACTTTTGAAAAGTTTTTACTTTTTTCACAAACTTCAATTCCTTTTAAATTGATGTGGACAACTAATCCTTCAAGATCTTTAGTTAAAAGTATATTGCTACCACCCCCAAGTATATGAATTTTTACGGGCTTAGTGTTTAGTAGATATATTAAGCTTTCGGTGTCACTAACCGAGCAAAATTTTTCAGCAATTACATCAATACCGAAAGTATTAAAAGACTTGAGTGAATGTTTATTTTTTATCATTTTAATTTCTATAGGCTTTTAATCCTAATTTCAATATGTTTACTGATTTCATTAAATCCTTCTTTTTTAATACATATGCTATTCTAATTTGGCTTTTTCCTAAATTGTCAGATGAATAAAATCCTGCAGCTGGTGCAATCATTACAGTCTGGTTGTTAACTCGAAATTCTTTGAGCAACCATTTGGCAAAATCATCAGCATCGTCTACAGGAAGTTCTGCTATACAATAGAAAGCACCTTTTGGATTTACAACTTTTACTCCAGGAATTTTTTTTAACTCTTTAACTAAAAAGTTTCTCCTTTCAGTGTATTCACTTACAACTTCTTGAAAGTAGGAATCTGGGGTATCGATTGCGGCTTCACATGCAATTTGCGCATATGAAGGAGGTGATAATCTTGCCTGGGCAAATTTCATCACTGTCTGGTATACTTCTTTATTTTTTGTAATTAAACAACCAATTCTTGCACCGCACATGCTGTATCTCTTTGAAACCGAATCAATCATTATTGCATTGTTTCGTAAATCATCTAATGACATAATTGAATGATGTTTCTCGCCGTCATAGCAAAATTCTCTGTAAACTTCATCAGCAATCAGAAATAGATCATACTTTCTTACTAGTTCAGCTAATTGATCAATTTCTTTTTTGTTGTATAGATATCCAGTTGGGTTACCAGGATTACAAATTAAAATTGCCTTTGTTTTACTGGAAATAAGTTTTTCAAAATCTTCTATTTTTGGTAGTGAAAAATTATTTTCAATTTTTGAGATTACAGCTTTTATTTTTACTCCCTGAGCAGCAGAAAAACCATTGTAATTCGCATAAAATGGTTCAGGAATAATCACTTCATCACCTGGATCCATTATAGTTCCAAACGCAAAAGTTAAAGCTTCACTACCGCCGGTAGTTATAATAATATCGGTGGGTTCAATATTTATATTGTGATTATGATAGTATTTGGCTAATTTTTTTCTGTATTTGAATGATCCCTCTGATTGGCTATAAGCAAGAATATTGATATTGTTTTCTTTTACTGCATCAAGTGCTATTTTTGGAGTTTTAATGTCAGGCTGGCCAATGTTAAGGTGGTAAACATGTACACCACATGACTTTGCTTTTTCTGCGTAGGGTGCCAATTTCCTTATTGGAGAAGCTGGCATTTTTAACCCTTTGTCTGAGATTTTTGGCATTTACTAAAAGGTTTATTAAATTTTAATAATTTAAAAAAAAAGCACCTGCTGTTAGGTGCTTCTTATAAAATTAAATTTAAAATTATTTTTCAACAATACTTTTTTTCTTTTTTTCCATAGTATTCTCTTTGTTTGGGTCAATTACGTTACCTTTTATTTTTAATGCAACCGTTGGAGTTATTGCATTGGAGGTTACTGTAATTGTTTTTCTTATTGGATTTACTCTTTTAGTATCATATTTTACCTGAATCTCTCCAGATTCACCAGGTGGTATTGGTTTTTCGGGCTTTTTAGGAACCGTGCATCCACATGTCGATTTTACGTCTGTAACTATCAGAGGAGCATTTCCAGTGTTTGTGAACTTAAAAACTCGCAAACCATTTGCACCTTTTTCAATTGTTCCATAATCAATTACGGTAGTTTCAAATTCAATTTTAGCCACTTTGTTTTGTGCATTAACTCCATAAGTCAGAAAGGTCATTATTAATATTGCATATAATTTTTTCATTTTGATAAAATTTAATAGAAGCGTAAATTTAAATATTTTTAATAGAATCAAAAAATAGTCTGAACATATTTGTAAGATTAAATATTTTTAAGAACACAAAATATAACTATTTTTGCTTCAACCAATACAAAAATCGTTCCAAACAAATGGAAATTCCTCTGAAATATGATTCAAAAAAAATAGAACAGAAATGGTATGAATATTGGTTAAAAAATAATTTTTTCCAATCAAACCCTGATTCAAGAGAACCATATACTATTATTATGCCCCCTCCCAACGTCACAGGCGTTTTACACATGGGACACATGCTAAACAATACTATTCAAGATGTATTAATAAGGCGTCAGCGCCTTAAAGGGAAAAACACTTGTTGGGTACCAGGTACAGATCACGCCTCAATAGCTACTGAAGCAAAAGTTGTAGCTATGCTTGAAGATATGGGCATAGATAAGAATAATATTAGTCGCGAGGAATTCATAGAGCATGCCTGGACATGGACCAATGAGTACGGCAATATCATCTTGAACCAGCTAAAAAAATTAGGTTGTTCTTGTGATTGGAATCGTACAAAATTTACTTTGGATAGTGAAATGACTGAATCAGTCGTTCAAGTATTCATAGATTTATTTAATAAGGGTCTAATTTATAAAGGTTTTCGAGCAGTTAATTGGGATCCCAAAGCTAAAACAACTCTATCGGATGAAGAGGTTATATTTAAAGAAATTCAAGGAAATTTATATCACATCAAATATAAAATTAAAGATTCAGATGATTTTATTGTTGTGGCGACAACAAGACCAGAAACTATTTTTGGAGATTCTGCTATATGTGTAAATCCTAATGATGATAGATATGAAAAGCTGATAGGTAAAGAAATAATTGTTCCAATTTGTAATAGGGCAGTTCCCGTCATATTTGACGAATATGTAGATATTGATTTTGGCACTGGTTGTTTAAAGGTTACACCGGCTCATGACTTCAACGATAAAATTTTAGGGGATAAACATAATTTGGAAGTATATGATATTTTTAATTTGGATGCCACCCTTAACGAATTAGGTCTTGAATTTGAAGGGCTTGATAGATTTGCTGCCAGAAAAAAAGTTTTAAAAAAACTTAAGTCAAGCGGACAATTGGTGAAAGTAGAAGATCATATTCATAATGTTGGATTTTCAGAAAGGACGAATGTCATTATCGAACCTCGACTATCATACCAATGGTTTTTGAAAATGAGTAATTTA